>JBBRMF010000080.1:0-18928 GCA_038230975.1 Tepidisphaerales bacterium
GATATCTTGAAATCAGCATTGCCCGTTTCAATCACATTGGGATTATTTGCGTTAATCGTAGCGCTTCTGGCGGGGGTGGGATTGGGAACCGTCGCCGCCGTCCGAAGAGATGGATTACTCGACTGGTTGAGTCTAAGCGTCGCGCTGGTCGGCGTGAGTCTTCCCGGTTTTGTGGCCGCCGCGATGTTGTTCATCTTCTTCACCGCAAAATTGCATTGGCCACCGGTAGGGGAATGGGGTCATGTGCGCGACTTGGTCCTTCCGGGCGTGGCACTTGCACTGCTGCCGATGGCCTACATCGCCCGCCTGACTCGCGTTTCGATGCTCGATACTCTCGGGAACGATTACATCCGCACCGCCCGGGCCAAAGGGCTTTCACGCGGGGTTGTCATCTGGAAGCACGCACTCCGCAATGCGCTCTTGCCCGTTCTAAGCTACCTCGGGCCGGCGGCGGCATACACGCTGACCGGGTCGTTCGTCGTCGAAAAAGTATTCAACATCCCCGGGCTCGGTCAGCATTTCGTCAACAGTATTCTCAATCGCGATCGGACTTTGATCCTGGGAACGGTCATCGTTTACTCGTTCTTTCTTTTGAGCTTTAATTTATTGGTCGATATGAGCTATGCGTTTGTAGATCCGCGAATTGATGTGACCTCGAAGCGAGGTGAATCGTGAGCGTGGTAGCCGCACCGCTGATGGATTCATCGTTCGCTGCAACGGTCGCCGCGCCTCCCGATCGATTGTGGCGGCGGGTGCTGGCGAGTCGCCGCGCGGTATGGGGAGGTGGGGGACTTTTATTCATACTGCTCCTGAGCTTCGGCTCACTACCGTGGACCCGGTTCTCGAAGACAAGTTCGATCCAATACAATCTGCAGCACGATCAATTCTCTCGGATCCCACCCTCGTTCGGTGATCGTCCGGCAGATATGGAAACAGCCGACTGGAACAACCAACAGGCGAAGTTGGCTGACTATGAAAGCCATATGAATTTCGGGCATCTGTGGCGTTGGCTTGGAACAGACACGCAGGCCCGCAGCTTGTTGGGGCGCTGTCTATTTGGCGGGGTGATCAGCCTTTCGATTGGGTTCGCCGCGGCGGCCATCTCAGTGGCGCTGGGGGTTACGGTTGGCCTCGTGGCGGGCTATCGCGGTGGATGGGTGGATACGACGTTAATGCGCATAGTCGACGTGCTCTATGGCTTGCCGTACATCCTTCTGGTGATTCTGTTCCGTATTGCATTTGAACAGGCCAACTCAATGATCGTTCTTTTGCTCGCGATTGGTTTGGTGAGTTGGTTGACGATGGCTCGCGTCGTTCGCGGCCAGGTGCTTACATTGCGGGCGCAACCATTTATTGAAGCAGCGCGCGCTGCGGGCATCACCGAGACACGTATCTTTCTCTATCATCTGCTGCCGAATCTCGTCGGCCCGATTATCGTTTACGCGTCACTTACGATTCCCTCGGCCATTTTGCAGGAATCTTTTCTCAGCTTCTTGGGCGTTGGCATTCAGTCACCGTTACCCACCTGGGGCTCGCTTGCCAGCGATGGACTGCAACCCGCACTCAATACTATTCACAGTGACTGGTGGCTGCTTCTTTTTCCGTGTACCCTTTTGGCGTTCGTGCTGCTTTGTCTGAATTTTCTCGGTGATGGTCTTCGCGATGTATTCGACCCGAGAAACGAAGCGGCTAAAATCTGATCTAACCGCATTGGTATTCGCATGGAAAACCGTTTCGGCCTGAAGGACTTTTTTCTCTTCTCACTTCTCATTCTTCTGGGCATCGTCATCGCCCTGGCGATGGTGCAATTCGATCGCCAGTGGACGACGGTGCAGTTTATTTCATCGAAGATCAACGAGCAGCAGACGGAGATTCAACAGATTCGGGAATTGCTATCGAAAGGCGCAATTGCCGTTCCAAGTACGAAAAGCGCCTCCGGTTCTGTCGTCGATGCAAAAGACGATCCCTTTCTCCGAATCCACGAGGCTCAGAAAATGCCTGGCTATGCCAAAGGAGATTGGCTCGTCTATGGCTTCGGCAACAAGATTGCTAAACTCACTCCTTTGCTTTCAGGTGATTTGTATGCCCAGCGCGTGCAGGAGCATGTTCTGGACAGCATGGCCGCGCGCGACAAATATACGTTGGAATGGAAACCGCAGCTCGCCACATCGTGGAAAATCAGCGACGATGGGCTGAAGATCACATTCAAGCTGCGACCGGGTGTGAAGTTTTCTGACGGCGAACCTCTCTCCGCCGACGATGTGATATTTACCTACAAATTCATCATGAATGAAAAGATCGCGTGCCCGCGCGAACGTGCTTATATTGAACGAATCAAGGATGTCGTTAAAAGCGAGAATGGCGATGAGGTTACCTTCATCTACGGTGAACCGTATTTCGAATCTTTTCTGCTCGCGGCCGGGTTGGGGATCATCCCCAAACATTTCTACGGGAAGTTCAAACCCGAGGAATTCAATCAGTCGGTCGGCCTGCTGATGGGAAGCGGGCCTTACCGAATGGATAACCCGGAGACCTGGAAAACCGGCACATTGATTCAACTCGTGCGAAATGAACGATACTGGGGTGAACCCCCCGCATTGAATCAGCTTGTGTTCAAGGAGTTCAGCAATGAAATCGCCCTCCAAACTTCATTCAGCAACGGCGATGTCGACCTGATGGAGCCGCAGGCCTCTCAATATTACGACATGTTGAAACAACCTGCGCTGGTTGAACGAAGCCAGCATTTTGATTTCGTCAATCCAGAGGAGGGTTATCGATTTGTCGCCTGGAACCAGTTGAAAGATGGGAAACCCACACGTTTTGCAGACAAACGAGTTCGGCAGGCCATGACGATGCTCGTTAATCGTGATCGATTGATCCAGGAAGTCATGCTCGGATACGCGGTCCCCACGAGCGGTCCATTTTCTCCGGTGAGTAAACAAAATAATCCGGATGTGAAAACATTGCCGTTCGACATTAACGGGGCAAAAAAATTGCTGGCTGATGCTGGATTCAAAAAGACGAACGATCAAGGCATTTTACTTGGTCCGGACGGCACTCCTTTCGAGTTCAAGGTCACCTACCCTTCAGGTACGGGCAATTACGAAAAAATGATCATTGCTTTGAAAGACTCTTACGCAAAAGCCGGAATCAAGCTCGATCCTGATCCAATCGAATGGGCATCATTTACCGATCGCCTGAATAACAAAAATTTCGAAGCGATCACAATGGGTTGGAGCGCGAAAATTGAATCCGATATTAACCAGGAATTTCATTCCAGCCAGATGGTCGCAGGTGGTGACGACTTCATGTCTTACAAGAATGAAGAGTTGGACAAGACGATTGATGAGGCGCGCCGAACCGTTGACGAGGGCAAGCGAATGATCCTATGGCAAAAGGCGCACCGGATTTTGGCGGAGGATCAACCTTACATGTTCCTGTGGGTTCGCAAGGGGATGTGGTTTGCCAGCAAGCGGTTTCAAAACGTGAAGGTGACGAAGCTGGGATTGAATGATTACGAAGAATGGTTCGTGCCGCGCGATCAGCAGAAGTGGACGAAGAATTAGGATGTAGATTTGTAGGGACCAGAATGCTGGGCTTTGATACATGCTGAGTTACATCGTTCGAAGACTGTTGCTGATGTTCCCGACGTTGATCGGGGTCACGGTTATTGTTTTTTCGGTGATGGCTTTTGCGCCGGGGGGTATCGGGGCGGCGCTTCGGTCGGCTGAAGGCAATATGCGGGCCGAGGATCGCAAAAAGGTGGAGGCGTATCTCAACAAGCGCTATGGGCTGGATAAGCCGAAGGTCGTTCAGTATTTTCGCTGGTTGAATCAGGTATCGCCGATTGGTTTCAAGAAGGATGAAGAAGGCAACGCCGCCGGATTTGGATTTAAACCCCCGGATCTGGGCGAGAGTTTTCTGCGTCGCCAACCGGTGATTCGAGTCATTGCCGAGGCCCTGCCGCCAACGCTGTTTTTGAATCTCCTGTCGATCCCGATCGTCTATGGAATCGCGATTCTTTCGGGCATCTATGCGGCAAGATACCGAGGTCGCACATTTGATGTCACCACCGGCTCCCTCTTCCTGGGGCTCTGGTCCATTCCCACGATGTGGAGCGGGGTGATGATGGTCGGATTCCTTTCCAGCGTCGACTATCTTCACTGGTTTCCCACGGGTGGGATGCACGACACTCTATCGGCGTACATGCGATTTTTGCCATCATTCGCCGCCGATGGATTTCATCGCGGTTGGTTGTTGGATTCAATCTGGCATCTCCTGCTTCCGGTCACCTGTTTGTCGATCGGCTCATTCGCATTTTTGTCCAAGTTGATGCGGTCTTCCGTACTGGAAAACTTACAGGCCGATTTCGCCCGCACGGCCCGGGCCAAAGGCGTTAGCGATCAAAACGTGCTGCTTCGTCACGTCCTCAGCAACAGCATCATTCCCCTGATTACCGTCGCGGCCACCATTCTCCCCGGTTTGCTCGGGGGATCGGTGATCGTCGAGTCGATCTTCAGCATCAACGGAATGGGCAAACTGATGATCGATGCGATCTACACGCGCGATCAGGAACTGGTCATGTCCGAAACGCTCGTCGTCGGTATCGTAAGCCTGTTCAGCCTGTTGCTGGCGGACATCCTGTATGCGTTGGCCGACCCGAGGGTGAGCTATGAGTAGCGCCTCTATCAATTCATCCGCCGGGTCGCTTGCTGATGCGCCCGCCCACGTCGAAAAACGGCGCGGCTGGCTGGCAAGCGTGGTTCATCACGCCCTGAGCCGGTGGGGCACCCGTTTAAGTCTCGCCTGGATTGGCCTCGTGGCTTTTTGTGCGGTATTCGCGCCATTTCTGGCGAACAGTTTTCCATTGCTGGTCAAGATCGACGGGCACTGGTCGAGTCCCGCGATGACTCATTTAACTGCCGTTGACGTTACCCTGGTCATCGCGGTTTTTTCTTCCATTGTGATCCTGAACTTCAAAGGTCTTTCTCGCCTTGCTCAAGCCGGAATTTTCCTGGTCATACTTCTAGCGACGCTGACGATCGCACACTTTGTGATCAAACCGCCGCTTGTCCGCGGGTATGAGGAATATCGCGAGCTAAAGCAGGAAGGCCGCGTACAGGCAATGCTGCCGGCCCCTATTCCGTATTCACCGTCGGATCACCTGAAGGATCAATTCGACTTCACTCACCCGCAACCCTGGGCACCCTCGGGTTCCCATCTATTCGGCACGGAGCAAAACGGCGAAGACGTGCTTAGCGTGATGATATACGCTTGCAGGATTGCGATGTCGATCGGATTCATCTCCACGGGCATCGCGGTCTTCATCGGGATTATCGTCGGTGGGTTCATGGGCTATTTCGTAGGCTGGGTCGATCTGCTTGGCATGCGATTGGTCGAGGTCTTTGGCGCGATCCCAACCATCTATCTCCTCCTGGCTTTTTGTGCTGCGTTCGAACGTGACATCTATATGGTTATGGCGATCATCGGTCTGACGGGATGGACCAGCGATGCTCGATTTGTACGCGCCGAATTCTTGCGTCTTCGCGGGCAGGATTTCGTACACGCCGCCATCGCCGCCGGATTGCCTTTACGCTCTGTGCTCTTTCGACATCTGTTGCCCAACGCGCTGGCCCCGATTCTTGTCAGTGCCAGCTTCGGTGTGGCGGCGGCGATCCTGTCGGAAAGCGTGTTGAGTTTTCTCGGACTGGGTTTGCCGGTGGATGCGGCGAGTTGGGGTCGATTGTTGAATCAATCTGTCGGACAGGGTGGCGGATTTCATCTTTGGTTGGCGATGTATCCTGGATTGGCGATTTTTCTAACCGTGTTTTCGTATAACGTAATTGGCGAATCGCTCCGCGACGCGTTGGACCCGCGTTTAAATCCGCAATAATGCGCGGCCTATTTGATTTTGATCGGACGAAAGTGAAATGACCCAAAAACCGCTTTTACAAATCCGGGATTTGAACATTGCCTTCGATACACCGCGCGGGCAGATTCGACCCGTGCGAGATGTCTCGCTCGATATTTTCCCGGGACAAATCGTAGCCCTCGTCGGTGAAAGCGGCTGCGGGAAATCGGTTACTTCGCTCTCCATTCTAAGGTTGATTCCCACACCTCCGGGAAAAGTTCTCTCCGGGAAAATTTCGCTGGAATCGCGCGATTTACTGGCCTTGACTGAAAAAGAAATGCGCAAAGTGCGGGGCAAAGATATCGCGATGATTTTTCAAGAGCCGATGACGTCGCTCAATCCGGTCTACACGATCGGTGATCAAATCGTCGAAGCGATCATGTTGCATCAGCATGTGGATACGAAGCGGGCGTATGAAATTGCCGAGGAATCGCTTCGCGAAGTGGGCATCGCCGACGCACACCGACGGCTTCACGAATATCCCCACCAGATGTCCGGCGGAATGCGCCAGCGCGTGATGATCGCGATGGCCTTGTCCTGCAAACCCAGATTGCTGATTGCCGATGAGCCGACCACGGCTTTGGATGTCACCATTCAGGCGCAGATTCTTGAGCTGCTCCGCAAATTGCAGCGCGAGACCGGAATGGCCATTCTTCTGATCACACACGATTTGGGCGTAGTGGCGGAAAATGCGGATGTAGTGGCCGTGATGTATGCAAGCCGCGTGGTCGAAGTGGCCACGGTTGAAGAGATTTTTGATCATCCAAAGCATCCGTACACACAGGGACTGCTGCGATCCGTGCCAAAGTTGGGCGCGCCGGAAGGACGCCTGGAGTCTATCTCCGGCGCAGTGCCGAACCCGGCGCGGTTCCCGACGGGTTGCAAATTCCATCCTCGGTGCCCGTTGACACGGCAGGCGGCGGTCAAGGTTCCAGCAGATCAGACCGTTGAAATCAAAACCGTTGAAGAGAAGTTTCGCGTGCTGAAGATTTGCACGACGATGGAGCCTGAACTTCGGGAGATTGAACAAAGGCATTGGGGTGCTTGCCATCTGGTTGAGAATTACGAGCGGTCCAAGGTATCTTTACCGGTACTCGATCATCGCCGTGAAGTGACCGCGAACGTCGTGGACACGGAACACGAAGGATCTCTCGTGCTTGACGAACTGGAACAGGGAAGAAAAGAGCAAAACTCGTGACTGAATCCAACACAAAAGACGGGCAGCCAAAACGACCGGTCGTTCCGTACCGTGCACACCCATCGAACCCTGTCTCGATGCCGGCGAACGGATCTGCTTTAGTGCAGGTTCGCGATCTTCGCACCTGGTTTCCGATCAAGCGCGGCGTACTTTCGCGAACGGTAGGTCAGGTCAAGGCAGTGGATGGCGTCAGCTTCGACGTTCATGAAGGAAAGACGCTCGGCCTTGTCGGGGAATCCGGGTGCGGGAAAACCACGGTCGGTCGCACGATTCTTCGACTGATCCCCCGAACCAATGGCACTGTTTCCTACCGCGGGGAGGATTTTTTAGCTTATCAAGGTGAAGAGCTACGCAAGCTTCGCCGTCATATGCAAATCATTTTTCAGGACCCGGTCAGCAGTCTGAACCCGCGAATGACCGTGGGAAATATTATCGGTGAGCCGATTCAAGTTCACGGCATCGCAAGAGGCAGCGAGCGCGATGAGATGGTCGCTTCATTGTTGCAGCGGGTGGGCCTTGATCCCTCGTTCGCCGCGCGATACCCCCATGAATTTTCGGGGGGGCAACGGCAACGCATCGGCATTGCCCGCGCGATTTCACTTTCGCCTGATTTCATCGTTTGCGACGAGCCGGTTTCGGCGCTCGATGTTTCGATCCAATCCCAGATTCTCAATTTGCTGGATGATCTTCAACAGGAACGAAAGATCGCCTACTTGTTCATCGCGCACAATCTTGCAGTGGTGGAACATTTTTCGGATGAAGTCGCGGTGATGTATCTGGGTCGAATTGTTGAGAAGGCGTCGTCCAAGGAATTGTATTCAAATCCGAAGCACCCTTACACGCTGTCGTTGCTGTCGGCGGTGCCGGAACCAAACCCGAGGCCCAAGAAAACGCGAATCGTATTGAAGGGTGAAGTTCCGTCGCCGTCGAATCCACCCACGGGTTGCGCGTTCCATCCGCGCTGCCCGTTGACGCGTGAAATGGCGCGGGCGTGCGGCCCACAGGACGCCGTGCAAATTACTTCCGGCGGTCAAGCGGTTCGAGTGCTCCGCAAGTGCGTTGAAGAATCCCCACCGTTGGAACAAAAACAAGGTGAACCTGGGCATATTGCCGCGTGCTGGGTAACAAAGTAAGTCTTGTAGGGTGTACTGACCCACCGTCATTAATCCCCGGCATGAGTCAAACGGTGGGTACACCCACCCTGCTAATGTTGAGTGTCTCTTTTGTCCCTCTTGGCTTGCGCCGCGAGTTCGGAGGAAGCGGGCATGGAATCGCCTGCCGGGCGTGACAAGTTTTTCGGGACCGTCGTTTAATTGCGTCCGCACATCGCCACCTGTCGATGATTCAGATCGTGTTCGAAGAAGATCACCGCCTTGAACTCCTTGTAACGCCCGTCGGAGCCGGGCTTCAGCGGCGGCAGCGGGGGTTTGGGTCCCTCGCGGGCCTTGCGGCTTCTCGATGACCTCCTCGCGGCGGGCGTGCTTCTCGGCATCGGTGACCGTCGGAGCCATGAATCCATCGCTGCTCATGTAAACGCCTGTGGAACCGTCCGGAAGCTTGCCATCGGCGGCGTGCCAGGTCGGCTGCAAATCGCCCGAGCGGGCCAGTCCCAACGCCGCCTTCCGCTCGGCCTCGAGCATCTGCCGCATCGTCTCGCGCGACAGGCTCAGTTGTGCCGCCGACAGGAGGTTCTCAGAGGTCATCTCAAAGCTACGCGAGGCGCGGTTCAGTTGAACGCACAATTTCCGTGTCGCCTGGCTGATCGTCAGGGACGAGCGGGGTTCGGGGCTCGCGGCGGGGTAAGACACAACCGAAATTTGCCGAGTCCCTTCTCGCTCGACTAGAATTCAAGTTTTTCGTTACCGCCGCCAGAAGTCGAGGTTGCCTACTATTTCAGAGACCGCCGCCATGCGAATTCGCCTGGCATCGCCATTGATTACGGTTCCGATGCCGCTTCCTATTGACAGGATCGACCTATGCCTAGAAATATCCCCATGTCTCTCCAAACTCACAATTCCTTTTTGCTTGGCCTGTTAATTATCTGGCTGTCGGTGGGTGCCGCGCGCGCGACGGATGCGCCCGTCGTCGGGGCAAACTTCGATGAGAAGTTGAGCATTGTCTTCCCGTCGAGTCCGGCGATCATTGATGTCACAAAGCCGCCATACAACGCGAAGGGGGATGGTCAAACCGACGACACCGACGCGATCCAGAAGGCACTGCACGATTCGATGGGACGGAGCAAGGTGATCTATTTCCCGGCGGCAACATTTCTTGTCTCGAAGACGATCAACTGGTCGAATAAGAACTCCGCTGGCAACAACGCCTGGGGCTTTAATTTCTTGCAAGGGCAGAATGTTCGCAAAACCATCATCCGACTGAAGGACTCAACGTTTACTGATCCGCAACACCCGCAGAGCATCATGTGGTGCGGTGGTTTCGGATCGGCTGACTGGTTTCACAACTACGTACAGGACATTACCTTCGATGTCGGTCAAAAGAATCCCGGAGCCATCGGGCTGCAATTCTACTCCAACAACTCCGGTGCGGTTCGCAA
This sequence comes from Tepidisphaerales bacterium, assembly GCA_038230975.1. Classification (GTDB taxonomy): domain Bacteria; phylum Planctomycetota; class Phycisphaerae; order Tepidisphaerales; family Tepidisphaeraceae; genus JANXVV01. Next base: position 9,664 of record JBBRMF010000080.1, read on the forward strand.
TTGCCGATTCGTGGCAGGTAGTGAGAGTGGGCTGGTCGGACTGGACCTTGCACATCGCGACATGAACGGTCCGCTGCTCGTGCGGAATTGTGAGGTCATCGGTTTTCGGCGGGGCATCAGCACGGCCCGGGCGGTCAACAGCCAAACGTTCGAGCAGATTACACTGCGCGGACAAACCCAATTGGGGTTTGAAAACGAAGGCCAGGCCATCAGCATCAGACGTCTTGTCAGCGACAACGCGGTTCCGGCAATCCAGACATACGGAACTTTGTGCCTCATTGACGGACACCTCACCGGGCGAGACGGCGCCGCTGGCGTTCCGGCGATCATCAACTACAACGGCGGCCGAATTCACCTGCGCGATGTCACAACGCCTGGTTACGGACGAGCGGTGGGTGATGTCCAAACGCCGGATTCCTCGGCGGCAGGACGCATCCAGGGCAAGGACAAGCAGGGGAGCCAAGGCCCGAATGTCACTGAGTACTTTTCGCATCCAGCCACCAGTTTGTTCCCGTCGACGTTGCAATCGCTGCGACTGCAAGTGAAAGAGACGCCTGACGTTCCGCAGGATTCGCTGAACAGTTGGGCGAATGTCGATGATTTTGGCGCTGACCCAACCGGTAACGCCGACTCATCGGGCGCGATTCAAAAGGCGATCGATTCCGGCGCGACGACAATATTCTTTCCAGCCTCGTACAACCTTACCCGCCCCGTCAAGGTCCGTGGGGCAGTGCGGCGACTCTACGGAGTCGGTGCGTGGATCGACTACAACCACAATTCAAAACCCGATTTTATCATCGAAGACGGAGAATTATCCACGTTGATGATTGAGCACTTCAGCGGGATAGGCGGCGGCATCGAACTCAACACCCGCCGAACGATTGTGTTTCGCAGTGTCTCCGATTGCGACCTGGCTATGACGCGTAACGCCGAAGGTGGCGAACTCTTTTTTGAAGACTTTGTTTCCCACAACCTCAGACTCAGGAATCAAACCGTTTGGGCGCGGCAACTTAACGTCGAGAACAAAGGTACGCACGTCATCAACGATCATTCCGACCTCTGGGTGCTCGGCTATAAGACCGAACGCGGCGGCACCTTGCTGGAAACGCGCGGTGGAGGACGCAGCGAGATTCTGGGCGGATTCAGTTACACCACGACGGCCGGAAAACTCGCCCCAATGTTCGTAACCGATAACTCGTCGATGTTCGCATTCTTCGGGGAGGTCTGTTTCAGCGGCGACCCGTTTGAAACGCTCGTTCGTGAGACCCGCCAAAAGATCACCAGGATTTTGAAACGCGGTGACGGCGGAACCACGCCCTATGTCGCATTTCCAGCCACAAAGTAGACCGCCAGAAGATACCGTGAGGAGGATGTCGAGCCAGACACATTCGGTTCGAGTGAGATTGCAAACAGCTAATTACGATTAGGACCCGAACCTGCGACAGAAATAACCGGCAAAGGTTCACTCGCGCCTGCTTTATTGGACCATCCACTACGGTTTCAACAGAATGCTTCGACTACGCATCACCATCTCCATTTAATTTAGGTTACATCCCGACAGAATGCTGCTCATTTTCCACCTCGCACTGGGTCGCGTGTCAAATGTCAGGTTGCCATTGAACACCCGCACGCACTTCACCTTTTGGACGTTTCCATTTAACCTGCCTGTATGCCTGAAATCAAAGTAGGATTGATTGGTGGATCTGGACTTGGCCAAGTGCTTGGTTCACAGACGGACGGCCATCGACATGATGTTGAGACGCCGTTTGGCAAACCCAGTGATGTGATCGTCGAAACCGAATGGGCCGGGTTACCCGTCTATTTTTTGTCGCGACACGGGCCGGGCCATCTGCTGAACCCGTCCCAGGTTCCTTTCCGGGCGAATATCTTCGCGCTCAAAAAGCTGGGTTGCACGCATATTCTGGCCAGTGGGGCCGTGGGCAGTTTGCGGGAAGAGTTCAAGCCGCGCGATCTGGTCGTTCCCGATCAGGTAATCGACAAGACGCACAAGCGGCCGGGTACATTTTATGAAAATGCCGCCGTTCATGTGGAATTCTCAGAACCCTTCTGTCCGGTATTGCGTCAACTTCTGTTAGAGGCAGGAAAAAGCGGGAATCATTCCGCAGGATCAGCCTTCGAAGTTCATGATCGCGGGTGTTATGTCGCGATGGAAGGACCGGCGTTTTCGACCCGCGCTGAAAGCTTGATGCATCGCCTGTGGGGCGGAGATCTGATTGGCATGACCGCAATGCCGGAGGCGAAACTCGCTAAAGAAGCGGAGATCAGTTATGCGTTGATCGCGCTGGTGACGGACTATGATTGTTGGCGGGGGGTTCCAGCGTCGAAATCGGTTGTGGAGGGGGAGATGGCTAAGCCGCAAGCGGCGGTTTTGAAGGAGATCATTGAGAATCTTGAGGCGGCTTCCAACAACGCAATTAGCCTGATGCGGCGAGCCGTTGAGCTGATGGGGATCCAGAAAGATACTTTGAGTCAGTGTCCGGCTCAGAATGCGTTGAAACTTGCGATCTGGTCCGACAAGTCAAAGATTGACAAGCTCGAAGTGCAACGTCTGGCACCGCTATGGATGAAGTATTTTGAGTGAAGTTGCCCTACAGGAGTCTCCATGCCTTTAGCTTTGAACACGCGCGCGGAATATCCGCACATCTGGATTCGGCTGTCGATGCTCGCGGGAATCGTAGGAATGGCGACCGGTGCGGCGGCGCAGGTTGGAATTCAGGTGGAGGAAGCTCCGGCGAATGGCGCACCGGGGGTCGGTGCGCTGCCCTCCGATGCCAAGGAATCGCTTCAAAATGTTACGGTCAATGATTCGCCCGAGGCTCGAAAAGATATTGAGACCGCTCGGGGCATGGAGCGACAAAAGGAATGGACCAAGGCAGCCGGTTGGTATCAGGAAGTTTTGACAAAATATCGTACGCGTGTCGTGGCCTGGAAAGCCGATTCGCGAAACGTCATCAACAGCTATCGCGGCATCGTTTATCAGGTCCAGGAGTCACTTGCCAAATGGCCGGCGGAGGGAATCAATGCATATCGATCCCAATATGAGGCAACGGCCGCCGCGCTAATTGAAGCTGCATCACGCGATGATTCCGGCACGCTGCAGACCGTTCTCGACACTTATTTTATCACTGAGGCCGCCAAGATTGCGGGACTTCGGTTGATTGATCTGCACCTGGAATCCGGCGAATTTGATGCCGCCGCCCGGGTGGGTGAACTGTTGCTCGATTGGTATCCGGCTGACCACCTTATTGTCGAGCGCCCACGGTTGCTTTATCGCACGGGATTGGCGCACCATCTTTGCGGCGATGACAAATTGGCGCGCGCGCGCACCGCCGAATTGAAGCAGAAATTTCCGGAAGCAACTGGTGTCATTTTTGGAAAAGATGAAGTGTTGGCGACTTCGTTGGAGTCCTTACTGAAGGTTGCGCCGGCATTGGCTCAGAATCTCTCACCGGATTCATGGATGACATTCAGCGGGTCGCCGGATCGGGCTCACGTTTCGACGGCACAAGGTCGGATGGGAGCGAAGATCCGGAGCATCGAATTACCTCCGCGCCTGCCTGCCAAGGGGCAGCAAGCCGCCGAGGCAAAGATGATGGCCCAGCAGGAAGAAGCCGAAGGGCGCACGATCGGTATCATGCCGGTGATCGATGGCAGTTCGCTCTTCTTCCAGGATGGATCTCGGATTTGGGCGGTGGGGCTTGATAGTGGATTTCCATTGCCCGGCTGGGTGCAGTCGTACGGCAACAAAGGCATTTACTCGCTTAAAGGGGTTAGTTCACCTCGCAATCAGCAGTACACGTTGACTTTGACCGATAGCGCCGTCCTCGCGGTGATGGGCCAATCCAATCGGTTACAAATGCTGTACGCCCAGCGGGGAATGGAGCCGCCTGCGGGTGCGGATGCAGGCACGCGTTTGGTTTGTCTGGATCGCGCGACGGGCAAGCCACGTTGGAAAGAAGTTTCACTCGCGACACTCACCGGTGAGAACCTGAAGGACGACGAGAAGGAACGACTTCGCGCACTTGATCTCTCCGGCGCTCCAATCGTCGTCGGTGATAATGTGTATGTCATCGGTCGGGGTGGAAAAGATCCTCAGTTTGAAAATTGCTACGTGATCTGTTTCGACGTGAGTTCCGGGAATTATCGTTGGTCGTGCCTCGTGGCCAGCGCCAATACGACGGCTAACATGACCGGCGATCCTTCGCAGGCCAGCAGCACGCTATCGCATTTGGCGTACGCGAGCGGTCGGCTCTACTTCCTCACGAATCTCGGGGCTGTGGCGTCGATCGATGCTTCCAGTGGGTCGATCGTATGGCTGAGCCTTTACTCGCGAGATTCTGCTTTAAATAACGACGCCCCCATGTTTCAGGGCTTTCGGGGACGTCGCGTAATGCCTATGGTGGCGGTCTCCAATCTGCGCCCCTGGGAGTTCAATCCCGTTTTTGTGCAGGACGGGAAGCTGTTCATGCTCCCGACGGATGGCAAATTCATTCTCATTTACGACGCGGCCAGCGGACAGGAAATTAAGCGAATCAACGTCGATGAATTTGACGGCGCCCGTACGCTTTTGGCGGTGATGGGTGAGAAGATGATCCTGTGCAGCCGTCGACAGGTGATTGGCCTGAACTGGGCAAGCTTCGATCCGGCCAAGAGCGCGAATGAAAACCTCCAGACCGGCGGTTGGAAGACCATGGCCTCCCCTGGTAGCGACGTCATGGAGACGATCTATGGCCGTGGGTTTGTGACCGCCGATTCCGTCTTCATCTCAACCTATGCCTCTCTTTTGCGGATGTCGCTCAAGCGTGGCGGCGCGGTCGAAGAGACCTATCCGAAGGACGCTAAATCCGGCCGCCATTGGGATGAAAAAGAGGGTCCCGGAAATGTACTGGTGACGGGCGAACACGTCATTCTTGCGGGAAAAACAAGTGTCGACATCTTTACGGATATGGCGTTGGCGCGCAGCAAGCTCGACCGCGAAGTCGCCGCCGCGCCGGATGAAGCGGACCCAAGGCTGAACTATTCAGAAGTGATGTTTGCTGCGGGTCAAACACCTGTCTCACTGGAAAAGCTCAAAGAAGCCGCCGGGCGATTGGGTGGCCTTGAATCACTGCGTCCAGGTGCCAGCCGGCAAAGACTTTTCAATGATGCCCTTACGTTTGCGCAGAAGCTCGCAAAAGAGCAGCAGGGCGACGCCATCGAAGCCGCCATGCAGTTCTTCGACATCGCCGCAAAAGCCGCCGATGCGCCGTCGGAGCAGGTCAGCAATCGCCTGAACCGCGCGAAGTTTCTGCGCGCAAACGTCGAACCGGGGAGCTACTCAAAGGCAGTACAACTATATCAGGAGATATTGGCGCGTCCTGAATACCGCAAAGAGATCGTGGCGGAATCTGAATCCAATGCCGAATCGCATGGAAGCATTCAGGCGGCTCTTGAGGCAGAATCACAAATCGCGGTACTGATTCGCCAACATCCAGAGGCGTACGCGACCGTCGCGAAACAGGCCGTCGTAGCCATGGAAGCCGCGAAGATTGACCAGAGCGCCACCAGGCTTTTGGAAGTGGCGCAAACGTATCCCAACTCCCCAGCCGCCGCCAAATCGATGCTTGCCGCGGCCGATTTCTATGAACAAGCCAACAATCCGCGGCTAGCCACCCATGTACTGCGGCAGGTCTATCGGAAATACGGCGATAAATCGGAGAAAGACCGCATCATCGAAGCGATGGCCCGCAACTATCTCCGACTGCCCAGTGGTCTTGAGATTGCGATTGCCCTGTTGCAACGTGAAAAAAAGTTTGGTGATGTAAAACTCACTCAACCATTTGTGCTGCCGGATGGTGCAAAAGTCGAAAACGTCAATTTCCGGCAGGCCGTCGCTGAATTGGTGAAGGCAAGGCCGGAGGAAAAAGCGATCGTGCTTCCGGACGTTCATGTTCCGTTTTACAAGAGATTGACGCCCGAAGAGCGGTTGGCGGGCAAGACCTCCAAGCCTTTTCTCGAAATGAAGGACGGGAAACCGGCGATCGTTATTGCGGACATCACAGGCTTGGCGAAACCTCCCATCGAGCAGACCGATGCAGTGCGGCTTGATCGGCTCGTGGTGACCAAAGGCAACTTGATTTCCCTGTATGCACCGGGACAGGAGAAACCGCTGGGAACCTGCGATGCGTTCACGAATGAGCCGCACCATGCGGTCTGGTCCCGACCGATCAAGGGAAAACCATTCGTAACCGTCTGGAGTGGAAATGAGATCGCCGCGCTCGACGGAGATAATGCGGCCGTCCTGTGGATGAATCCGCTCAAGAATATCCCGGCAATGGATGTGATCCCCATCGCTGGAATCCCAGGCGCGCAGCTTGTCGCTGAAAATACCAGCCCCGATCCGAATGCCGTTAACAACGGCCAGGCACAGATTTTTCTCAACGGTCGTGGGCAGCGGGTCTTTATTAACGGTGGCCGGCGCGGGAACGTGATTTTTCGGGGCGGTGGAATGATTCAGGTTCAGAACCAGGCCGTGGAAGCTCCAATCGTCGACAATGGGGGACAGGAACAAATTACGCGTGTGTGGCCGTTGGATGATCGGCTCGTCGTGGGTACGAGCGCCGGACGAATCATCTGTCTCGACAGCACCGCCGGAATGCTGCTTTGGCAGACGCACTTAAGTGCGAAATCGATCGATCGCCTTGTCGCCAGCGAAGATTTCACGGCCGTAATGATGACCGATGATGGCACGACTCGTCTCGTCGTCCTCGACAATTATAACGGGGAAATCCATAAGATCGCCTGTGTCGCGAGCGACCCCAATTTGATACCCCTCAATTTGGCAATGTCGCCGGATGGAATGCTCGTGTGGACCCTCCTAGATCGGCTTTGCGGCAAAGACCTTTACGAGCCCGACTCGGGACTTACTTCCGCAGATTCACGCAAACCCACGTTTCAATATCCCAACCTGCCGCGCGATCCGAACAACGTCAACGGCGGAATCTTGAACGGCACTTACTTCGGATGTAACCAGCCGGGCCAACTGCTCATTCGTGGCCGACACATCATTGCACTGGAACAAAATGGACGATTCGTTTCTGTCCATTCCCTCGACGACGGTTCACTGGCGACGCATCGCAGTGGGGGGCAGGATGTCAAGACGCTTTTGACGACCGGAATCCCGCAGGCTTTTAACGGGCAACCCACCGATGTTACGGTGACCCTCCGATTGGTCGGACCCTACCTTTACGCGTATAGCGCTCGCAGCCTGCTTGGATACAATCTTGATGATCCCGGTGAAAAATCATGGCGTTCTGACACGGGCATGTCGACGTCTCCGAATTACCGATCGGCCATCCCCACGCGGGATTTTCTGGTCATGGTCGGTGAACCCGGCTCCCGGAAATTTGTCGAGAACCCGGCACCCAGACTCTTTCAACTCAGGTTTTTCAAACGCACGATTCCCAAGGAAACTCCAGGATTTGAAGGCGGAAAACTCGAACAAACCTACGACCTGACCGAACCGGCCGGAATCGCCGGCTGGCAGGCGGTGGAGGGTGGCCTTTACTATCTGAGCGGCGATCACAATCTTCATTTCCTGCGCGGCGCGCGGGAATAGTGCATCGTCGCAATTAAGATTTAAGGTGCCACAGGTCGCGGTAATCCCAGACCTGTGCCTCGCGTCGCACGGCAAAAACACCGGTCTCGGAGTACCGCGACCGGTGGCACCCGCATCCCACGATTTCCAAAATCCTATTCGTGACGAACCACTGGTACCGAATGAGATCTCAATTGGTTTCCATTCATTTAGCCGGTCTCGCTTGCAAGCCATGCCTTGCGAATCACGCGCTCAAACACGGCTCGCAAGCGAGACCGGCCAAATAAGGCGCATGCGTCCTTGTTGACGGAATGCCCTGCATGGAATAGATCATTCGACCTATGTCGAAGACTTCAGATGAAGTGGTGGAAACGTTCGGTGCCGCAACCGAGGAAAACCAGATTGATCCTTTGCGCAATCAGCAGGTGGTGACGCTGCCGGCCGAAGGAGAGGTCTGGATTGTCGGTGACATGCATGACCATCGCCGTAACTTCGACAAACTTCTGCGGGCCGCCGACCTACCCAACAATCCGCAGCGTCACCTGATTCTTCAGGAATTGATTCATGGCGAGCATTTCGACGAATCCGGTGCAGAAGAGAGTTGGCAAATCCTCCTGCGCGCCGCGGAACTGAAAGGAGATCACAGCAACCAGGTGCATTTCCTTCTTGCCAACCATGATCTTGCACAGATTCAGGGCAAGGGAATCATGAAGGGCAGCATCAGTGTCTGCGAGGCTTTTAATAAAGGCGTCAAGAAAGCATTTGGCAGTTCCGGCGGAATGGTGCAGGTTGCGATCACCGAATTCCTGCTATCGCTTCCTTTGGCGGTTCGACTGCCTAACGGCATTTTCTGCTGCCATAGCCTTCCGCAGGACGATCAGGTGCCGACATTCGATTTTGGCGTTTTTGACCGTCCGCTCACCGGGCCGGACTTCGCTCGAAGGACCGGGCCGGTTTACCAATTGATCTGGGGCCGTAATGTCACGCCTGAAGGTGTGGCCCAGTTTGCGGCCCAAGTCGGTGCTTCGATCATCGTGACAGGACATCAACCCCAGGAAATGGGCTTTGGTGTCAACGGCGACCAACACCTCATCATCGCCTCCGATCACAACCATGGCGTTGTTCTGCAATTGGACCTGACCGAAACCTATGACATGCCCGCTCTGGTACGCCGCCTTAAGAAATTTGTGGCAATGGATGTCTGATCCGACACGGATTTGGCCGGTATCCATATCGTCGGATTCCCATCAGCCAGACCGGCACTCGCCTCTGTTTATGACATCGGGTGCCACAGGTCGCTACTCCGAGACCTGTGCTCGTCCGGCAACCGAAGTTCGTAGGGTCCACTTCAGGATCGCGGGGTCATCCACGACATTTGACAATAGCTCCAACGCCACTCAACGCGTCAAAGAAGTCGGGGTAAATGATCCGCGTAGGCGACGCATTTCATCGGGACGTTTCCGTCCGCTGAAGCGGATCCTGCGAACTTACGCGGTCAATGGAACAAAATGGAAGGTGAGTGGCGTGGGGGAGTTTCACCCCCACGCTCTCTCAGAACCGGACGGGAGCCTCTCGACTCATCCGGCTCCCGTCATTCCGTTGCCTCATGGCACGTGTCCCATTTGCCAATGCGCGAACAGCCCGCTGTGTTCCCGCGCCAGGTGGCGC
>JBBRMF010000081.1:0-18763 GCA_038230975.1 Tepidisphaerales bacterium
AAGAAGCTGCCGTCGACCGGTGCCGAGGCATTGTCACCATAACGGCGCATCCCAATCCGCATCTCGTCGGCGCGCATGGAAACGCCGGTGCGCTTGCGAGAATTTTGCGTTACGCCATCCACGACCAGGCGGACTTCATCAGCGCCGACCGTGCCCACTGTGAACACATGAAACGTACCGAATTCAAGCGGCTTGCCGAGCAGGTTCTGCTCGCCGTTAAAACCGCTGCCCTCCACATTGATTTCCTTTATCGCTCGGTCAGCCTCTTTGCCAAGGTCGATGTTCAGGCCCGAATCGTAATCATTTTTTCCCGTTTGATTCATGCAGAACAGGCCGCGGTATCGACCCAGATTGGAATAGGGCGCTGCGACGACAAAGAGCGTGATGTCGCGCAACTCCCCGCATCCATTGAGGATGCTCATTCCATCGGCTTGCCCGTCAAAGTAGAGTGTTGCATCGTTGTTCCCTTTGATCGATCGATGTGAGAAATGAGGCCGTCTGGCGGCTTGCAACTGGGCTGCGTCGCGGTGATGCCCCGACGCGTCACGCCAAAGGTCAATCGCCTGGTGATCCCGCGGCGGCTCGCCGACTTTTGTTCCGCCGCCCCCTAACAGGCGCGATGCATCCAGCCAAAGCTCCAAGCCGTCGGTCACCTTGAGTCGCGGGTCTGCCCACGTTTCCATCGCCCGGCAGCGGTTGGCGGACGACATCACCATTGCAACCAGCAGCAATGCGGTAGACAGTCTCATGGATAACCCTCAAAGATCTACGGATCCAAAAAATGTGTCATGCCTTCGTCCGAAACACGCGCTGCGAAAGATTTGCGTTCAGACAGGCACAGGCCAGTATCGTAACCGACGCGCCTTCGTGCAACCAAACAAGCGCAGTCAAATGCGATAAGTGCGTTTCACCACGTGATGATCCGTGCGGGTTAATGCAGCAGCCGAAGGGATTGTTTTGGCTTGTATTGCGAGCGGTGCTTTAGTAACGTTCAAGATCGCCGCCGGATGCGAGGGAGGAAACGCATCCACGTTAAAATTGCCGTCGTTATTGAAGATCATCACATCCTTGGAATCTACATCGCCATCGCCGTTCAAATCACCCGTCTGCAAACTGAGAAAGTGGTGCCATTGTTAAACAGCCCGAAGCTGTTGTAGAAACTCACATTTGGAGGGTCTGCGGCGGCATCTGCTGGAGCTTATTTTTTCTTGAGACTACAAGGCACACGATAAGACACGCGATGGCGAAGAGTGATAACAGCACAAACCCACCTGTGAAGCTACCGGTTTTTTGCCGCAAGGCGCCCAAAACCAATGGAGGGAAGAATCCACCCAGTCCACCAGCGGCACCGACCAGCCCGGTCACACTGCCCACCGCGGCGGGAAAATATTCGGGTACGAGTTTGAAGACAGCGCCGTTGCCCAGCCCGATGGCGATGGCCATTCCCAATGCCCCGACGGTGAACGTCGTCATCAGGGGGCAAGCCATGAAAATCGCCATTAATGCCGTGGTGGGGAACACCCAGAGAAGAATGCGCGCTCCGCCTATGCGGTCGGCCAGCCAACCCCCTGCGGGGCGCATAGCCGTTGCAAGGATAACAAACCCGGCAGCGCGCAAGCCGGCATCCGTTTTCGTTAAATGAAAGTTCAGCGTGAGAAACTTCGGTAAATAGCTCGCCATCGCCAGAAAGCCGCCGAAGGTTAGAAAGTAGTAGAGGCTTAAGATCCAACTCATGGGCTGGCCGAGCGGTCGCATGAAATCGGCGAGGGTCTTCGCGCTTCCGCGGCGGGGCGCATTGCGGGAAAAAGCAACCATCAGAACGAGCCATGCCGCGGTCAGGATAGAGAACGTCCAGAACCCCCATCGGTAACCGACCGTGCCAACCAGCAACGGCGAGCCAAAGAGCGCGATTGACTGGCCGACATTTCCCGCGCCATAAATTCCAAGTGCCGTGCCTTGGCGTTTTGGAGCGTGCCAACCACTGACGAATCCCACACCGACCGAAAAAACTGCGAGCGGTACACCCAGAAAAAGACCACACAGCAGAAGCTGCCAATACGAGCTCACCCAGGCCATGAAAATCGGTGGCACGATCGAGAACGCCAGTACTCCGATGAACACGTTGCGACCACCGACCCGGTCCGTGAGAATCCCCAGCGGGATTCGGCCGAGGCTTCCTAAAAGCACTGGAATGGCAAGTGCCAGCCCGACTTGCGCCTCATTGAGTTTGAGTCGTTCGCTCAGCACCGGCATCATTCCCGACATGGAACCGAACGCGGCAAAGCAGACCGCGAACGCTCCTGTTGCCAGGGCAAGTTGAAGTGGATTGCCCGACGATGAATCAACTACGGAAGGATTAAGGGTTATGGGATTGGCGATAGCAGTCATGGCTCAGACCTTTCGATGCGGTAGAGGTAGCGGAGCAGTCCCGTGTTCAGGCCGAGGCAGCAAACACTGACACCGGTCGCCGGCCAGATGATCGAATCATCCGCGCCGAGATAGGCATTCATCGTGGCCGTCAGGAGCCAGAGTTGCAGCACTACGATCAGCAGAACGATGCAGAGAATGCCATACAGAATGGTCGTTCGCTGATCGCGCGTGAATGGGAAATTCATGAGGGACTCACCTCCAGACCGGTGGCATAAATGTCATTTCGGCGAACCTGGAGTACGACGCGGGGCAATGGCCGGCGGGGTGGCCCGCTGGTGGCGCGGCCGGTGCGCAGATCAAAAGCACCTTCGTGGCAAGGGCAATTCAAACAGCCCCTGGACACCTCCGGCACAACAGCGCAAGACAAGTGGGTGCATTTTTGGCTGTATGCAACCCAATCCGCATCGCCTGTGCGAATCAGCAAACAGGCATCGTCCTTATTCGGATAATTAAATTTGAGAGCAGTTCCAATCGCCACGCTATCGATTTCGGTGATTCGTCGGACAGGAGGCAAACCTGCGCGCCGTCGCAGCACGTTTTTTGCACCGATCCACACCTGGCCGACCACGAATGCAAAGCTCGTCAGGACCATGAACTTGGTGAAATCGCGTCGCGCAACGTAGTGATCCTGCGGCCAATCCACCGGGAAATCATGCCGCCAGGCGGGCTGCTCGGAATCGGGCTTTCCATCGGGGGGCAGGGTCATTTGTTCTGGATCGGGTGACACGGACACTCCTTGAATTCGGACCTAACCGCAAATGACATCGGGCACATCGGCGAAGGCATCTGCTGTATATGAATCGCCGTCAACCACGGTCAGGGAGACTCGTCGGGCGCGCGGTTCATCGTGCATGGCGGCAGTGATATCAACATGGGTTTGCCTGGCGTCCCGGGGGACCATCATGTTGACTCGCGTGGTGATGACTTGTCTGCCGAACCGGAACTGGTTCGTTGATGCCGACTGTGGGCGAAGGCGCTCGATTTGCTCGTGCGTGCCGAAAAAAAGGGCCTGGCTTGGGCAGACGGTAGCGCACATGGGCTTCTTTCCGACCGAGGTGCGGTCGTAGCACATGTCGCATTTTTTCATCAACTGCTCTTCAATATTGATCTTCGGCACGCCGAACGGACATGCCAGCGTGCAGTTGCCACAGGCTATGCAGCGGGGTTTGCGGGCGGTCTGTACGACTCCATCACCTGTCCGTTTGATCGCATCGGCCGGACACACTTCGGCACACGTGGGTTGGTCGCAATGCATGCACACGACCGGGACCGTCTGCACGGAATCGGCGCGACTGATGTATTCCAGATGGATCATCGGCTCGCCTTTGTGCGTGTCACATTCGCCACAAGCCTGTACGCAAGCGTTGCAACCGATGCAGCGGCTTGCATCGATAAAGAATTGAAGGTGTTGTGGAACCATGTTTGTTTGATTGTCAGTTGTCAGTTGTCAGTTGTTCATGCCGATGCGAGTCGTTCGCCTCTCTATTGCGGTTTCTCCGCCTTTCTCACTCGGACCGCGCACACTTTGTATTCTGGAATTTTAGAAATCGGATCCTGCGCGGAGATCGTGAGCTGGTTAGCGCTTTTTCGACCCGCCCAGTGATAAGGGATAAAAACCGTATCGGGCCGAATCGTTGCTACAACCTGCGCACGCAGCGTGCAGTCTCCGCGCCTGGATTCGGCGGTCACCCAATCCCCTTCCACGATTCCCAATTTCTCAGCCAGCCGAGGGTGCATTTCGATGCGCGGTTCCGGATACTGTTCCACCAACGGACCGATGCGGCGAGTCTGCGTCCCTGAAAGAAACTGGCTGACCACGCGACCCGTCGTGAGCATCAGAGGGTACTCGGCATCTGTCTCTTCTGCCGGCGGTGTGTAAGGGGCCACGATGAATCTCGCCCGGCCGTCGGGGAAGTAGAACGGACCGGCACCTTTGGCGATCGGATTCCATGAACCCGGCTCAAAAAGTCGCGGCGTGCCGGGATGGTCCACCGGGTTTCCATTTGCATCCTCATCAGGGCACGGCCAGAACACGCCGAAGTTCCTTTCGATCTTCTCGTACGTGATTCCCGAGTAATCGGCGATGCCACCTTTGGAAGCCGCCCGCAACTCATCGAAAATCTCGGCGGGGGAGCCAAATGTAAACCCACGCGCGCGGCCGATCCCCTTGGCAATGTCTTGAATGATTCGCCAGTCTTGCCGCGCCTCGCCTGGCGCATCAATCGCCTTATTGATCCGAATCACGCGCCCCTCGGCGCTGCAGACAACGCCCTCATCCTCTTCCTGCAAACTGCCGGGCAGAACGATGTCCGCATGGTGAGCGGTCTCATTCATGAAAAAATCAATCGCGACGAAGAAGTCCAGTTTTTCCAGGGCACGCGTCACAAAATGATTGTCCGGCAGCGACACTTTCGGGTTGAAGCAGATCGACAGCAACCCTTTGATTTCACCTTTGTCGATCAGGCGAATCATCTCATACGCATCGACGCCCGAATGCGGAATCTCGTCGGCGTTCACGCCCCAGACTTTCGCGACATGTGCGCGGTGGGCTGGATTTTCAATATCGCGTGCGCCGGGAAGTTGGTCGCATTTCTGACCGTGCTCGCGACCCCCCTGGCCGTTGGCTTGTCCGGTGATCGTTGCGTATCCACAGTTCTCGCGGCCGATTCGACCCGAAGCCAAAACCAGATTCGTGGCTCCCAGGCAATTCTGCACGCCGTGGGTATGATGCTCGATGCCACGCGCGTGCATGAGAAAGCTGCTGTCCGCAGTTCCCCACCATTCAGCGGCTTGTTGGATCGATCGGGCTGGAATGCCGGTTACCTCAGCGGTCTTGGCCAAGGTCCACTCGTAGACGTGAGCCGCCACTTGATCGAACCCGGTCGTGTGCTTTTCGATGAAAGCATGATCGACCCAGCCACGCTCAATCATGAGGTTGAGGACACCATTAAATAACGCGATATCCCGCCCGGGTTTGATCGGCAGGAATAGATCGCAGGTACGCGCAATCGGTGTGATGCGCGGGTCGACGACGATGATCCTGGCCCCATTCTCGCGGGCCTGCCATACATAGTTGGTCGTGATGGGCGCACACTCGGCGACGTTGGCCCCACTGATCCAGATCACCTTGGCTTTAAGAATATCGCTCCACGGGTTGGCCGCACGATCAATCCCAAAGGCTTTCTTGTTGGCAGCCGCGGCACTGACCATGCAGAGTCGACCGTTGTAATCAATATGGCGTGTCTTGAGACAAACCCGGGCGAACTTGCCCATCAGGTAGGCTTTTTCTGAGGTGAGGCTCGCGCCGGTGAGAACGCCAAAAGCATCAGCCCCGTGCGCCGACTGGATTCGCGAAATCTCTGCCGACACGCGTTCAATCGCCGCGTCATAGGCCATCGGTGCAAATCCACCGGGCGATGAAGGATCACGTCGATAAGCCGTCAGCAATCGGTCGGGATGCGAGCCCTGCAAATAGCGCTTTACACCCTTTGGACAAAGCATTCCCTGATTAAATGGAAACTCCTCCCATGGCTCAAAGCCGATGACTTCATTCGCTTTTACCTTGAGCTGAATCCCACACTGCTGGCCGCAAAAGCAGCAGTGGGTTTTCACCAGCGTCTGGCGCCCATCGCCGGTCGATAGACGGCTTCCGGCATTCACCGATAAATGCGGGCCGAAGCGGTGGACAATATCAGATGTTTCAACAGGTTGGGTCGCCATGATGGATCGATCTCATTTCGTCGCGGAATCCGCTCGTGCGTTCCAAATCGCGCTCTGTGCCATTCCAAACATCGCCCGGCGGCACTTGGGACAAATCCAGGCATAGTGATCCGCCTCGGAGTTTTCGATCTCGTAGTCGAAACCAAGTTGCTTCTCGACGGTGATCAGATCGTTGATCATCATCACCGACGCAAACGCTTCGCCGCATCGACGACAAGACGCCTGCTCGGTTCGGTTGCCTACGTCTTTGTAAAAGCTAACGCCTAATTGTGCTGGACGCTGGACGATGTGAAAAAACTTTCCGAAGGGTAGCCACAGAAGCGTGAAAATAACCGTGACGGCATGAAGCAGCGCCAGAAAATCATATGCATATCCCTTCATCCAACTGTAGCTGGCCGTCAACATAAGCCCGGTCAGACTGATGGAAAACAAGAGGATCAAAGGAAGAAAGTCTTCTCCGAATTGTTGTACGGCGGCAGCGCCGTGGTCGCGCATCCGCCGTCGCATTGCCAGCATGACACCGATGATGACCAGGATGGAAGCCCAGACCAATCCATGAAACACCATGAATCCGAAGATCGAATGGATCGGGAAGCTGAACGCCGGAAAGCCAAAGACATACGCCCGGTACCAATTGAAATCCCCTTCAAGGGTTTCAAAGTGAATCCAGCCGAATACCAGCGGGAACGTGATCGCAATCGCCAGAAGGCATCCCCACATGATAAACCAGTGCGCGGCCCAGCGTGCCTTGCCGCGCCGCCAGATAAAACGGTTGGCGATGAATTCACTGCCCACGCGGCGCGCGAGCTCGAGCAGATTGGTCCATAAAAAGCGCGGCCGAAAGAAGATTTGCCAACCGCGCTGCCAATACATTTTCGTCGGCGGGCGCTGCAGCCACATCGCATAGCGGTAGCTCACTCCAAATGTCGCAAACAGCGTGGCGAACGTGTACCCGACCAGCGCTGCATAAAAGTGCGCCAATCTGCGGGAACCCGCCACAATGGCGATCGCCAACGTCAGCGTGACGCCCACACTCCACAAGGCGGCTTTCACCTTGCCTGGCAGTCGACGTCCGGTGCCGTTCTGTGTGAATGAAGACGCCATGGTATCTCAGTCCAATTCTTTCACTCCGTTGCAGTATATCCGTTCAAGCTGAAGCGCGCATGACAAAAGCGTCGGAGTAAATGTCCTTCATCTGCGCACCCGCCAGAAAAATCGACTTTCTCAACAGGTTGACTCGTTCCGGATTACCGCAAAGGAAAACGCGCCATCCTGCGAACCTGGGAATATCAGCCAATATGATTTTGTTGATCGTTCCGATGCGCACGCCCGGTTCCTCCGTGCCACTGACGAGGCATCGGAAATAGCTGAAATTCAGATATTCCGCGGCGAGCTTTCGCAATTCATCCACGAGATACAGCCCGGCGGATTCTCTGGCCCCATGGTAAAGATGCACCGGGCCAGTGTGGCCCTGTCGAAGGCCATCCCGCGCGATGGCATACAGCGGAGCCAAACCCGTGCCGGTGCCGGCTAGCAAGAGCGGTTGTTCGGCGCGCCCCGGAACATAGAAGCAGTCTCCCTGCGGTCCGCGGATGTCAACCGGCTCTCCGGGTTTCGCCTCATCGTGCAGCCATGTGCTCATCCTTCCATCGGCCACCTTGCGGATGTGCAGTTCAAGCAGGTCTTCATCTGTGGCGGTGTGCGGCCGGAGATTAGCAAGCGAGTAACTGCGCGTCAGGCCGTCGCCTCGAACGACGTTGATGAATTGGCCTGGGAAGTAATCGAACGGGGACTCGTACGCCAAAAATACGCGGCTCACATCGTGACTCAATTTCTCAATCCGGCGGATCACCGCGCGTGTCCGCTGCGCAGCATGGTCGGCCAGGTGTACAGTCAGATCAGCGGTCGACCGGCATACACACGCCAGAAAGTAGTGTCTGGCCTTCAGCGAATCTTTCAACCCCTTTTGTGCCGCCGTGGGGATCGTTCCATCGCTCGCCTGCATGAGACACGATTGGCAAACACCGGAGCGGCACGAATTCGGAATAGTGATGCCATATCGTTCCAGCCCTTCCAGCACTGTTTCGCCGTCGCGTAACCGACAGGTCTTTGGCTGGTTGTTAATGGCAGAATACGTGATGTTTGGCATTGAACCGTCCGAATGCGTGCCGCCCTGGTAGCCTTAGTCCGTTTTGCACGTTGATGTAGCGACATCCGTGGGTGCCACAGGTCTCGGTACTCCGAGACCTGTGCGTGTCGGCGGGCAAAGACACGGGTCTCGGAGTACCGCGACCCGTGGTACCCGAGATCGGGCAACCTACCAACCTTAAAAGTGCTCTACTTGGCGGCCGCCATGGTGTGCGAAGAGCCGGGTTTCACACCGCGCGCCGAACCCGTGGGGCGATCGAGCACATCGTCACGCACCGAATTGGCAACTGCGGCGACTTGCTGAATCATCGCGTCTTTCACGCCCAGTTCAGAAAGAGTCTTTCCGAGCAGCTCAAGGATGACATCAACATGATCGTCGTTCATCCCGCGGGCGATGAGGTGCAAATGGCCTCTTCGCATGTCGAGTCCGGTGTAACGGGCAGGGCCGCCGAGAACCATCGTCAGGAAAGCCTTTTGCTTGGCGGCCTGACGATCCATATCCACATCGTCAAAGAAACGAGAGACTCGGTCATCGGTGAGTACCTTGCGGTAAAATACATCGACCGCCGCTTCCACGGCCGGTTCTCCACCTATTTGATCGTACAGGCTGTTCATAATATTCCTCCGTCGCAGGCTCGGGAGCCGGATGATAGATCTGTCAGTGCGTCCACAAAGACGACACCGCCCGAATTCCATCGGTGAGGCAGTTTGACGAGATGAACTTAAATAGTTATTATATGGATGTCAAGGTCCAAATATCAAGTATTGGAGTTTCGCGTGATTTCGCAAACCGCTGAGTATGCCTTGAGATCGATGGTGGCACTGGCCGCGCAACCGAATGTGCCGATGCTGACGCGAGACATGGCGGCGTTGACCAAGATCCCCTCCGGTTACCTTTCCAAGGTACTGCAATCCCTTAAACGCGCGGAGCTTGTGGAGTCGTTTCATGGCAAGGGTGGCGGATTTGTTCTGTCGCGCGCGGCCGCCGATATCACGCTTTGCGATGTCGTGCAGGCCGTCGATCCCATCCAGCGAATTCGCACATGCCCGCTTGGATTGCCAAACCACGGAATCAAGCTCTGTCCACTCCATAAGCAGTTAGATAATGCCATGAAAACCGTAGAAGACACTCTAAGGAATATTACGTTGGCCAACCTGTTAGCCCAGACCAAGCAGCCCAAACCTCTCTGCGACATCAGCGGCGAGTAGCTCGTCAAGTTGGCCATTTCCTCCAAAATCTCATTCGCAATGGGTTCCAATCGTGACAGACACATAAGAGATCTGCCCAATAAACTCCGCAATCAATCGTCGACGATTGCTCGCCATGCCTCGCACGTTATGATGATTCTGATTTCAAAGGCCCTTCACCGGAGGATGCGATGCAGTGGAACCTCAATCGATGTTTGATCGGATCGTTTGTATTAGCCGCATTTTGCTTGCTTTCACCGTGGGTCCGCGCCGCTGACCCCAGTCTCGAGACACCGCTGAAAGTGCTTATCATCGACGGCCAGAACAACCACAACTGGAAGGCGACCACGCCGCTCCTCAAGTCGGCGCTGATGAGCGCGAAGATCTTCACTGTCGAAGTGGCCACCGCCCCCCCGGGAAAAATGGATAACCCCGACGACTTTAAGCCCGACTTTTCCAAGTATCAGGTCGTCGTCTCCAACTACAACGGCGCTCCATGGCCGGAAGCAACCCGCAAGGCTTTCGAGGACTTCGTCAGGAATGGCGGCGGATTCGTGAGTGTGCACGCGGCGGACAATTCATTCCCCGAATGGCTCGAATATAACAAGATGATCGGTGTGGGTGGGTGGGGTGGCCGCAATGATAAATCCGGGCCCATCATCCGCTGGCGCGACGGCAAACAGGTCTTGGACGAGAAGGGTGGGCACGGAACGCACGGTGCATTCTTCAGCTATCCCGTGGAAATCCGCAACGCCGATCACCCCATCACAAAGGGACTTTCTGAAAAATGGCTGCATACGAAAGACGAACTCTATGCCACGCTCTGCGGTCCGGCGGAAAATGTAACCGTCCTCTCCACGGCGAAATCGGATGTCACCCATGAAGACGAGCCGAACCTAATGGTGATTCCGTACGGCAAGGGCCGAGTCTTTCACACGACCCTCGGCCATAATGAAGAATCCGTGCGCTGCGTCGGCTTCATCACGACCCTGCAGCGAGGCGTCGAATGGGCCGCCACTGGAAACGTCACCCAGAAACTGCCGGATGATTTTCCGACCGCCACCAAAACCAGCGAACGCAAATTGCCGTGAAGCTTTGAGGCTCTTTCGTCCTTGTCATTTAAACGCATACCATCCATCCGCGATATACCATCTCTCAATTGCGACTGCGTGGAAAGATTGATTGTCTAATGATTCCACTCAATAGTTCCAGGCGTGCATTTTTGAAAACCTCAGTCGCCCTTGCGGGGACAACATCCTTCGTAAGTGGTTTGCTCCAGGCGCAAGCGGCGGAGGTAGCCGGCCCGCTAATCGCGTATGTCGGGACTTTTAGTTCTCCGCTGCGCGACATGTTGCCAACCCAGGTTGATCTGCCACCTGGCAACGGTCGTGGCATTCACTTATTTCAAGTGAACCGCGCCACCGGCGCAATGACGCCGACTGGTATACTCGAAATGGGCTCGAGCCCGAGTTGTCTGGTTTTGAACAGCGCTGGAACGCGCCTCTATTCCGCCAACGAAACCGACCGGGTGGGCGAAGGCAAGGAGGGTACGGTCAGTGCCTTCTCCATCAATCCCGGTGATGGGAGATTGGAATTGCTGAACACCGTACGTTCCGGGGGGGCCGGACCTACTTATGTGAGCATCCATCCGTCCAAACGCTTTGTGTTTGTGGCCAACTATTTTGGAGGCACCGTTGCGGTGCTGCCGATTCTTCAAGATGGCCGACTTGGCGCGGCCACCGATATCAAAACCGATGTAGGCACGATTGGCCCCACCAAGGCCACCCATGCTCCACCCGGCAGTTTTGCTTTCAGCGGGCACGATCGAACTCATGCACATATGATTCAGGCCGATCCGTCCGGTCGTTTCGTGTTCCACGCGGACGTCGGTCTGGATAAGATTTTCATCTGGAAATTCGACGAGCAAAAGGGCGTGCTCACTCCGAATGATCCACCTTCCGTCTCGCTGCCGCCCGGAGATGGGCCACGGCATTTCCATTTTCACCCCGATGGCAAATGGTTCTACTCCATTCAAGAGGAAGGCTCGACGATCGTGTTGTTTGACCACGATGCCGTAACAGGTCGATTAACCTCACGGCAGACGATCTCGACCCTGCCACCTGGGTTTGCAGGAAGTAATTTCTGCTCCGAAATTCTGGTTTCAACGGATGGCCGATTCGTCTATGCGGGCAACCGGCTACATGATAGCATCGCCATATTTTCCATCGGTAAGGACGGAACGTTGAGCTTTGTCGCAGAAGAGTCGACGCGCGGGAGCTATCCCCGCAGTTTCAACTTCGATCCCACCGGCCAGTTCCTCTACTGCTGCAATCAGCGAGCCGACAACATTGCTGTATTTCGAGTGGATCGCCAAACCGGAGGCCTCCACTTTACAGGGCATTACAGTCCTGCCGGCAATCCTTCGAGTATCGTGTTTCTCAATCTTCCAGCTTAGCTTGGCGCAGTAACCGTGATGACAGATGCATAGATTTCCAACGACTTCCCGGTTCCGCCGGGATTATTTCCCGTGCTGTTGGAGTTGTCCGACCAGACAGGAATCAGTTTTCCGGCGTTGAATATCAAGCTGCCGCTGTCCCCAAAATCCAAGTCATTGGAATTGGGATCGGCACCAGCCTGGTAGGATGTTCCGGCGGCGACTTGCACATTGGGCCTGATGCTCAGTCCATGATCCAAACTAACGGCAGCGAACAGTTGTACGCCGGTATTGTCGCTGGAGTTGCGCGCATCCAGCCAGGAGATACCTACATTGCCGGTCGTTTGATCCACTGCAACAGCCGGCAGGAATTGGCTTCGGTTGGTAGTGTCATCATTGACCCGCACCGGCGCGCTCCAGGAAGCGCCGTAGTTGTCTGAGTACTTCAGATAGATATCCGTATTGTGGGTGCCGTCGATCGTTTCATCGGTGTAGACAAGATACAGACGGCCATTATACGCGCCACCGCTTCGATCAAAGGTGATGCGGGCCTCAGCGTCAATGGTTCGGTCCGGCTGTGCGGGGATAGCGTCAAAACCACCAACGTTGGTCATGGCCATCAATTCATCAGCCGAGAAATGCGAGGCCGTGCCGGTCAGATCTGTATTTATCTTCAGCGCGTTGGCGACGACCGTACCACTTTCGTTCGATTGCCAGGAAACCACCAACTGCCCCTGCGGCCCAACCGCCACGCTGCTGTAAGTGCCGAAGCTCTGGCTCACAGTCTTAGGAGGCGACCAATTGCCAAACGCGCCCAATCCGCTAGACGTGCCGCCGGAGGTCATCACGCGATTGGATTTGTAATCGGTAAAGGTAATCCAAACATGCTGGAGCGCTGGGTTTGCGGCATCCGGACCCGTGGCGATCCATGGGGCATCGGGGTCGAAACCCGCGCCGCTCACCGCCGCACCCAGGCTCGCGAAGCTTTGGCCACCATCCGTACTCCGCAGCACGACGACACGGATCTCCGTGCTGGAGGCAGCAACCATATATGTCAGGTACAAGTTTCCGAACGAGTCAAACGCCACATGCGCATCGGGGCGAGGGTTGGAGAAATTCAATCCGTCTTGCCCACCCACGAGTGTAGTCGCCCATGTTTTACCACCGTCGAAGCTACGACTCAGAGGAAGCTGCGCGCCACCGCCGTCACCGCTTTGCGAGACAATAACTAGATTATTGGGATTGGTCGGATTCGCCGCGATCTGCCCCGTCGACTCACTGCCGGAAAGTTTGGACGCGTTCACGTTCGCGCCCACGGCCATGAGAGGCGATGTCACTACAGAAGTTTGCTTAGCGAGCGCGATTGCATTGGCGATATTCAATCGTTGGTAGTAGACGTTGTTAGTAGGATCAAGCACCGGCGTGCCGCTGCTCTTCATAATCTGCTGGATCTGGTCGGGTGTAAACGCTGGATTGATTTGTTTGATCAGAGTCGCGGCCCCGGCGACATAGGCCGACGCCCAGCTCGTTCCCGTGCCGTAGGCGGTGATAATGGGTGTCCCGTCGAACTTGTCGTCATACTGGTCATAGCCCACGGAGTTGGGGTTCTTGCTGTAGTAGGACATTGTCACGTTGCTGGCCGGGGCAAGTAGCTGTAATCCCGTGCCGCGATTCGAATCGACATAGAACTGTCCAGTCAGATCCACACCTCCCACACCGGTGACATAAGGGCTCAGGGCCGGGTTATCGATCGGCAGATTCGGACCATAGAGCGACTCACCATTTCCGACCGGGCTGGTCATAAAGATGCCCAGATCGTGGATCGTCTGAAGCTCGGGGAGGTATAGGTTCGGATTCCATGCGCCGGGAAGCACATCGGTGATGAAGTCGGTGATATTAACGACCTGAATATTGTAGGTCGTGTGATTGGCAATGACCCAATCGAGCGCGGCCTTAATGCCGGCACTGCTTTCCTGCTTGAGATCAATCAAATTCGCCTTGGGTGCCAGGCCCTGATTGTACTGACCGTTGTAAGTAAATCCGTTGCCGGCGATGATCCCGGCTACACCCGTGCCATGGCCATAATCGTCGAGGATGTTGGTGTTATTGTCCCGGAAATTGTAACCCGCGACGATCTTTCCGGCTCCAAGCTGAGGGCTGTTATAGTCAATGCCCCGATCGATAATCGCCACACCAATCCCCGTCCCGTTGAGCGTTGGGTTGTTGATCGCCACCGTGTCCTGTCCAATCATTTGAGCGTATGGAACCCAGTTAGTGGGAAGCACTGGAGCGGAGGGTGCGACCAATCCGAAGTTCTTTCCAGGTACCACTTGGTTGGTGGCCAGGGAAAGAAAGTAGTTAGCCCCGAACTGCGGGTAGGGGTATGTGAGCGCATCGCCCGTTTGTGAAATCAGGCGAACGAGATAATTGGCGGCCGGAAGACCGGTGAAAGAATAGTTTCCGTGTAGATCCGTGGTGCTGACCGGGTCGCCGGCCACGAAGTTACCCACGCCTTGCAAATCGAGATAAACCTGGCGGGAACCTACGCCGGTCTCGCCCGCATCGCGCGAACCGTTTTTGTTGGCGTCGTAGTAGACTGAACCGCTGATTTGCGCGCCGCCCGGAACAATGATCGGAGGTGTAGGCGTGGTTACAGTCACCGGCGCGGCGACGGTCGATTGCGTTGCGCCGTTTACACCATACACGCGATAGTAGTAGGTCGTCGATGCCACCGCAGTATTATCTACGGCAGAGCGCGTTCCGGTGGTCGCGGTTCCCGCAATGCTGGCTACGGTCGACCAGGGGCCTGTGCTGCTGGTCGCCCGCTCGAGGGTAAAGCTCTGTTCGTTGGTAGAATTATCGGTGAACGATAGGTTCACCGAGGTAGACGACGCCGCAGTTGCACTCAGCGCAGTGGGAGCATTGAGCACAACCGTTCCACCCCCGGCCACGATCGAAAGTACCGCGCCGGTAGAACTGAGCGTCACAATCTGCGACGGATAAGTCGCAACGATCGTACCGTTCGATGGCCCCACGACACTGGCAGGTTGACCGGTCACGGTGGTGGGGAGGGTAACGACTCCAAGCATACCAAACGTTACGTCGACCGATCCATCGGCATTGAACCGCGACAGAGTCGCCTGGCTTCCGGATATTCCCGCGACGATCAACTGGTTCGCCACTGTAAAGTTAGGCGTGGCAGCAGTCTGTGTGCCGAAATCATCTCCGTTGACCGTCTGGTTCGTCGCCAACTGCACGAAATATTTACCGCCCCACAATGGCATTGTCGTCACCTGCCCGCTGAGCGGCACGAGGCGCACCAGGTAATTGCCGGCAGTCAGTCCGGTGAGAGTATATTTCCCGTTCGTATCCGTGGTGGCGGCGGGATCGCCGGCGACGGGTGCATCGAGCCCTTGTAGATCCAGATAAACCTGGCGACCGATTACCGCCTGCTCACCTGCGTCGCGCACACCGTTGCTGTTAGCATCGTTAAAGACAGTCCCGGTGATGGTAGCGCCGGAGGTCACTACGATGGGGGCGGTGGGTGTCGTGACGCTCATGGGTCCGTTGACGGTAGATTGCGCTGAACCGTTGGCTCCGTAGACTCGATAGTAGTAGGTTGTCGCTGCGGATGCGGTTGGATCGTCAAATGTGCGCACGCCGGTTGTGGTCGTCCCGGCAATATTGCCCACGGTCGAAAATGGGCCGTTTGTGCTACTGGAGCGTTCAACGGTGAAGCTCTGCTCGTTGGTTGAATTGTCCGTGAACGTCAAATGTACCGAGGTCGCCGACAAGGCCGTCGCAGCCAGGGCGGTGGGGGCGTTTATCGTCACGGTACCCGTTCCGGTCGTGTCGATGATCCCGGTGCTCGTCAGGGTCACCGTCTGATTGGGGAATAGGACCAATATTCGCCCATCCAACAAAGTCGTCATACTCGTGGCGATGCCGGTGGCGTTGGGTACGGTGAGAGTACCCAGGTTGCCGTAAGTCGTATCCACTGAACTATCGGCGTTGAATCGCGAAAGGATTCCCGAAGCGCTTCCCATGCTGGCCACCAGCAATTGGCCGTTGGCAAGTCGTACATTGGGCGCAGTGACCGGCGCGTCGAGGAAATTCTCATTTGCGATTGTCTGCCCGCCGGCCAACTGCACGAAGTATTTCCCACCCCACACTGGAGCGGTCGTCACATGGCCGTTCAGAGGAACCAGGCGTACCAAATAATTTCCGGCGGATAAATTCGTGAATGAATAGCTGCCGTTCGCATCGGTCGTACTGACGGGGTCGCCAGCCACGAATGTGTCGAGGCCCTGCAGATCCAGATAGACTTGCCTCCCCGCAAGACCCTTTTCCCCGTTTACAACCCCGTTACCATTTGCGTCATTATAGATGATTCCGCTGATCGTCCCCGGCGTCGACAGCACGGCACTGGGCTGTGATCCACTTAACAGTTGGCG
Organism: Tepidisphaerales bacterium; assembly: GCA_038230975.1. Lineage (GTDB taxonomy): Bacteria > Planctomycetota > Phycisphaerae > Tepidisphaerales > Tepidisphaeraceae > JANXVV01. Next base: position 16,375 of record JBBRMF010000081.1, read on the forward strand.
TGATTCCAGGCTTTCTAATGTCGGTGTGGCCGCTTCCACCGCCCTCTTCAAAGAGGCGGTAAGTGACCGACGACCACAGAAATAGAATTTTGATTGCACGGACGCCCAACTTTCAAAAAAAGATACCTCACCCGGAAACTCGACTGAGTGGTGTCGCTCTGCAAAATGGAAGCCACCGTAAAGTTTTCGGAGGTATTTTTCAGGGAGTGACCGATTTCATACAAACAGACGCGGGTTCCGGACGGTCATTCAATGCTGGGAAAAGAATCCGCGCGGCAGGCGATCGACGAATTATAGGGGAAAAGTGCCGCGCGTGCAATAGTATTTGGGTTGTCAAGATGGGGGTCGATCGGCGAAATCTCATTCGATGGGTCTCAGTGTCCGATGTCGTAATCCTATGACGATGAAACCAGACACTCGGCATTATGATTGACGCCGCGACCTAAAGCGGACATCCTCCGCCTCATGAGTGATGGCAGAATCAAAGTGGCATTGATCGGCACGGGTGGATGGGGTCGGGAACATGCGCGGATCTTCCGCCAGCGCCCGGATGTTCATTTCGTCGCCGTCTGCGGGCGTGATGCCTCGCGCACGGCGAAGCGCGCGGCGGAGTATGAGGTTCGGCCTTACACCGATATCGACACGATGCTCGAAAAGGAGCGGCCTGGGCTTGTTTCCCTCTGCCTGCCGAACCGCGAACACTATGAGGCTACGTTGCGTGTCATCCGCGCTGGATACCCGCTGCTGGTGGAGAAGCCATTCGTCTTTGATCTTCGGGAAGCCGACTCTCTTCTGGAAGAAGCGGCCAGGCGAAAACTCTTCTTCGCGATCAATTTCAACCATCACTATGCACAACCCGTGGCGATGGCGCATCGGGACATCCATTCCGGCCGCCTGGGCGAACCGATGTTCGCCACCTGGCGATTCGGCGGGCACGGGGGAACCAGTCATCCCTTCAATAATTTAATTGAAACGCAATGCCACGGTTTTGACATGCTCGAATACCTTTGCGGTCCGATCGATTCTGTCATGGCACAGATGAGCGATGCTTCGGCGGCAGGAATCTACCGCACCGTCTCGATCGCGCTGCACTTTGCGAATCGCGCGGTTGGAAGCCTCGTGGGTTCCTACGACACTTCGTATGCCTATCCGAATACCCATACCGTCGAAGTGAGCGGCACAAAGGGCAGGCTGCTCATTGAAGATACAGTCCGGCGATATACCTTCAGCGCGCACCAGAGCGAGACGGCCGAGGTGTGGCAGGCGGGGTATTTCAACGACACGGACCGCAATTTTTACCAGACGTTTGACAAGCACATGGATGCGATGTTCGCGGCGTTCAAGGCGGGAGAGCAACCGCCGGTTCACGCGATTGCCGGCCGTCGTGCGCTGGAATTGGCGATGGCGTCGATCGAGTCCTTTCAAACCGGAAGGCGCGTGCCCGTCAGCGTCGATAGCTTCCGCGCTTCGGCCCCGGCACCGGTCACTGCACCTCCACCCACTCCCTGATCCATCGTGCAACACGCACGAACCTTCGCGGTAAAGTCTTAAGTGTCTGCCGCATTCAAAGTTCCTATTGAGCAAGCGTCGTGGGTATTTCTGCGCGTTAGTGTTTACAGATCCTCCCTTGCCAAAATGTGATAAGGAACCATTCATGTCGAAAATACGAACTGCGGCCCTGTTTGCCTGCCTTCTGTTGACGAGCGGCGCCCTGATGGCCGCCGACGTGAAGATGCTGCCGAAGAACGAGACGTAAACGATCCGTAGTCCGTGCCACGAGCCTGCGGTTTTAAGCCTGAGAAGACATGGGCCATTTGCCCTTGAGACGTGAAATACCATGCGTTTTTTTGGAGTCATTTTCCTGACGATGTGGGCCTGCGCCGCTCAGGCTGCGGAGGGCGTTCCCAACCGCGCCGGTGTGGAATTCTTCGAGAGCAGGGTCCGGCCGGTGCTGTCCCAGCACTGTTACAAGTGCCATTCCGCCACGTCGGATAGCGTAAAGGGTGGGCTGCGGGTCGACAGTCTCGGCGGATTGCTGAAGGGGGGCGAGAGCGGGCCGGCGATCGTGCCGGGCAATCCCGCAACGAGCCTGCTGATCAAGGCAATCGAGCACGATCCGAAGTCTGAGCTGGACATGCCTCCGAAAGAAAAGCTGACGGCGTCGACGGTGGCGGACCTGGAAGCTTGGATTCGCGCCGGCGCGGTATGGCCTACGGAAGCGCCCCCGGAAGTGATCGCCAATTCCCGACAAAGGCAATCCATCGAAAAGGCCCGACGCGAACATTGGGCGTTCCAACCTTTGAAGCACCCAACGGTGCCCGAGATTGCGAACGCGGCGTGGGTTCGGACTCCGATCGACGCATTCGTGCTGTCGAAGTTGGAACAAAGC
>JBBRMF010000082.1:0-18725 GCA_038230975.1 Tepidisphaerales bacterium
GAACGGCGGCCAAAGCCAGGTGGATACCTACGACTACAAACCCGCCCTCGAAAAACACGATGGTCAAAAGTTGGACGGCTTTGATGACAAGACCGGCTTCTTCCCCGGGCAGGTCGGGCCGATCATGAAGTCGCCATTCCAATTCAAGCGCCACGGACAGTCCGGAACTTACATCGCAGAAATATTTCCCAACATCGCGCGCCATGTCGATGACATGGCTTTCATCCATTCCTGCCATACCCAGACGAACAATCATTCCCCGGCGTTGTTCGAAATGAACACCGGCATGAGCCGCATGGGATATCCTTGCGTGGGCTCTTGGGTGACTTACGGACTGGGAACTGCCAACGAAAATCTCCCCGGCTTTGTGGTGATGTATGACACGCTGGGCCGGGGTTTACCCAAGGGCCATGCAGCCAACTGGAGCAGCGGATTCCTACCCGGTGTTTATCAAGGCACGGCTTTGAATCCAAACGGTTCCCCCATCAACAATCTCGCCCGCGCCGTCAGCCAGACCGATGCCGAGCAACGCGCTCAATTGAATTTTATCAATCGGCTCAACAAGCAGTACCAGGAACAAAACGCGCACGAAGCGGAATTAGCCGCGCGAATTGAAAGTTTCGAGCTGGCCTATCGCATGCAGATGTCCGCACCCGATGCACTGGATATCTCGAAAGAGCCCAAAGAGATTCAGGAAATGTATGGCATCAACGACAAGCGATGCACCCACTTCGCAAAGCAGTGTTTGATGGCTCGCCGGCTCGTCGAACGGGGCGTGCGATTTGTCCAGCTATTCAGCGGTGGAATGGAAAATGAACGATCGTGGGACGGCCATATCGATATTGCCGGCAATCATCGCCAATTTGCCGGTGAAACCGACATCCCCATCGCGGCGCTGTTAGCCGACCTGAAACAAAGGGGATTGCTCGAAAGCACCCTCGTCATTTGTGCCGGTGAATTTGGTCGGCTTCCCCTCAGCCAAAAATCCGCCAATCCCGGCCGTGATCACAACCCCCATGCCTTCACTACCTGGATGGCCGGCGGCGGCATTAAAGGCGGTACGCATTACGGCGAAACCGATGAAATTGGCCATAAAGCCGTGGTCAACAAAGTGAGTGTGAACGACTTACATGCCACGATCTTAGCCCTGATGGGCATGGATCACGAAAAGCTGACGTATCGATTCAATGGCCGTAATTTCCGGCTGACCGATGTGGCGGGGAATGTCGTGAAAGAAATCATCGCTTGAGCTTAGACCTTCGCTGCGACTGGTTCACCCTTTTCACGCCAGATCAGCAGGAAGAATACCAGGCAAACCAGAGCGCCGATCGAAGGCACGAGCCAGACGTGTCTCCAATCCGTCACCGTGGCTACCGTGTAGTGATCCACTACGCGGCCCGAGATCAGGTTGCCAATCCACATTCCCATTCCATAAACCAGGAAGCTGAATAGAGCTTGGGCAGAACCTCGAATTTCAGTAGGAGCTTTTTCGTCGGTATAGATAAATCCGGCGGCCAGAAAGAAGTCAAAGCAGACACCGTGAAGCGCCACACCGACAACGACTAATGCAAAAGGATGTCCAATGCTAAATAGCGCGTATCGAAGAGCCCATGCCGCCATGCCGACACCAAGGACCCATTTCATACCCAGCCGCTTTAAGCTAAAGGGTAGTAATAGCATAAAACCGAGTTCCGACCATTGCCCGATGCTCATGGTGGAAGCGATCTTTTCAACCTTCAAACTGGCAAGATAATTACCCGCAAATCCGTAATAAAATGCAAGAGCAATCGTGATGACAAAGCTGATTCCGAAAAAGATACCGAAACTAGGATCAGCAAGCAGTTTGATGGCGCGGAGGAATGGAATCGTGTCCCCCTTTTTCCCCGAAGGCGGCGTATGGGGAAGCATGAAGCTAAACAGTCCCAGCGCGGCAGATAGGCCGGCGGCCATCAGCAAGGGGCGATTGGTGGAAGCAGAGTTAGCAGGTAACAGAAGATCCACGGAAACGCCCGCCACAATCCAACCCATTGTTCCCAGCACGCGGAGCGTCGGGAAATCTCGCTTCGCATCTGGAATGTTCGAGAATGCGATCGAATTCGAAAGGGAGAGTGTCGGGTTATAGAGAAGCGCGTACGCCAACGAAACCCACCACAGTGCATTGTAATCGTGGATGGTCGACATCGCATACAGCAGTGCCGCGCCACCGAGGTGACAGATGGCCATGAGCCATTCGCTGGCGACAAAACGGTCCGCGATCTGACCGGCCACCATCGTGGATAGAATCGCACCGAGCGCCATCGTGCCGTAGAGATTACCGATCTGAGTTCCGTTAAAACCTAATCCGCCGGCGGCAACGGGCGTTCCGCAGTAAACTCCGAACACGACAAACCACGCGCCCCACACGGCGAACTGCAGGAACATCATGACGGATAAACGCAGCCTTAAACTGAGGTCAAGCGGAGATTTTTCCATTGCAAGGCCGCCGGGGGATAACGTCGTATCGATCATGAAGTGTCTCCGCGAAATCAGGATGAATGAAGCGATTTTTATTCTGATCGATAATTATCGGGTTCGCAAGCTCCGAACCACCACGCGACAGCCAACGGGTGTGTGACAGTTCCGGCGTACCCGATTTCTCCCTCTCCCGGTATTCCGGGGGAGGGTTGGGGTGGGGGAAATCCGCTGAACCACGTCAATTTATCGAAAAAGACCCCCACCCTTCCCTCCCCCGGAGTACCAGGAGAGGGGATAATACCCGCCGATCTTGTCACGCACCCACAGCCAACAGCCCAGTGGAATTCCCTCGGACCGCTATGGATTCGCCGGCTCCTGCTCCGGGTGCTCGATCTTTCGACCGGCCAGCAGATAATTCCAGAGTGCATCGAATTGCTTCGGAGCATCGCCCTCAAGGTTTTCTCGTAACGCCGTCTTCCCATCACCATCCGCAAACGAAGGCATTTTGGTGATCGGCACCACGCGCGCAGGGTTGCGCATCCAGCGATCGTAATAATCTTTTCGAACGCGCTCGGCGATATATTTGAAGTTGATCGCCGGTGCCTCAAACGGAGAAACCGGTGGGACCGCCGCGATACCATGACATTGAATGCAACTGAACCCTCCATTGCGGCCGGCAAGCTGTTTGCCGATCGTCGCCAATTCCGCATCGGCTGCGGGTTGTTCGGGGCTGGTGGTAGGGCAGCCGTGTTCAAGAGCCATCCCGTTCGCAAGCCCTTCGGCGCGCATTGGGAAACCCGGCATGCGTGCAGTCATCCACGCGCGCGGCTTGTATTCCAACTTGCCGGCGATAAATCGGCTCATCCATTCCGGGTACAATTTCTCGCCGGTCCATGTCAACTGCGGACGCGATTGATCGCCGGTGCCAGGTGCCGGTTCACCCGGAAGGGCATTCGGAACGACATTGCCGGCATTTTCCGGATCAACCGTGTCCCCTTTTAGAAGGCCTTCCGTTTCCTTGATCAGATCGTCCCAGATGTCCTGCTTTGCATCCCGCGTATGGCAGGCGACACATCGAAGCTCTGTTATCTGCCGTGTGGCAAATTCAGCCGGGTTGTCGCGCTTGAGCGAGGAAGAGTAATCGGTGGACAAAAAGGTGATCAGGGCATTGCGCTTCTCATCGTCCAGATCAAATTGCGGCGCTTTGCCTCGGGATGAATCCTCCTTGGCCAGGCAGCCTTTTGTCCAGGAGGCTTTCGTCAGACCGCTCATCGCCGGAGCGATAAAAGAGTTTTCGATTTTCAATCCATGGCAATTGACGCAGCCAGATGTCTGAACGAGTTGCTTGCCCTTCACCGAGTTCCCCAAAATCGGCTGATCTTCGAAATCAGTGCTCGAGTTCAGTAAATAAGCGGCGACCTTCTTGGCCTCGTCGTCCGTCATCCGAAAATTCGGCATGCGGATCCACGCGTAATGCTTTTCGGGTTGTTTGAGAAACTCCACGAGTGCAGCCGGTTTGAACTTGGCTTTGATGAACTGCCAAGGCACACGCTTGGCATCCGCACCGATCTTTTTATCCGGCAACGTGTGACAACCAATACACCCGAGACGCGCGACGATCCGACCTCCGGCTGTAACGTCGGTGGGTGGGGGATTGGCAACATTGGATGGGGCATTCCCCAGCGTCGCTAAAAAAGCCGCGATGTCGGAAGCTTCCTGTACCGTCGATCCCGGCTGTCCGTGGAAAAGATTCGGCATCGACGTATCCGGGCGGAGTGATTTCGGATTGCTGATCCACCGCGCCATCCAGGCCGGGTTTAGCCTTGCGCCGATCTCGTCAAGATTCGGTGCATCTTTCGCCAGTTCCGGCATCCCATCTTTCAGGCTTGTGAGCGAAGCGTCCGTATGACAGCGCACGCAGTGTAAATCGGCAAAAAGATTTCGACCTTCGCGTAGTTGCAGTCCATGCACAAGCGAAGGATCGGCAACCGTATGGCTAAGCAGCTTAGGATCAATCGGCTCCGCGGGAAAATCGTCACCCGCCCAGAGCAATCGAAAAACCGCGTCGCCTTGCTCCGGACTTTCAAACTCCACGAGAATCTTATTTTTGCCCTTTCTGAGCGTGACCTTGTCGCCCATCGCGGCAGCCAAATCACCGTCACCTTCCAAGGCGGATTTGTCATTCACAGTGACTTTCAGCTTCCCGTTCCCGACTGCTGAAAATTGATAGTCGCTTCGAATTCTCTGTTCGATGAACCCCTGAAATGTCGCCTTGAAACTTCCCGGAGCCATAAAAGGAGTGGGAGCCATTCCGGCAGGTACATTCAAGGCGAACAATCGCGCCGAACGCGCATCAATCGATCTGTCTTTCGCCGATTCAAATCGAAGCGATATGCCCGAAGCGGCGTTTTGATCTGCACCGGCCGTATGAACGACAGATTCGCAAAACGCAGATCTCGCCGACCCCATCGCAATGCACAGACTGAACATCAAAAAACTACCAGACTTCCACACCATCGATCGACCTCATTTTTTCTTCAGGCAGTAGTGACCGTCTTCGCAACCCACGACAAATCGCTCGCTGCAAGCCTTGAGATCCTCCCACTTTTCACGGATCGCGTCGGCCTCCACGTGATCGATACTGTGATCCGTCTCGACCGATTTGGCGACGACTTCAAGCAACTCGCTAAATTCCAGCATCATGCTGCGCGTTTCATTGAAGATGCTTTGCTCGCGCGGCTGGCGCAAATCGGGCACCGGGTCCGAAACAAAAAAACCACCCGCTTCATGACATAACCAGCGAACCAGATTCACATCCTTGGTCAGCAAATACATTTCCCGCACACGATCCAGCGGATTTTTTGCTCCGCTCTGATCCGGGTCGCCCGTTTCCGCAGGGGGCTCACACCACTTGTAAACCAGCGCCGCCGACACTTTTAACGCCGCCGCCACCGCCTTCACGCCCGGCTCGTCGACCGCACCGCGAATGACCTCGAATGATTTCATCCTTTGGATTCTAGTCTGTTCTTTGTCCATTGTCAGTTGTCAATCGCGTTGGGATCCGCTCTTCTTTCAACTTACCGCCAAATACTGTTTACTGTCATTAGCAACGGACAACTGACCAAAGACAACTGACAGAAAAAAGAATGGCCCAGACCAAGCACGAAATCCAGGCGATCCTCACCGAAGCCAGCACGGAACCTCGGCATCGCTTCGGCCAGAATTTCATGATCGACGGCAATCTCGTGCGCCTTGTCGCCGACGCCGGTGAAATTTCTCCCGGCGATCTTGTCGTCGAAGTCGGTCCCGGCACCGGGACGCTTACCGATGAAATACTCGCGCGCGGCGGAGATGTGGTCGCCGTCGAAATCGATCGTGATTTGGCCGGTGCTCTTAGAACTCGATTCGCCGACCGCCCCAATTTTCGTTTGATCGAAGGCGATGCCTTGGCGGGCAAACATGCCGTCAATGAAGAACTTTCCGCAATTATACGAGCTGCATCAATCGCAACCCCCGATAGACCCAAAAAGCTCGTGGCGAATCTGCCTTACAACATCGCTTCGCCGCTGGTGATCGAACTGCTCATCGAAGGACTCGACTTACTCGTCTTCACGGTTCAGAAGGAAGTCGGCGATCGACTGCGCGCCGCCGCCGGTTCCGATGCATACGGCCCGCTCACCGTCACCGCCCAACTATTATCCCAGGTTGAAGTGCTACGCACACTCCCACCCCAGGCGTTTTGGCCGCAACCGAAAATTGATTCATCGCTGGTACGCGTGCGTCGTCAAAATCAACTGGGAAATCAGGCCGCGGACTTCGGCCGTTTCGTGCATCAGCTTTTTTCCGCCCGCCGAAAAACACTTCGCAAAGCGCTAACTCAAGCCGGTTATGCAGCGGATGAAATGATCGCCAAACACTGCTTGGATCCGCAGGCCCGTCCGGAAACACTTACGCCGGAAGTGCTGCTTGGATTGTTTATTTCGAGCCGCGCTAAATGACCGTCCGCGATCATGCGCGATTGAATTTCGTAGGATCCGCACAGGGTGGCATGGGCGTCTCGCCCGTGCTTTTTTTGTGGAAAAAAACGCGGGCGAGACGCCCACGCCACCTATAAATTCCAAGTCTCACGGCGGCCGGCCGCTACGCATTTTCCTTATTGATCACCGCCGGCAGCAGTGTCCCGGCAACCAACAAGATAAGCGCATCTGCCGAATAAACCATCATCGAAACGCCATGCAGTTTTTTAAACTTCGGACTGCTGGTTTCCCCGGACTGTCGAAGTGCCTCAATCTTCGGCGTAATCCACATCGGCGATGCAACGGCACCCACGGCTGCCAAAAACAAAATTGAAAAAAATGCCGTTCGAACCACCCCCGGATTCACCACGCGCAACGCTAACGCCGAGAGCAGTGCGAGCGCGCCGACGACCAATTGATACCGCTCAAACATGATAAAAGTGCCGCTCCCCGCCTGACCGAAAATATCGCGACGATCCACGAAGATTTTCGACAGTTGCGTCACGACGAGAAAGAGCGTGATCAAACCTCCGAACCAGAGCGCCCAGGCGACCATGACGAGAAATGAAAGAACGAAATGAATCGCCCGGGGACGCGATGCAGCAACCTCGTTGGACGAATATTGCAAAGTGGACGCTTTTGTTTGTGATGATGATTTCATGGGAATAATCCTTTCAGCCGACACGCCTCCGCCACTCGCCCGATCGCGATGCTATATGCAGCGGTGCGATAGTCACAATCCGCCGCATCGGCTTTCGCGTTCACTTCATCAAACGCCTTCTCCATCACCTTCTGCATTTCATCCTGCACGCGTTTCAAATCCCAGAAAAAATTCTGCAGGCCCTGCACCCACTCAAAATAGCTGACCGTGACGCCGCCGGCATTGGCTAGAATGTCTGGGAGGATCGTGACCCCGTTCTCACGCATGATCTCGTCCGCCTCGGGAGTGGTAGGGCCGTTGGCTGCTTCGACAACGGTGTGGGCTTTTACATGCGGCGCGATTTCCGCGGTCAGCGTGTTCTCCATCGCGGCGGGAATCAATACATCACAGTCGCAGGTCAGCAGTTCTTCATTCGTCACCGCATCCGCGCCGCCAAAATCAGTCAAAGTACCACGTTCACGGTAGTACGTGCCGGCGGCGTCGATATCGATGCCGGTTTCATCAAAGATCCCGCTCGCCCGTTCGCTGATCGCAATCACCTTCACACCGCGCTCATGTAATAGTCGAGCCGTGTGGAATCCAACGTTCCCGAAACCCTGAATCGCAACCCGCACATCGGTGAGTTGCTTACTTTGCGTGGCGAGAAATTTACGAAGGATGGTCATGACCCCGCGACCCGTTGCTTCTTCTCGGCCCACCGATCCGCCCAGGCTGACCGGCTTGCCAGTGACGACCCCCAACTCCTGATGCCCAACCATCATGCTGTAAGTATCGAGCACCCAACTCATCACCTGGGCATCGGTCCCGGCGTCCGGTGCGGGGATATCCTGATTCGGCCCGATTACCGGCATGATCTCGCTGGTGTATCGGCGAGTCAGCCGTTCTTTCTCACCGATCGATAATTTTCGCGGATTGCAAACCACTCCTCCCTTCGCACCGCCATACGGCAAATCCACCAGCGCATTTTTCCACGTCTGCAACATCGCCAACGCCATCACCTCATCCAGATTCACCGCTTCATCATATCGAATCCCGCCTTTGAACGGCCCGCGCGCATTGTTGTGTTGGGCCCGATACCCCGTAAACACCTGGATGCGGCCATCATCCATCTTCACCGGGCAACTGACCGTTAAGATCCGCTTCGGCGACGAAAGCACTTGCCGCCAAACCGGGTCCAGATTCATCGTCTTGTAAACGCGATCGAAATACAGATGGGCGTTTTGCCAGAATTTGGAGTGGGTGTCGGGGTGCGGGTGGAGCTTGTCGGTCTGCGTGTTCAGAGCGGTCATGCATTCATTCTATACAGGCGGTGAATCTGTGTCAGTATCATGTGTATCGCCAACATAGTTTGAAGATGACGAAAATGAATAAAACAGTGTGTGCCAGCGTTGCTGAAAGCCCTAAACTAAAAAGTCGACCGGAAGTCTGAGAGCCAAGATATCCGAAGATGACCCCAATTGGACATACGTATACAGGAAGCACTCTCGCAATGTCCGTCAATTGTTATACGACGAATTCACCATCACCCAAATAACCATGAAGAATTAGCGGCTGAATGACAACGAGCGGCAAAAGCAAAACCAAGGCCGTTACTCCCCAAATCCATTGATATGAACTGTGCAGTTTGAGATTGGAATATACCAAAACGGTCATCGCAACAGTAGCCGATGTATCGAAGAAGAACGAGTCATTCATGCGCACGGTTCTTCGTTCGTTCGGCAATTAGTTTTGCAAGTAAATCTTGCCCCTTTGTGCTGCCCGTTAACCGATCCAAAGCCTCTTGTTGTCGCATCTCAGTCAACGAAATCACTCGTTCGCGAACCGCCAACTGGATCGGTTCATCCAAGTCCATTTCCGAGTCGAACGCTAGAGCGTTTGGAGTGGGAAGTCCCTCGCCACGGTCCAGATGCAACTGCGCAATCTCCACGAGTGCCGATGCCAACATTCGCCGAGCCTCGTCTAAGTTCGCACCTGCCGAGATCACTTCTGGGAAGTCGATGACCTGCGCATGTACACCATCGTCGACAAACTTGTAGCCAGCTTTGAACGTCAGCATAGACTGTCTCCGTGTTAAGCACGTCCGTCGTCGCTAAATGATAAAAGCCATGTGATTTATTTGAAATAGGGAACGACTCACCGCGACTGCTTCCGAATCGTCATGTCAAAATTCTTCACCATCGACTTATACATCGCCCAGACGATCCCCGCGTATGCCGCCACGGCACCCCAGCCAAACGCGAATACGACGACGCGATTGCGCAACTCATTGGCGCCGTCTGCATAAATATCTGTCGCATATTTCCACGGGTTCAACAACACGGTCATCAAGGTAAACGGGCTGAAGCTGCCGAACACCAATCCCATGGCCTCCAACTGATGGCTCGATACGGCGTTGAAACCGCAAAACCCCAACCCGAAGCAAGCTCCGACGACGATGCCGATGCTGCTCATGACGGCCATCACTGTTGTTCGGCATCGAAGCGACATTTGCATTCCCAGGATGCTGGCGAATGCGGCGACGATCACCAGCGTGCCGGGCATTACCAGAATCGCTTCCGGAAAAACGACCCACGCGAACGCGTCGCCATGGCTGCTGAGCATTCTGAAAATATCGACGATCACAAAGATCAATACGCTGATCACCGGCACCGCCACCAAGGGCAACACGAAGCCCACCAGCCCGTTGAGTTTGCCCCAGATGTAATAGCGACTTGTGATGGGCGTGGTCAGAAGTAAGTCGAGCGTGCCATCTTCCTTCTCACGGGTGACGGCAGACGCGGCGGCGTTGGTGACAATCAGCAGGATCACCGAAAACTCAAGAACCACCGCGCCAAGAAGCCATTGGCGGGCATCGAGCGTATCGAGCCTTCGGGAGATATTTCGCACGGTGATACCGCTGATGAATGTCCGCTTGCCCACGGCTCGCAGGCCAAGTGCATCGTTCGTGGCTGTCACCAGTGTTTCAACGGCGAGGCGGCCGGTCAGTGAACCCAAACTTGTTTCGACATTGTCGACGCCGGTTTTGTCAGGTCTATCTTTGGCGTAAACGACTTTGGTTTCCGGGCGAACGTTGTATACGACCGGCGGTTTGGAACTGCCATAGACGATGAGCGTGTTCGCTTTTGCGTCATAGCTTCCGGAACTGATGTATTGAGCCGGCGCGATTTCTGTCGCATGCAAAACAACCAGAATGATCGCACCAATGATACCGCCGGTCATAAATCCGTAGCGCGTGACCGAAGCGCGGGCGGCGGAAGCTTTGGTTTTGGCTTCGCGCCAGGCAATCGGGTTATTCCATACGCCGCGCGGTTTGCGGGTGCTGTTGCCTTTGCTGATGCGGAGTTTCTGGAGAATCCACGTTTTGACCGTGCCGGTTGATTGCGCCAGTTTCCGAAGCAAGACGATGGATGGTGCCACCAACACGAAGCTTAGGAAGAACATGAAGCTGACGTAGAACGATGCCGGACTGCTCAGGTAGAAACCGAGCGGCCACCATTTCAAATTTTCAGGCAGATCCCCAAAACTCGGCGGCAAATAGGTCTTGTCGTTAAAGACGGATCGAAGCGCCAGGAATGGATGAATGCCCGTAAGCCAACCCGTGCCGCGGTGCGAGATATCTTTGGAGTCGATAAATGGGTGAAAGTAATCAAGCTGATCGAGCAGGTAGATTCCGACCAGGTAGAGAACGATGAACAGATAAAAGCTGAAGATCGTGCGTCGGGTGCCGACTTTAAACACCGCGATCGCCATCGCCAGCGCGCCGGTTACAAACGCAGTGGCGGCGGCGATGAGAAACGAAAGCACGATGCTGCGAATCGCCACGCCACCGAAGACCTGCGTGATCGAGAAAATGGGGACACCGCTGATCAGCAGGGCGGCGACGAAGAAAATTCGGCTGAGCAATGAGCCTAAAACAATCTGACCATTGGTTAATGGCGTTGCCAGCAGGATGTCGTAAGTCTGATTGTCTTTCTCCTGTGTGATCGCCCCGGCGGTAAAAATCGGGGAAAGGAGCGCGACAAGAGCTAATTGTAAGAAGCTTAATCGTTGGAAAAGCGACGCGCTGGTCGCGGCTAGCTTGGAAAGACTTTGACCGGTTTGATCGCCACTGGATAGCAGCGAAAACAAAACGATAAAGACAAGCAATCCGAGGTAACCGCAGCGAATCAGCAGATCGCGCCGCCGTTTGCCGCCGGCTTCAACCACGCGAAGCAGGATGGGGTTGCCGGGCAGAAGTCGCCAGAGATAGTCGGTAATTCCAAGCATGATAAATGAATGCTACTGCACGAGTCCTTTGGTAAGGCGCATGAATGCGGTTTCCAGGTTGACTTCTTCCTCGCGCATCATCGTGAGCCTGTAGCCGGCCTGAATCAATCGGGCGGGGACGAAGCTGTAGTCTTCCACGCCCGGCTTAATCAGGATCTCCAGAAATCCGTTGCTGGAATTGACGGATTCAATGCTCGGGTCCTGTGCAAGTAATGCGCCCGCTTGTACCTGTTGATCGGCCACCGTCACATGCAGGATGGTACCGGTTTTGGCCTTCTTGACGATGTCGGTCCACGGGCCGCTGTAAATCAGTTCACCGCGTTCGATGATACCGACGGTGTTACATAGATCCTGCAGTTCGGGAAGAATGTGCGAGCTGATGATGATCGTCTTACCCATGCCTCGAAGTGTCTTCAGCAGTTCGCGAAGTTCAATGCGGGCGCGAGGATCAAGGTTGCCGGCGGGTTCATCGAGCAATAGTAGCTTGGGATCATGGAGCAACACGCGGGCGATGCTCAGTCGTTGCTTCATGCCACGGGAAAGACCGTCTACAAACGCGTCACGCTTGTAGGCCAAGTCGGTCAGTTCCAGGACATCGCCGACCAGTTTCACGCGGTTGGATCCGTTGATGTTGTACGCGGCGGCGAAGAATTCCAGATATTCCTGCACGACCATGTCTTCATAGGCTCCGAAGTAATCGGGGACATATCCGATCAACGGGCGGATCTGCCGGGATTGATAGCCGACGACATAGTCGCAAATCCTCGCCTCGCCCCAGGTCGGTTGGAGCAGTGTGGCCAGAATCTTCATGGTCGTTGTTTTACCGGCGCCATTTGGCCCGATAAAACCGAAGCAATCGCCCGGCAGAATCTCCAGGTTGAGATTCGATAATGCTACGAGCGTGCCATAGCGTTTGGTGAGATTAACGGTCTTAACTACAGGCGTCATACGATGCCTTTACTTGCGCGGCAAAAAGTGAAATTGAGCAAGGTGTGGGGTGGGTGTACTCGCCCTACAAAACTTCGTAACGTCCGGTTTAGTGCTTGGAAATCTATAGGTGGCGTGGGCGTCTCGCCCGCGTTTTCTTCGGAAAAAAGAACGGGCGAGACGCCCATGCCACCCTCTTGTCGCACGCACTTTAGCGGGCGGAATCGTTGGTAACGGAGAAACGTTCCGCCCGCAAAATCCGAAAGCAAATTTGTGCGTTTCATTGGCCCTCAACTTTGTTTGAATCGGTCACCTGATCGGCATTGATGTTCGCCGGTCGCGTGGTGGTTGTCGGTTTGGCGTTCAATGCCGAGCGGTCGAGAGGCAAGATAAATTGATAGTAGATCGTGCCGTTGCCAGTGACGGGTTCGCCTTCGACTTCAATCGGAATCGGAAGTGGGCTTGGCGTTTCTGACTGGGCTAGAACAATCAGATTTCCACTGCCGAGCGCGCCTGAAACATCCAGCTTGCGAAGCGCCGGGCGATGAAGATCCCAACGATCGCGATCTGGTTTTTCGAGCGAGGGCGTGGGCAGGTGATCGAATAGGCTCAGCAGCAGAAAATTCATGGGCTGGCCTTTGTCCTCAAAGCCCGGATCGTGCTGGAATTGACCATACCAAAAGCGCTCGACAGATTGGGTCACCAGCGACCCAGGGTCACCGATCTGACCTCTGGAATAGCTACCCTGACCCGGGGAAAATGCGACCGAACCTTTCGTGGTGTAGATGTTAGTCAGGTCGATCGTGGCATCGGCTTCCCAAGTGGGAATGTACATTACCTGGTCCTGAGACGAAGTGTTCGAGATGCCTGGAGTGATTAAAAAATAGGGGCGAAACACCAAATAAACGTTGATCAATTTTCGACCCGATTTATTGGTCAGCTTTCCTTCCAGATCCAACTCTCGCTTGCGGGAAATCCGACCGATTCCTTCGATTCCCAACGGCAGATCCCCAATCCAATTTGCCTGTATTTTCTTAAGCGTACTTCGATACGGAAAATTGACCGCAGTGGTATTGAACACCGGCACTTCATAATCCAATGGCGGTGCACCTTCGTCACTGATCGAAAGTGTGGGGTAAGCTGTAATATACGAAACGGCATCCTTGGCGGTGTTCATCAATTCGACGCGCTGCCCGCCGTCGCGCGGAATGTAGAGACCGAATTGCATGCGAACAACCGCGGGTTCACCCGGTGTCATTCGTACGAAGCTAACGTGCTGCACTTGAGGCGCACCGCGCAGGGCGAGCTTCACAATAACGATCGTCACGCCCGTCGCCACAAGAGCGGACAACGCAAACGCGAACCAGCTTTGGGACGCGCGTTTTCTGGCCGCCAGATAAAGGTAGCTTCCAGGCCCGGCTATCACCCAATACAGGATAAAGAAGATCGTCGCCACCAGGAGATACGTCGTGCTTTTGCTCGTGAATTCCATGCCTGCCAGAAAACTCCGCGTCAGGTGATAGGTAATGCCACCGGCGTCAACGTATCGCTCCTGATAGATCTTTCGCGTCGGATCCTCAAAGTTAGGGGGGGGATTGCTCACTGCGGGTTGAGATGCATTCCCCCAATCAAACACCCGATCCCAGATATAGAGCCATTTGAAATTTTCATTGCCTGCGCCGGCTCCGGCGATTCCGGAGCGACCGGTGAGATTTGAGTCGCCCAGATCCTGAGCGATCCACGTGACGCTTCCGCTGCCGACCGCGCCGCGAACCAACCACGGACGACCTGCGCCATCGTCGCCCTCCGTTTCACCCACGATTGTATTGCGCTTGGGCTTACCCAATGCAATGTCGTAAGGACCCTTCCCGATGTCTTTCCAGGTCAGATATTTCAAACGATCCGATGGGGCATATTTCGCACGGTTTTCGACAATGCGCTTTATGGCAAAAACATCTTTGGATTGCTCGATCCTCTGCACCTCGACGGGAAGCAGAGCCTCGAAGCCGCGTTTGACCATTTCCCAGACATTGGGTTTGCCGGTTTGCAAAACGATCAGCTTCCCGCCCTGGTGGACATATTGATCGAGGGCCAATCGCTGCTCGGCTGAAAGTTGTGCCGGATCCGCATCGCACCAGACGATCGCATCAACCCCTTCGTACCCGATCACATTTTCCGGCAACAGATTGCGGACACTGGCGATTGGAATCATCACCGGCTGGACGAACTCTTTCAGGCCGATCACCGATCGAAGCGGCGCAAACGAGCTGAACATCGGTCGACTCTGTTCTGTCACGCAAAGCACGAGCTTCGTGCTTCGAGCGCGATTGGGATCATCCATTTCGTCAATCGGATCTTTCACCAGCAGGCGAGTCAGTTGCTTGCCATCTTCAGTGGTCAGGTACACCTGCAGTTTACGATTGACGTAGGTCGGATCATTTCCATCGCGCAGCAAATCGGCCTGGGGAATGAAATACATCCAGAATCGCTGGGTTCTTTCACCGGTTTCGGTGTTGCCGGTCAGAGAAATTGGACGGGTGAAGATGGGATGATCGTGATCCCCGTCTTCCTGATAGACGGCGATTTTTCCCTTGAAAGGCGCGCCTGTGGTTGGCGTGAGGCGGACGACCATCGGCGTCCAACAGCCCGGACGATACGCGTGGTCGAACCCGATGCTTTCAACGTCTCCGTTCGCTTGCGCGAGGACCGCCGAAACCATTGTCAACTGGAGAATCCCCGCTAGAAAAAAACGCATCGTGATTCAATCTACGTTAGTGCATGGGGGCGCGTCAACGAAGTCTGTTTTGCCCCAAGCGAATATAAAACTCGCGCACACCTAATTCCTTGCTCTCATGATACACTGAGGTTGTGTATTCCGACCTCGTTCCAATCTTCGCTCCCATGTTACCGGAACACGTACATGCCTTCATGGTGCTCGTGGAATGGCACATACATGATGGTAAGCATGTCGCCAAGGGAACGCATATCTGCACTCTAGAAATCGTGTTGCTACCACACTCCCCGACGTTGAATTCGAGTGAGGAAGTTAAATTAACGTCCCCCATCAACGGGTTCATCAAACACGCCGTACCTCGCGGAGAATGCCTGAATTCCGACCAAATTATCGGTTGGTCTACATACCTCAAACCAAAATCCGATGTTTAAGTCGCCTGCGTACTACTTATGTCCTTCCGGCCTTTTTTCCCCCAGATATTTCCTGGTTACAGCCGCCGACAAGTCGACATCGTTAATATTCGCCAACGTGCAAAGCCAGGCGATGATATCCGCAAATTCTTCCTCAAGGTTTGCCCGATCCGTGCCGTTCAACGCGGTTGCCAATTCGCCAACTTCCTCGATGAACCACAAAAAAGTTTTGGGGGTTCCACGCTCGCGATCGACCTTTTCATATCGATCGAAAATGTGCTTTTGAAACGCGGCGATGGTTAGAGTGTTGGCATCCATTCCGAACAGCATACTTCATTCGGGTGATCGGGGCCGCGCCGCGCTTTTCTTATTATTCTCCAACCACGCCGCCAGCACGGGAATGGTCCGATGTTCGCGCTCCATGCCCGCCGAATTCCCGGATTTCTCGTACAGTTGTGCCAGCAGTTCATGGGCGTCCATATCGTATGGATCGATATAGACCGCTTGCAACGCGAATTTTACGGCGTTTTCAGTTTGATTCTCGTCGCGATAGACTCGCGAGATTTTTTTTGCGTAGATGTTGTCGTGAAGCGAGCGGGCGTGAAGCTCTTTCAATTCACGAATCAGTTTTTCGGGTTCGTGAATTTCTTTACGAAGATACAATCCGGCCAGTCGCGTGTGGGGCAGTACATCAACAGGCCGTAGCTTGGCGATTTCTTCCCAAACTTTTACGGCCTCCGCATACTTTCGCTGCTTGATCAGATCCTCCCCTTTGAGGCGCAATCCATTGTATTCCTCAGTCGTGTCTTCGTCATACCCCCAGTCCGCGACTTGCTTTTCAGTCCAGGCAAAAAAGTCCGCCTGAAATTCGCTCAACTCTTTACCCAGGATCTTCGGAAATACCTCGCGCTGCTCTTTGCCTTGCCGGAACTCAGCCAGCATCGCCAGCACGGCATCGTGTCCCCACGTGTCTTCGATGTATTGGCAAATCCAGAACGATTCCGCATACGCAAGTTGTCGGTCGATCGGTCGCTTCGGTCGAACGAAGCCCCACGTCAGATTCTCCATCGTGAACAACTGCTTCTTATTAACCGCCTGATAAAGCATCGGAACCCATTCCCAACGCAACGGCGACCGCTCCTCGACGACCGCAAGGCCTTCGGTCATCCAATGGGCGATGCGATTGTCCGTCGCGGCTAACGTCACCGTATGGGTGAATTCATGGCGAAGAACCTGGGACCAGTTGAATGAGCCAAGCGTCCCCTGGCCTTTCCGTGGCGCAACCAGCGCGATCACTCGTCCGGTGCTTGCGCCGACGGTACCAATCCAGGGCGACCCGGTCGTTCGCACGCTGAACGCATCATGCGTGGGAAACACTTCAATATATGTTTTAACCGGCGGCTCACATTTGTATTCGCCGCACACCTCGCGATAAATGCTCTCCAGATAATCCGCGAAGTATTCGGGAATCATCGGGTCTTTTTTCGCATCGTACATCACGACGAAGTGGTCGGTTTCCTTCCGCGCGAATTTGGCCAGGTCATCCAAGAGGCGCAAATAATTGGTCGTTGCGTGGTTAAACGGATCGAGTGAATGCGCGGCGTCGAGCGTGATGCGAGCCAGATCCTCATCGCCACTCTGCGTGTAGAGCAATCCCAACCCGTTGCGGGCCGTTGTCCACCAGGGAGCGCGCTCGATGGCAATCCGATACATCGCTGCAGCGCGCGGGTACTGCCGCATGGCACCCAATTGCTCGGCAACCTCCAAGTAGGCGGTCGCATTTGTCGGATCGAGCTTCTCGACCTCTTTTAAAATCTCGGCGGTTTTGGCGTCATGCAACTGAAGCGCTTCAGATGCTGCCAGGAGTCCAAGGGCTTCAAGGTGTTTGGGTTGCGTCTGCAATACGCGGCGTACGGGTTCCTGGGCATCGGTCGGCCGGCGTTGTTGCAAAAGGCTCCGCGAAAGCAGCAAATCGGCTTCGATCGAGTTGGCATCCACGTCCCGAATGGCAGCCACCATCCGGTCGGCGGAGTCGAAGTTATACATCGCAAGGACCAATTTTCCCGTGGCAACGAGCGTATCGATGTCGTTGGGATTGCCTTTGGTTGCCAGTTGCAGTTCCTTGAGAGCGGTGGGTTCATCGTCGTGCGATACATAGTATTCGGCCGCCGCCAAATGCGCCGGCCAGTAACCGCGATCGATTTCGTCGTACGCGCGAAGAAACATATTCAAAATGACGTTGTGCAGTGATTTTTGGGTTTGATAGGCACTGGTAAGACTGGCCCAGCGATCGAGGCTGCGACTGATGAATGTCACCTCTTCAGCGTTGGTGAACAGTGCGCGATCACCTTGCCATTTGTCCACGAAAGGGGCAAACCAACCGAATGCCTCGCGTGCGACTGCGATATCACCGCGCGATTCGGCAATGTTTCCCAGCCAATAGTGCGCTGCGATTGAATCCGGCTTCTCTTTGATCACGGTTTGAATCGCACGAATTGCCTCTTCGGATTTGCCGGTTTTGGCAAGGATACGGGCGCGCAGAATCTTTACGCGTGAATCATCCTGTACCTGCGAGGCCGATAAAACTACTGTCGCTTCAACGTGCCTCCCCAACGGAATTAACGCGTTTGCTTTTGCCAAGGCCAATTCGACCGGATCGACATTCTTCGCTTGAGCGAGGGTCAGTAAAGAAAGCTTGTAGCGACCGGAAAACGCCTCCGCCCGGGCCTTTTCCAAGACGTCAGACTTCACGTATTCCTTGAGTTCTAACGGCGGAAGATCTTCAGGCAAAAGTGGATCGATCCACTTGCGCGGGATCGCGCGGCGGGTTAGATCCTGTGCCGTGGCGGAGAAGACAGTTGCCGACGCGACGGCTAGTCCCACCCCAAAGAAAGCGAAACGAACAATTTGCGGACGGATGGCATGAAACATGAGACAATGTCCTCTTTAGTCTCGACGCAATTCCATCGTACAGATGCGCCGCGTTGCGCGAAGTTTCGACCAAGACTTTATAGCTCCATTCAAGTGGGAGGAAGGATAGACTCTTTCTGCTGACGTTTTGAGGTCCGATCTGGAGCTTTGAGCCGTTTTCGGGGCAGGAAACCGATACTGAAAAATGCCGTCATCAGCACCCAGAATATCCAGAAGGCAGGGCTTGAAAGGCTGCTGAAATTGAGTCGGTGGGGATGTTGCTCGGAATTGAACGCCCATTCACAAACCAACTTCATGCCAATCAACAGCACGAGCAAATAGGCCGA
>JBBRMF010000083.1:0-18478 GCA_038230975.1 Tepidisphaerales bacterium
GCAACGGCAAAAATGAACGGTTGAACCGCGAGGGCTCATTTTGCTCCCGGCTTCACGAACGCCGCCGCATGCGCACAACGGGACGCTCCGCTTCCAGCGGATTCGAATCCTCGACACCCAAAAGAGGCTCACTTTCGCCAATCCCCCTGAACACTGTAGAATCCCGGACGATATTGGTAGTCGGTGGATATTTTTCGGTGGGGCGGGATTGATCTCGACGCCGGAACCGACGGTGTTGTCTCTGTTCGGTTTGGGGGCGATGGGATTGCTGGCTCGACGGCGTCGCGATCAAAGATGACGGGAGCGTTCCAAAACAAAACGGCGTTTTGATTGCGAATGTTTTTCCAGGTGGAAGGTTTTCCCTGGCGTGCCGGGGGCTATGTAGGGGGGGATGGATCTTTTGTTATACTTTGGGCGGTGACGCTTACTTTCGACAAAGGCACGCTTGTCCTCAAGGTTGAATCTGGCGATTCAGTCGACCGCTCGTCTGTTTCTTCGCCTTGGATTTGGGACCACAGGATTGGTGGGTACCGCGCGGATGCCATTCATTACGCTGTTGAGCGCCGCCGCCTCTTGGGGAAATACGGCCCGCATTTTCACGATCTGCTACCGCCTCCACCTCGAATCGCATGGCCGAAAATCGATTTGCCGACGCTCCGTGCCGAGCAGCAGCAGGCCGTCGATGCATGGCAGGCCGCCGGTCATCGCGGATTGATCGTGATGCCCACGGGCACTGGTAAAACGGAAGTCGCCCTCGCCGCGATGGCGGCCACTCGCGTCGCGACTCTCGTCGTCGCCCCGGTTCGCGATCTCATGCACCAATGGCACCAGCGCATCTTTCGTCGACTTGGTTACGATGCGGGAATCGTCGGTGATTCCCTGTTTAATCTCCAACCCATCACTGTTACCACCTACGACAGTGCCTATTCGCGCATGCCCGAGATGGGCGATCGGTTTGGATTGATCATCTTCGATGAAGCGCACCATTTGCCGGGTCGAAGTTATCGAGAGGCGGCGCTCTTCAGCACCGCGTCGATGCGGCTTGGCCTGACGGCGACGCCCGACCGCGCTGATGGCCGCCATGTCGACCTCGATTCACTCGTCGGGCCGACCGTCTTCACGCAGGAGATCGCCCATGCCCGGGGCCATTCGCTGGCCGACTACGAGATCGTGCGAATTCCGGTGAGGCTGAGTGACGCCGAGCAGGGTGCCTACGATGCGGCCTCCCGTATCGTGCGGAGCTTTCTCATTGAATCCAACCAATCCCTTAAAGCCGATCCCACCGCCACGAAAAAAGTCTACACCTGGCAGGATCTCTGCGCCGATGCCGGAGAAAACCCCGCCGCACGACGCGCGCAGAAGGCGTTCTATTTCAAAAAATCCATCGAAGACCGCGCCACCGAAAAGCTCCGCGTGCTGGAAGACCTGTTCCGCCTGCACGCCGGTGAACGCGTGCTCGTCTTCGCCGCGTCGAACCCGATGGCGTTGGATGTTTCGCGTCGTTTCCTGGTTCCAACGCTCCTTAGCCATTCGCGGAAAGCGGAACGGCGAATCGTCCTCGAAGGCTTTGCCGCCGGTTCATTTCCGGTGCTGGTTGCAAATCAAGTGCTCGATGAAGGCGTTGATGTCCCCGAAGCGAAGGTCGCGGTCGTCATCGGTGGGATGGCGTCGACGCGCCAAGCCAAACAGCGTCTCGGTCGAATCCTCCGCCGCAGTGGATCGGCCAA
This sequence comes from Tepidisphaerales bacterium, assembly GCA_038230975.1. Classification (GTDB taxonomy): domain Bacteria; phylum Planctomycetota; class Phycisphaerae; order Tepidisphaerales; family Tepidisphaeraceae; genus JANXVV01. The sequence goes on from JBBRMF010000083.1 coordinate 1,728, forward strand.
GGCGGTGCTGTATGAAATCGTCTGCCAGGACACGAACGATGAAGAGCGTTCCCGCAAACGAAGGCGGAGCGATGCGTACACGAGCGTGAAGCAAAAGCGGTCATCGGAGAAACGGCGGTAGAACAAATGCTCACCGCCGACCAATGTATCGTCCAGTTTGATCGAGGCATTGCGTTGCCGGACAAGCTCACTCGCCGTACGCATGCGCATTACGTCTTCTATGCCGAGCGAATGATCGCCGCTTACCGCGCCGGAGTTGGTTGCAAGCGCCGTGAGCTGCACCGCGCGGTCGAATCCATATTCGTGAACGAACCCGACTGCGATCGTCGTCGCGTCGCTGCTTTCAGCAAGCTGCTTGATGATGCCGCCGAGTTCGAGAAAGATCCGCGCGGTGAGGCCTCGACGCTGCGCGTAAAAGTTTTTACGATCGCCGCCCAATACCATCCGCTGGTAACGGCGGTCGATCTGATGTTCGATCGCACGGAAGTCGAAGTGAAAAACCTGATCGCGGCGGAGCTGAAGATGGAGTGGTCCGCGATCGATGCCGCCCTCTACGCCGATGTGATCGATCAGCAGCGGCTCAAGGCACCGCCAACGATTGAGAATCCGGCTGACCTTCTCTCGCGTTACAACGTTGCCCAGCTTCAGGCGTGCCTCTATCGCGCCACGGAATTATCCGTTGATGCCACCACCGATTTCGCAGCGATTGTCCGCCGCGCGAAACTCTGTGGCTTGCTGTTGGAAATCCGCCGCCTCAACTCCGATACCCACCGCATCGACCTATCAGGCCCCGCTTCCATCCTTCGCGAATCGCGTCGCTATGGCATCCATTTCGCTCGATTCATCCCGACGCTCCTCACCTGCCGCGACTGGCAACTCGTCGCCAAAATGATCACTCCCTGGGGCCGTCCCGCCGAGTTGCGCATCACCAGCGGCGACGGCTACCGCTCGCATCTTCCCGCGCCAGCCGAGTTTGATTCGGAAGTGGAGCGGAATCTGGCGGAGAAATGGGGCGAATCGAAATCCGGCTGGAAGCTGCTGCGCGATGCGGGCATTTTGCACGAGGGCCAAACCACATTCGTACCCGATTTTTTGCTGCGGCATGAAAATGGGTGCGAGGCATTTCTGGAGATTGTCGGATTCTGGACCCCGGAATATCTGGCGGCGAAGCGCATCACGCTGGCGAAGTTTTCCGGCCGACGGATCGTGCTGGCGGTGGCGAAGCGGACGGCGAAAGAGAATGCGGCAGGGCCGGGCGTGCTGGTGTACGGGACGAAGATCAAGCCGGAACAGGTGGTGGAGGCGGTGGAGGGGTTGGGATGAAGTGTCGAGAGTTTGTATTTCAACTCTAATTTGCATTCCACGGCCACTATGATTTTTGGTTGAGTGAGTTATTTGATAACTGGTTCGGGAGATTTTCCTGCGAAATGCCGCTGCCGCATGGCTTCGGCAATGACGATCCCGGAGGCGTGAGATAATGAAAGGCTGGAAGCTTCCGGCCCCACCGTGGGAATGGTCAGGAAGGCGTCGCAAATATCCCGCACGGCACCACTGAGCCCGCGCTTTTCACCGCCTACAGCAAGAATGGTCGGGCGGCGAAGATCGGTTTCGTACATCGTCCGACGCGCGCCGGCGATGCAGCCAAGCAGTTGCAGTCCGTTTCGTTGAAGTTGCTGGAGAGGGGCAACGGTGTCAATCTGTGCGAGCGTCAATCGCTCGTAGGCACCGGAAGAAGGGCGTCCGACTTCGATCGGATCAAAATCCCAAAGATGTTTTTTGATCAGCACCGCGTGAACACCCATGGCGTCGGCACTACGCAGCGTGAAGCCAAGATTGCGCGCATCATCCACGCCTTCCAGCAAAAGCAGCAATGGCGGACCGGAAATCGTCTTGAGGATTTCCAGCAATTCTTCGGCATTCGCGCGCGGTTTGGCGGTGCAGATCGCAACCACTCCGCCGTGGGATGATCCATGAGCCAGGGCGTCTAGTTCGCGAGAGTCAACGTGGCGGATCGGCACGTTCATCTCGGCGGCCGTATCCAGGATTTCGCGGATTTTTTCTTCGTGTGTCCCCTGGCGAATCAGAATCACCTGAAACTTGCGATGCCGGGCCTTTAGCGCTGCGTAAACCGACTGACGACCTTCAAGATGCTCCATGAGACGGAGTAGCTTAAGGCTTCTGGAGACAAACGGAAAACGTGACGTGGGAAAATCCCAGGGATCAAGCTCCCTGGGATTTCTTTGAACGATTCTGAGTAGAACCGTAGTAAGAGTCGGGTGCCACAGGTCGCGGTACTCCGAGAACTGTGCGTGTAAAAAAACAGGTCTCGGAATACCGCGACCTGTGGCACCTGTTCTGATCGAAACTCAACAAAACAATGGGCGGTTCCAATTAGTCCTGGTCGAGCACTTTCAGGCCGTCGCGGAGAATCCCTTCGATGAATGAAGGACGATCGGCTCGAATCGCAAGGTCCCAGGCCATGCGCCATTCCACGGAGACAGGCTTGAAGCCCATCTCTTTTTGCAGCGTGTCGGACATGCTGGCCATGTGGGCCGCACCGTAGAAAACAGAGATGTGCTTCTTCCCTGCGGCCAACGTCGTGACGAGCACTTTCAGTGCGGCTTTGTTGCGCTCGCTCAAGATGACCGAGCCGTTCGGCCCATCAAGGCCGGCGGCGGATTTTTCCATGTCACCCATATGGCGGGCGAGCAGGAGTTTTACCTGGCGTTCACCATCCGGGCGGCAGAACATGGTAATCAGTTCACCGGCCATGTCGTCGGAGGCCAATCCCGTAGTCACGTCGCCTTTGGACATCGCATCCATCATTTGACGGATCATCAGAGTGAACATCGATTCGCCGCGTTCAGCCTGCATCTTTTCAAACGTCTCGGCATCGAGATCGGCGTGTACGAAATTAGGACGGCTGTAGTCGACATCATCCAACTGAAAATCGAGATTCAGCGTGTCTTTCAAAAAATGCTGAAATTTACCGATACCGCTTTTGGCGGGTTGATTGGGCTCGGGGATGCCAGCATCTTTGGGTTTGACCATTTCGTAAAGCACCGCATCGTCGCCGCGGAAGGTGTCGTTCAAGCCTTCGTAGTACGATTTTTCACCGATGTGGACCGCGCCGACGAGCCGTACGGTTGCTCCGGCTTCATTGCGGTAAGTCACGATCGCCGTTTCCAAACGGCCGCCCGTGTGCTCACCTTCGGCAAAACGGAGGAATTTGATTTCAGAGGGTAGAACGTTTTGCGGTTTATCCTTTTCCGTCGTCTTCGTGTCCGCACGAACCATTGGCAGCAATGTCAATGAGAACGCCGCAACAAGACAAATCGGAAGAGTATGAGCCCGCAACGATGAAATACGTGAACGAAACGGCATGGATCGCTCCTGTTAGGTAAGATAAGTATAGCCGACCCGCCCCGCATTGACTAAAGCAAACTTAGATTTTCTGATCTGGTTGATTTGGATTCACGGGACGTCGCGCATTTGTTTTTAAGCCGGAGGCGGAAGGCGTGGCCGACGCAGCGGGTTCTTTGTGTTTGTGTTCGTTTGCGAGGGACGCGAAGAACCCGGTGCGTCGCCTGCGGCTTTCGCTTCCGGCTTGCGGGGGTTTACGCGGTCACTCGGTAGACTTCTTCGAGCGTAGTGATGCCAGCTTTGACTTTTTCGATCCCGTCGACGCGAAGAGTCTTCATCCCCAGTGTATTGGCGACATCACGCAGATCGTGAAGCGCGATTCCCTGGCTTAAACGTTCAGACAGTTGATCCTCAATGACCAGCAATTCGTAGATGCCGACCCGCCCAAGGTAACCCAGATTGCGACATCGCGCGCAGCCCTTCGGTCGGTATAGCGTGTCGTCGGCGGAGCCGCCAAATTTTTCCATGCTGCGGCGTTCGGTGATCGTCGGCACGTAGGGTTCCTTGCAGGACTGACAGAGTTTTCGAACCAGGCGTTGCGAAAGCACGCCGGCCAGTGAAGCCCCGACGAGATATTGCTCGACGCCTAAGTTGAACAGTCGGATGACGGCACTTGGAGCGTCGTTAGTGTGTACGGTTGAGAGCACGAGATGTCCTGTCATCGCCGCTTGCGTTGCGATCTTCGCAGTTTCCGGATCGCGGATTTCACCGACCATCACCACATCCGGATCTTGTCGCAACAGTGATCGAAGGGCTGCGGGAAACGTGAAACCGGATTTGTCATTCACCTGGAATTGATTGATGCCGGGCAATGCGGCAGCGACAGGATCTTCCAAGGTGCAGATATTTAATTCCGCGGAATTAATTTCCTGGAGCGACGCATAAAGAGTCGCCGTCTTACCGCTGCCGGTGGGACCGGTCACCAGCAATAAACCGGTGGGTTGAGCGATGAGCTTTCGCCATTGCTTGAGCGTCTGATATCCAAAGCCAAGCCGCTCCAGGCTGGCGGCGGTTTTTTCGGTTTCGAGGACGCGGATGACAATCTTCTCGCCCCATTTGCCGGGCATTGTGCTGAGTCGCAGATCGATCGGTTTTGCGCGATGCAGCAGACGGATGTTGCCTTCCTGCGGGAGGCGGCGCTCCGACGTATCGAGACCTGCCATGATCTTGAGTCGCGAAGCGATCGCGGCGTGCATCTGATAGGGAGGACGCAGTTTCTCCGTCAGGCGCCCGTCGATCCGATGGCGCACGCGCAGCAGGTTGTCGCCGGGCTCAATGTGAATATCCGTCGCGCCATCTTTAAGGGCGTGATGAATACAGTAGTTGACCAGTTTGATAATCGGCGCGTCACCCGCAGCCTGTCCCGAATCGGCCGCCGTCTCAACGCGCGGCTGCACGAGTTCCAGATTCTCCACTTCGGAATCACCGGCGAGATCATCAATGACAAACGCATTCGCGCTCGGCAAATAGGCCTGAAGAGTGGCTGTAATGTCACGGATCGTGGCGGCAACCACCTGCGCCGGATGGCCGACGAGTCGCTCGATTTCTTCGATCAGGAATAAATTGGCCGGTTCCGGTACCGCGATCGTCAACGTGTTCTCAACCATGAACAGCGGCAAGACCTGATGTTTTTCGAGGAACTCGCGAGGCAAAAGTCCGATCACTTTCGGATCAGCCAAACGTGGACTGATCCGGGCGTATGGCACGTCATAGGCCTCGGCCAGCGCCTCGGTGATCTGGTCTTCGGTGCAGAAACTATTTTCAACAAGTAACTCCCCGAGCAGTTTTTGATGATTGGAGAGTTTCTGTTCTTCGAGGGCGCGGTCGAGGTGTTCCTGCTTCACGACGCCGCGCGTTAGAAGGAAGTGCCCAAGAGGTTTACGTTCGAGAGTTGAGAGCATTTGTCAGTGGTCGGTTATTTTATCGCATGGTTCTAAGGGTTGACGAGAGGTCAGAGTGGCATTCGAAGCGATGGACAAGCCGGGTGATCTCCAGAATTTTCAGGCAGTTGCTATTTGACGTCGCGAGTTTGACGCGACCCAGAAGCTCTTCCGAACGGCGTTTGAGCCACAACAAACTCTCAAGGCCTTCGGAATCGATAAAGCTTGATTTTTCCAGGTTGACGACAAAGTCCGCCTGCTTCTGAGCGATGCGATCTTCGGCCGATCGACGGAGCGCGGCACCGGTTTCACCGGAAAGGTCGCCGTCGACGGTCAGAACGCAGACGCCGTGGTACTCGTCACTTTTAATCGCCATTTTATTTTTTCGGTTCGATCGCTTCGGGCACCGTCGGCGTTCGCGGATTGCGGGCCTGGTGTTCGCGGAGCAACGTGCGGAATTCTTCCGGATCGACTTTCAAAAACAGGTCGGCCAGCTTTGGATCGAATTGAGTCCCCGCACATCTTCGCAATTCGATCATCGCCACTTCCAACGGCAGTGCGCGGCGATAGGTGCGGTTGCTGGTCATTGCATCGAAGCAGTCGGCGATGCAGATAATGCGGCCCATCAGTGGAATATTCTCGCCGCTCAATCCGGTGGGATATCCCTTGCCGTCAAAGCGTTCATGGTGGTAAAGCACGCCGGGGATCAGGTCTTCGACCTGTTTAATATCGGCCAGAATGCGGGCACCAATTTGCGGATGCTTCTTCATCTGATCGAATTCTTCATTCGTCAGTTTGCCGGTTTTATGCAGCACGGCCTCAGGGACACCAATCTTGCCGACGTCATGCAGAATTCCGGCCATGTAGATTCGCTCGATCTGCGCCTCCGGAAGCCCAAGCTCACGAGCCAATCGACGACTGAGCAACGCCACGCGTTCGGAATGGCCGCAGGTGTATGTATCTTTCGCATCAACGGCGCTTGTGAGACTGTGCAGCACGCCCATCATCAGGCTGCGCACATCCTCGAACAGCATGGCATTTTCAAGGTAAATCGCCGATTCATTGGCGATCGAACCCAGGAGTTTGCTGTCGACGGAATCGAACTCATCGTCCACCTTGTCGAGCCCGAAGAGGCATCCCAAGACCTGGTCCTGTCGCTGTAGCGGCACGGCGATCATCTGGTTGGCATACTCCGCGAACCAGGCGAATCGGGCGTCCTTTGACAGGTTCGTGATCAGTAAAGTGCTCTTGCGGTCGCGCAGCACATTCATCAACTGATCGGTGAGTTTTTGTAACTGCTTCGGTGGGACTTCGATGTCACCGAAGAGGGCCGGATCTAATTTGCTCGGGCCTTCACCGCACAAGGCGAAACCCATCGAGCGTACGTCAATGACGTCGCGAACGTCCATGCAGGCCTGACGGAAGAAATCGCTCGCGCCGCGGTTGACCTTCATGCCGCCGCTCACCTGGTAGATGAGCGTCAGTTCCTCGTAGCTGTTGGCCAATTGCATGGAGAGCGAATTGATCTCCTGCTCGAAGACACCGATGCGGGCCTGATCGCGGGCCATCGCAGCAAACATTTGTCCGGCGTTACCGAGTTCTATTTCGTTGAAATCCGGAAGCAAATCAGCCTGTTGGCCGAGCCAGGTTGCGTCGAGACCGAGGTGACCGGCTTCGCGGAGAATATCTTCGTCAAGCGTGAAGCCTTCCGATTTGGCGGCCAGAAGCACGATCCCACCAAGCTGCCGCTTTTCGACATGGGGGAACGTCGCCACGATCGATCCGGGCAGGAAGTTCCAGATGGAGATGGACGACGAGGCGGTTACATGGCTTGCAGCTTCAATGAATTGGGCCCGCAGATTTCCGGTCGAGCGAACCATCGGAAGCAGGAATTTAGTAAAGAATAAGTTGGCGGTGGAATCGTGGTAGATCACCGTGCCGGACGGGTCGAGCACCATGAGAAAAAGCCCGGCACCGCAGAATCGCGCCGCAAGCGTGTCGAGCGTGGCTGTGGGTAGCCCGGACACCTGCAGGCCTTGCCCGATCAGAGAGTCCGCCGAAATGTTTCTTCGGGTGGTGACCATTACAACAACGTCCTTAGCCTTGGTTATCAGGCCGCGATTCCTCGCAACACTTCGTTCACCGTTGCCAAAAGCTGTCGAGGGCTAAACGGCTTGCTCAGCATGCAGCGAATTCCACTGCTGGCCGTGTCGGCCGGCTCAAGGTTGTAACCCCGGGCCGTGAGCATGATGGCGGGGATGCCGGCAGTCGACGGGTCTTGCTTCAATCGCTGGCACAGCTCCAGGCCTGATAATTCCGGCATGTGGTAATCCGTAATCAGCAGGTCGGGCAGTTGGGAAATCGCAATATCCAACGCCTCCTGACCGTCGCTGGCGGTTAACACGATGTAGCCTGCGTTGCGCAACTTGAGTGAGACAACATGCCGAATGTGAGTCTCGTCATCCGCGACGAGAATCGTCTTCTGGATTTCATCGGGCGCGCTGTCGAGCGAGTCTTCTGTCATTGTTTCCACCGACATTTGCAAACTCCTTGCCCCGCAACTATTCCGCAAGCTTCATCTCAAATCCGAAGCTGCTTCCTTTGCCTACGATGCTTTCAACAAATATTTTTCCACCGTGGACCGTCTCGATGATCTGCTTCACCAGCGAGAGCCCGAGCCCCGTGCCTTTAGCCATCCGGTTGTTGGCTTCCGCTCGATAGAATTTATCGAAGACAAACGGCAAATCCTTTGCCGGTATACCGACTCCTGTGTCGTTGATCCGCGTGACCAGCGTGCGCTTCGTTTCGTCCACCACGGTTTGAATATCAATACTGCCGCCCTCCGGGGTGTACTTCACCGCGTTACTCAGCAGGTTCAGTACGGCCTGATAGAGCATGTCTCGATCGGCGATGGTTTGATAGAAAATGGGAGTCAAGCCTTCGCGAACGGTGATGTTTTTCAGCTTCGCCTGGGGAACGATCACTTCAACCGCTTCCTTGATAATCACCGCAAGGCTCTGCGGCTGTTTATTCACTTTCACCAGACCGGATTCGATTCGCGAAATATTCAGGATGTCGTCAATCAGCCGACCCAGCCGATTGGCCTCATTCTGAATCACTTCATAGAATTCCAGTTTCGTTCGCTCGCTTTCGGCTTCACCGTCTATCAACATCTCGACATACGCCTTGATGCTGGCCAGCGGTGTGCGGAGCTCATGGCTGACGTTGGAGACGAAATCATTCTTCATCTCCCCCAGTTCCTTTTCCTTGGTCATGTCGTGCAGCACGGCCACCACACCCCCGGGCCTTGCGGAAGCCGACGCGGCCGCGGCATTGGCTCGATCGACAAAGGACGACAAGGTCACTTTGAACGTTCTGCCACCCCCGGGTGAATTGACGGTGTGTTCCACAATTCGTCGTTCATTCTTGCTGTTGCTCTGTCTCATTTCGCGAATGAGGCCAATGAGCTTTGGATCGTGAAGCACCTTCCCAACAGGCGCGCGGTTGGATGAAGCCAGGTCGAAGTCAAAGGCTCTCGCGGCAGATTCGTTGGCGAGAACCAGCTCATCAAAACTATCCGTGACGAGAACCGCATCAGAGATGCTGTAGATGATCGATTCGGCATGCTGACGTTCGGCGATGGCTACCTTCAACCGGATTTCCATCTCTTTGCCGTGGACGGACGCCGCCGAGATCGTTTTCTGTGCGTGATCCGCCAATCCGTTAATGGCGTTCGTCAATAAGGCCAAATCGGAATCCGGGGAAACTACGGAAGAGAACTTGCCGCCGGTGACTATGTTGCTGACCGAGTCTCCAAGCGCAAGACATTTCCGACGCAAGGTCATCATCCCGTACAGACCCATTGCTCCCGAGGCGATCGAAGCTCCAACGGCAAGAAGCTCCATCAGGACTAACCGTCCCGTGGAAAGCGGCAAAGAGGTGTCGCGGAATACCCAGAGGGCGAGGTGGACCCCCAGCATGGCGCTGATCAAAAGGAGAATGTAGATTCCGCGACGGAGCATAGTACGACTTTTCCTATTGTCTCATCGACTGGCAAAGGGGGCGGAATAAGTTCAAACGGGCGGGATCTGACGGCTGAACCGATCTTTCGAGCAAAAAGGCAGGAAATACCCAAAGAATAGAGCGGCGATTTCGCGATTTGCCGCGGCAAAATCACGAAATCGCCGCTACAGAGCGTTTTTCAACTTGGTCGGGTGCCACGGGTCGCGGTACTCCGAGACCCGTGCGTGTCATTCACCGAAAAAAGCACGGGTCTGCGAGTACGCCGACCCGTGGTACCCCGACACCTAAGCGACCTACCAAGCTGAAAAGTGCTCTAGGTGACTCCTAAAAAGCAGTATGGTTGGAACCACGCTATTCGTTCAATTGAAGCCCGGCCATCAGTTTCGTGGCCAGCTCGTCGTTCGGATTCCGCTTCAAGGCTTTACCATAATATTGAATGGCTTCATCCGAGCGCCCAAGCTTTTCAAGCACGTAGCCGCTCATACACAGACTGAGTGTATCAGCGGCTTCAGCAGTACCCGATTTTTGAAACGCGGTCAGCGCTTCCGGCAGACGATCCTGGCGAAGCCGGAGGTATCCCATGAGGAGATTTGCTTCGCTCGAGGTTGGATCGAGCGAGATTGCCTTTTTCAAGGCGAGTTCCGCCCTGCGGTAATCCGTCATCTGCAAGGCGGCCTTTCCGAATCCGAGCCATAGACCAGCCGTACCCGGGTCCAGTCGTGTGGCAACTTCAAACGAATCGCGAGCCTCGCGAAATTTGTGAAGCTCGCAGTAGGTTTCACCCAGCGTCGCGTGGAGATCCGATCGGCGGGAGTAGCCGTCTTCTTTCACCAGCCGTCCGAGAACCAGAGCCGCATCGTCATATTCCTTCGCGTAGTACAACGCAACGCCGAGGTGTTCTTTGATGGTCAGGTCGTCCGGTGTCAGCACGCTCGCCTGTCGAAGCATTTCAGCACCGGCGACATACTTCTTCTGCCCGACAAGCAATTGCCCGACGGCATCGCGGATGGCGGCACTATGTTCGAAGTAGACTACTTTTTCCTGAAGCAGTTTCAGTGCTTCCGGAGCCCGATCGACTGCAACCAGCATTTCGGCCTTGGCCATCAAAAAGGAAATATTGGCCGGAGCCTTGTCGCTGGCATGGCTATAGAACTCATAGGCATCATCCAGTTTCAACCAACGCTGGAAGACCACGCCGCTGAGATAGTCGGCGTCCGCATTTCTGGGATCGAACTGCCTCGCCAAACGAAGTTCCTTTTCAGCCAGTTCCAATTGTCCTTGTTCGATCGCAAGCTTTGCTGAAAGCACGCGAATGGAGGCATTTTCAGGATCCAGTTTCATCGCCTGGTCAACGCTCTGGCGGGCTTTTTCAAAGTTACCGCTTTCGTACTGCTCTTTACCGAGATTCGCCATGACGCTGCCGCGGGCCGCATTCCATTGACGACTGGCGGCCTGATTCGGGGTCACCCTCTTTGCATCCTGCGCGCAGCCATTTGCAATCGTCAGCAGTATCAGGGCGATGGGAATTTTCTTGAGCATGGTGTACCTTCGATGTCTGGTTTGGGTTCGTTCGAACCGTAAGGGCAAAAAAAAGAGGACTGAGTGTTTCCCTCAGTCCTCCGTCCTCATTCTTCCTTGATTACTTGTCGGACTTTTCTCGAAGCTCCTTGAGACCCTCATTCAGCAAATCGCGAATCCCTACCGTGGATTGGATCTTCTCTTCCTGCTTAAGGTCGGCAGGTCGAGTAACACCAGTGGTCGAAAGTGAGTTGACGGTGGTCGCTTCACTTTCATCCGTGTTGAACGAATCATCCGGGTCGATCGGCAAAGGTTCATTGATCGAAGCCTGCGGAGTGGGAGTCGAAGATTGCGTCGACGGGGCGATCGCGATCGACTTTGCGGCCGGTGTCGAAGGTTGAGTTGCCGGTGCAACCGCGATTGACTTTGCAGCCGGTTCGGAAGGTTGAGTTGTCGGAGCAACCGCCACAGGTTGCGTCGCCGGTGCAGCAGCCACGGGTTGAGTGGACGGGACCACGGCAGCGGGGGGCAGCGGGGGATCCAGCAGAATTTGCTGGCGAACAAACGTACGGATGCTGCTATTATCGACCGCCGTCACTTCCTTGCCGGAAACCTTCTGCTTGAGTTCGATCGCTTCAAGGAAAGTCGGGTTCAGATTCGTCGCGCAGTTCAAGTGCCACAGAACCTTCTGACGATTGGGATTCGGCTTATTCCATTCGGCCACCGCTTGCTCGTAGGAGCATTCGGCGAGGCGTTCACGGCCAAAAAACATCATTCCCGCTCGAACTCCGACGCGCATCTTTTCCGATTCTTTCAATTGCGCTTCGGACTGCTTGCTGTACATCGAATCATCTTTGATCAGATGTGGCGTCAACAGAATGATCACTTCTTCACGCTGCGTGCTGTCCTTTTGATTTCGGAACAGATTTCCAAGCCACGGGATATTGCCGATGCCCGGAACCTGGCTTCGTGAGGTCTGTGTTGTTTCGCGGAACAGACCACCGATCACGACGGTATTTCCGTCCTTGACCATGATGTTCGTGGTACTCTCCGTCGTCAGTTTGGTCGGGGGCAAATCCGCGGCGCGTGACGGCAGCGGTGTGCTGTCCTCTGGGTGGACTTCCATGCGGATATAACCGTCATCCCCGATGTAGGGTCGGATGATGAGCAATGTCCCGGTTTCCAGAAAGTCGACGTCCTGCGTGACGATGCCGCTTTGGCTCGTCGTCGTTTTCCCGCGGAACGGATCCTGCCTCGCCACTTTTACTTCACCCTTTTGCTTATTCAGCATCAGGATTTTCGGGTTGGCCATCACGACCGTGTTGGTGACTTCCTCAAGAGCCGACAGAAATACCGCCACATTGTTCGTGATCACTCCGGCCCGCAATCCACCCGATGGCACACCGGCGGTAAAACCAGTGCCAGCCGCGTTCATGCCGTTGCTGGCCAATTTACTCGCCGTGGGGTTATTGACGATCGCGCCACTCAATGCCTCACCGGTGGAACTGCCAGCACTGGTTAAGGCGTTAAAATTCACCCCGCCAAGCAATGTAAAGTCGATACCGAGCGCGTTATCTTCGCTCAATCCCGCGCGCAGAATGGTGGCCTCAACCAGGATCTGCTGCGGGCGTTTGTCGATATCCTTGAGAATTTTCTCGATGCGGTCGAGGTTTTCCTGATAGTCGGTGACGACCATCATGTCCTCGACAGCATGTGTATTACCCCCGGTGTCCTTTGACGAACTATCAATACCGGAAAGCGCGGCGGTCGTAACCGCCACCTGCCCTTCACCGCTCAATACCGGTTTGATCATCGTTTGAGCATTGACCGCCGGCGTGTAATAGAGATGGAAAACGTGCGTTACTAATTTGTGACTGTTCTTGTTCTCTTCCGCGATCTCCTTGGCGGACATCACATAGATGACGTTCCCCTTCTCACGATAGCCGTAACCGTTCGCCTGGAGAATCGCATCGAGCGCTTCCTTGATGGTCACGTCATACAGGTTCGCGGTAATCGTGCCGCGAACGTCTTTGCTCGGCAGAATATTGGTGTTGGACTGCATGCTCAACATGCGGAGCACTTCGACGAGATTGGCGTCGTTGACGTGGATCTCGACCGTGCCGGAATCCTTGCTCACTGCGACATCGGAGGCTGCAATGGGCTTGCCCGTGGAAGCTGCCGGTACGGAGACAATCTCCTTGTCCTTCTCTTCGTCGTCTGCGGCGATGGGTTCACCCTTGGCATTCTTGGCCGAGGGCTTTTCACCAGGCTTGGACGCGTTTTTGGATGGGGCGGTGGTCGGGGCGTGTTCGTCCGGAACTGCCCGAACTTCCGTACCGGTGGAAGCGCCATTGATGGCAGGCGTTACCCGCTTCAGCACATCTATCGCGATCGCCTGACTCGGATAAACGGTCGACACGGCCAGAAAAAGAATGGCTGCCGTCTTGGTCAAATTCGATTTAAAACTGTGAATCATATTCCTCTCCAGATGGGCCGTTCGTGCGCGACAATGTTAAGCAGTGCCGCGAAACAGGCCGTAGAATTTCAACGATGATCAGACCACATAACTACGCTATGAGCATCGCCAGAACTGCTGCCTCAACGCTCATCTGGATGTCTCGATGCGGAATCACTTGAAGGCGACCTCAAATTTCGAGCCGTCGCGTTCCAGTAAAATGCCCCGTGCCGTGATCTTCACGACTCGGAAGCCCGCCACAACATCCCCTTCCTTTAACAACCTGCCATCCACCATGACCTTTGGCGTTGGACCCATGAGGATGCTTTGCAGATGCAGCTGGGCGGCTTGCCATTGAAGGCCTCCAACCTGCGGCGAGCGGCTATCCTGATCTTCGGCTCGAAAAGCGCCTGACTTAGCCAACCGATCCCAGAATCCTTCATTCGATGCGCCACTCACCGGGCCGGCCGATGTCATCGGTTTCGACCCGTCCTGCGGAAAACGATCAAGGTTGATATAAAATATGTTTCGACGGATGGGCGAGATGGGAACACTGGCCAGGGTGTAATTTGCCTCGGAATTTGAATGGGATTGTATAGTTATATCGGTCCTAACGTCCTGGGGATTCGATCGGATCATAACGACGGCTGATGCTTTGGAAGGCCCGGCGTTTGCGAGGGTACGCAACCAACGGGTTCCCATAAATACCAGAATGACACCGATGGCCAGCGCGACCTTCGGACGCGCCGCGGCACGGTCCAGTATTTTTCGATTGAAGAATTGAAGTTTGACCATGTTCTATGTCGCTATTCTGCAAAATAGATGTTCATTGCCATTCGCACTTCAACTTGGCCGAGTTTCGGATCTTTGGTTTTAATGCTCAGAGTTCGCACGCGCGTGAGGCGCTGCATTTCTTCGGCCTGCTGAACAAATCGAAAGACGTTGGAAAAATCCCCTTCAAACGTGAGCATGATCTTCTGCTCGGAAAGCTCGTCGACTTTCCTCACCGCGCCGGGCTGACAGTCGAACTTGTGAACCGATGAAAGCTGGCTGACGTTCCCGATTTCCCTGATAAATCCCGGAAGATCCGCCTGCTTCGGAAGAATGTGACCGAAGGGTTTCAACCGTGAACCCAAACGGTCCACTTCGGACTGAAGCTCAGGGAAGTTTCGCGTGCGCGCTTGAAGGGCCTGCAATTCCAACTGTCGGGCTGAATTTTGAAAATGAAGATCGCGAAGATGTGCGGCGGTGGGGCGATACCAGGTGAAATAGGACAGCGCGATGAAAAAAATGAGCATTCCCCCGATCGACTGACGCATCAGGGATTGCCGTTTCTCTAATTGAGCCGGAGATAGGATCACTTCAGGTCACATCGGCGCATTGAGGCTCATGCTGAAGGAAACTTCAAACGAACGCAGCAGATGACCGCCCTCGGAGAATTCCTTCACATACCCGGCAGTCACCTGTTCAAAGAGTGGCACCTCACCTAACCGCGTCATGAATGCCGCCAGATCCGCATCCGTCGGTGCAACGCCTTGAAGTCGAATGCGCAATCGATGACTGGAGGAATGCCCCGGCTCATCGGCGTCGATTTGCAACCCCACCAGCGAAACCTCCTGGGGCATGGTCGAATCTAGCGCGCGAATCAATCGGGCCCCATTGACATGCAACCCCAGCCTGGCCATGATCCGCTCCTGCGCGAGAAATTGCTTATGCCGCTCGCTGAGCTGATCCATTTGTTTCAATTTCACTTGTTCCCTGGACAGTCCGTTGTTGATCGCCAGCGAACTTGCCTTGGCCGATTCAATGCTGTGGTGCATCCACAGAATGCCCGCAACAATCACTACTCCGATCGCGATCGCCAGTCCACCTTCCCAGCGCATAATTCGGCGATGCCGAAGCGATTGCCTGTACCACTCAGGTAGAAAATCCAGCTCACGCATGGCTCACCTCCCGGCAGATCGCGTCTCGGCAGGCAGATGCGGAGCGGGCACTGGGGCCGTCGAGATTTTGGGCCGTTGCCTGGATGACATTCGCTGTCGCTTGCAGCGTTCCGGTGAGGTCGGGAATGCCAGCCGCGTCGGGGGCGAGGCTCAATTTGGGGGCAAGCGGATCGCGGGGTTTTCCATCTCTCGGTCCGAATGTACCCGTTACGGTTTTTAGCGCAAGTCCGACGGCCAAACCCCACTCCGCCTGCGGGCCCGCCTGATCGATGGCTTTCATGCGAGTGGTGTCGAAACTCAGGAGCGGTCGCGCCACTTCTGCTGGGATGGCCAGCATTTTGTCGAGCGTCGCAAGCAGTTGTGAGTCAGTCGCCTCACCGCCTATGAGCCGCAATCGAGTGGGGCGCTGTCCGCGAAAGGTGACGGAGTAGTATCGAAGGCAACGGGAAATTTCTCTCGCCAATTCTTCGACCACGCCGCGCGTTGCATCGTGAGCCGCCTGGCGAACATGATCTTTCTCGTCTGGCAACTCAGGATTCAGGGCATTTTCCGCAGGTTTCGCAAGACGACGACGAAGCGACTGCGATTCGTCGAGCGTAATACCCAGGCATTGGCTGACGGCCTCCTGAAAGTGGTGGCCACCAATATCGATGGATTTGATGAAGCTGATCTCACGACCTTTGCCGATCACCACCCGAGTTCCCTGTACGCCAACATCCACAAGGACATGAACATCCTGCTCATCATCGTGGCGACGTACAAACCGATCGATTGCGCGGTACATCGCACACGGTTCCACATCGAGCGAAGCCAGTTCAATTCCACTGGCCCCGAGCGTTTTGATAAATGCGGTGATGTCGTAATTTCGCGCCGCGAGCAAGATCACCTCTTGTCGCGATTCATTTCCCTGCCTCACCTGGCCGACGGGCAAATATTCAAGTTGTGCTTCGGCAGGATTAAAAGGAAGCGCGTGTTTCGCTTCGGCGCGGATGGCAGCATCTAATGGGTCGGCCGGCATCATCGGCAATCGCACGTAGCGAATCGGCACCATCTCCCGAGGCAGCGCAACAACAGCGCGGCGACCGCGAAACGGATGATCGCGGAACATCTGCCGAATCACTCCGGTAGCCAGCGAAATTCGTGCATTGGGATTGGAGCGCGCCTCCGTCGGCAGTGGTGCGCACGCCGCCGCCACGACCGACAGGGTCTCTCCCGACCGTTCCAGTTGGATCATCTTCACGCTGTCGTGACCGATGTCTAAACCGATCGGATGATATTGTGTGTGTCTCAAACCAATCATTCTTTTTTGGAATCTATCCCCTCCCCCCGGTACATCGGGGGGAGGGTAAGGGATCCTCTCTATCCGTGATGTTAGAGCGTTTCGTGCGTAGTTGTAGCGACATCACTGGGTGCCACGGGTCGCGGGGGAGCCCGGACAGGGGGGGGGGGGGGGGCGGCAAAAAAAGGGGACGGGGACCCCGCCCCCCGGGGCCCCCCAACCGGGGCCCC
>JBBRMF010000084.1:0-18402 GCA_038230975.1 Tepidisphaerales bacterium
CAAGGTCGCCAAGAAGAAAATGCCAAGAAAAGCGACGCGTAGACGGACGGAGAAATTCAATTTTTGAATGCCGTACACTTTTAAACTCACCAGAATATTTAACCTGCTGTAAAAAAAAGAAATTACGATGTGCGAAAATAACCCTGCCGAGTGTGTCACGCCTTATTATCGCGAGGACATCTAAATCCGGAGAATAACACTAAAACGTCGTGTTCTTTAGTGGAAGAGAAAGATTCGCAAAAACTTCATCGGTCGTCTATGTTCACGCACTGATCCATGGAGCAACCCTCAACCGCAAAGTCTCCTACGCATCCCCACTCGCTCATCCAGCGCAGATGGCGCACTTTGATTTTAGTCCTGAACGGTTTGTACCTCCTCGTCATTTTCGGAATTTGGATGACCCTCCGCTTCGGGGGTGACCGCTGGTGGCCGGCGACGATGGTGTTATTTGGGCCGCGCTGGTTGTTCGTTTCGCCATTGCTTGTCCTGTTTCCTATCACCTGCTTGCATCGACGGAGGGCGCTGGCAATGCTTGCCGTTTCTGCTTGGATCGGCTTTGTGCCGGTCATGGGGTTTTCGATGCCGTGGCGGGCAGCGTTCTGGCGGCAATCGGTCACGCCCCCGTTTCGAGTGCTCACTTGCAATATTCATAGACACCAGATCAACATTCAAGCTTTGCAAAATGTAATCGCGGAACAGAAGCCGGACATCGTCGCGCTGCAGGAATGGTCTTCGGCGTATGATGCGATATTCGCAAAAGATTTGTGGCATCTGCTCAGACAGGGCGAGGTCCTGCTCGCCAGCCGATTTCCGATCGCAAATTGCGAACTTATCGGCGAAGATTTCGAGCAACCCGGTGACGCCGTCTGTTTTAATATCGATACTCCGAACGGCAAAGTCCACGTTGTAAACGTTCATCTTGCGTCGCCACATTATCAGATTGAGGATGTCCTTGACCGCTCGCCATCGGGGGGGCAAGCCTTGCAATCCAACAGCGAGCGGAGGCACCGCCAATCACAGGCAGTGCGCCGATATGTAGATGGATTAGGCCCTAACACAATTATCGCCGGCGATTTCAATACGCCCGATGACAGCTTCATCTTTCGAGAATCCTGGACCGGGCTATCCGATGCATTTCAGACCGCCGGGTGGGGATTTGGGAACACTTACTTCGCGCACAAGACTTCTGTAAGGATTGACCATCTGCTGTCGGCGAATGGCCTAAAGTGCGAGGCGTGTTGGGTGGGCCCAAGCGTAAACTCGCCGCATTGGCCTTTGATTGCGGACTTCAATGGGTCAGACTCAAAAAGTCTTCCACTTTCTCGATGACAACGGCATTCGTTGTGAGCGGTAGCAACAATCGTCCCCAATTCAAAGGAGCATCCATGAAGTTGAACCGCCGTTTGATCGCCGCCGTGCTGGGCATGGCGTTATCGTCCCCGTTTGGTTACGTCGCGTCGTCGTTGGCTGAACCGCCGGTGGCTTCGGTTCCGAAGAAGGCCAACGGGCAGCGACACGAGGGCTTTCTAAAGGATAAGGCCGAACTTCTGAAGCGCGGTCCGATTCATGTGGTCTTCATCGGGGATTCCATCACCGATGGCTGGCGCGGTTCGCCGAGCTATGACAAAGCGTTTGCGGAATATAATCCCTTCGACATCGGCATCAGCGGGGAGCACACCGAGCACGTATTATGGCGGTTGCAGAATGAAGAAATCGACGGCATTTCTCCGGAATTGCTCGTTATGATGATCGGGACAAACAACCTGGCGCACAATCCGCGGCAGGCCCCGGTAGACGTCGCCGACGGAATCAAGACACTGGTCGAAACGATTAAAGCCAAGCAGCCCAAGGCAAAAATCCTCCTGCTGGGCATCTTCCCGCGCGATGAGCAACCGACCGGCGAGCTACGCGGGAAAGTTGCCGAGACGAACGCCATCATCTCCAAGCTGGATGACGGCGGAGCGACTGTAAAGTTCCTCGACATCGGGCCGAAGTTTCTCGATGACAAAGGAGTGCTGTCGAAGGAAATCATGCCGGATTCTTTGCATCCTAACGGCAAAGGTCAGGAGATCTGGGCCGCCGCCATCAAACCGACGGTCGATGAGATGCTGAAGGGTGTCGAGAAGATCGAGCCGAAGCATTTCGACGCGTATCGTCCGCCGCAGCCCAAAGATCAACCGACCGTCGCGTCTATCAAGGATCCAAATCGACACGAGCAATTCCTGAAGGATAAGGAATCGCTTCTGAAGAAAGGGCCCATTCAGTTCCTGGCCGTCGGGGATTCAATTACGGATGGCTGGCGAAGGGGTGATAGCTTCGAGAAGGCCTTCGGACCCTACAACCCCTACAACATTGGCATCGGTGGCGATCGCACGCAACACGTGCTCTGGCGGTTGGAGAACGGTGAGGTTGATGGGATCAAACCAAAGGTGGCGATGTTGATGATCGGCACCAACAACATCGGCAACCCGTCCAACGACGAGATTGTTGCCGGCGTGACCAAAATCGTCACCACGCTCCGTGCAAAGCTTCCGGAAACGAAGGTGCTGCTGCTCGGCATCTTCCCGCGTGATGAGAAACTGGGCACCAACAGCCGCAATCGCATCAAGGCGATGAACGAAACGCTCGCCAAGCTCGACGACGGCGGCAAGACCGTCAAGTTCCTTGATATCGGCGATAAGTTCCTGGACGCCGAAGGGAACATCCCGAAAGATGTGATGCCTGACGCGCTGCACCCCACGGAGAAGGGTCATCAGATATGGGCCGAGGCAATTAAGCCGACGCTCGATGAGATGATGAAGTAGGTAATTGGTAGGGTGGGCGCGAACGCCCGCCCTATCTGCTTCGTGTGAAGATGTTCACAGGAAGGGCAGATGGGACACTTTCTCGCCGTTTCGGCTTTCAAGAATCAGACCGTCGAGGTGGTCGCCTCAAGCATCGCCGCCTACGCTGGCGAATACGGTGTCACCTGTGACCTTAACCCCGACAGCAACTATAACTCCAAGACGGATGCGACGATCTTTGCCCCGGACAACGGTTGGACTATCGTCCTCTGGCCCGAGTATTTCAATATTCATAATATAGAAGTCTGCCGGGAACTATCGCTTCGTATGCACTGCATCGTTTCGACCATCCACGTTTACGCCGACGACTACTGGACGCATGTACTCTTTGATCAGGGGCGATTGCTCGATCGGTTTGCCTCAATGCCGAATTGCTTTGCCGACGACGCAAAAGCACCCGGACTCAGGCAGCGGTGGGCAGGCAATGCCGATGTCATCTCACAAGCATTGTCACTATCCGCCAGTCAGATTTCTCCTTATCTGGTGACCATCGGCGATACCGAGATGGGGAAGGCGTTCCCCGAAGACGAACATGAACTCACCAACTTTTGGGTGTTCACCGACTTCTGGGCAAAGATCAAAATTCACTATCCAGAAGACATGGGCCGGTACGCATTGCGACTTCGGCTTGACAAGAACTTCGGAGGGAAACTGCCTATCGGAGATGAGTTGTAATGTGGCCGGGACCGGTTGGAACATGAACGATTCGAAGAAGTGTCTGTTTGTGGACGTTGGTGGCGCGTCCGTTGACCCGGATGCTGGAATTTTCGAAGCGGTTACCAGCCGGCCGCTCGGATTCACGTCAAGAGGTAGGGTCATTTTCAGAAGATAGAGTGGGCGTACTCGTGCATCGACTTCTCGTCTCACCCTCGTGATTCGGTAGACGAGTAGGCCGAACCTACTAAATGTATCCCAGTGTAATTCCCGTCGAATTGATATTATCGACGAGGAGTCACAAATACTAAAGCGGCGAATGCGACAAAAACGAGCATGCAAAGGCAAATAATGACGTCTATGGCCATGGCGAATGAAACAGGCCAACGTTGTCGTACTCCTCGGTATTTGTTCCGGCAGGACAATATCACATAGGGCGAAAAAACCACGGCCACTATCACGGTTGGCCAATACAAGTAAACCAACCACGTTGGCAGATCGTGGTATTGGAACAAGACATACAAAAGAAGCACTGCAAGCCCAGGTATTGAAAGGTATAATGTAGTAGACGGACGCAGCTTTGACAATTTAACACGTCCTTCCGAACCCAATCTAGATCTCAGTACTTAGTAGGCGGGGCGAGTACTCCCACCTTATCTACTTCCTACCTTGCAAACGGACTCTTGACCCGCAGGGCATGCATATGCTTTGTAGAATGGGTTGCTTTCCGGTTTGAATGCTTCGACACCTTTTGAGCCGTGCTGGAAAACATTGCGGCTGCTGGGAGCGCGTTCGTTTGCGAAAATGCTTTCGCAAGGCTCGGTGCGGCGACGGGGAGTGGGAGGGCACCGACGTTGAAGTTCCCGACGGTGTTGAAGATCGTGACGTCTTTGGAATCGACGATTCCGTCGCCGTTCAGGTCACCGGCTTGCCAGCCAAGGGGAGTGGGGCCGGTGTTGAAGAGGCCGAAGGTGTTGAAGAGGCCGACGTCGTAGGAGTTGACGACGCCATCGCCATTTAAGTCGCCGGTGAGGGTGGGGCGGATGAGGATCTGGTTGAGAGAGATGCCGCTGCCGTGACCGGAGTCGGAATTGGGGCCGAGGATTTGGCCAACGTAGTCGGGGTTCGTGGGATCTTGCAGGGAGCCATCGTAGAAACCCAGGCCGACGAGCAGATCCGTGGCGTAGGAGGTCTTGGCGAGCGAACTGGTGATGCCACCGAGTCCGTTATAGTCGCCGGCGAGCGGAGCATTGTTGTTGCTCGCTCCGTTGAGGTTGTAGGCGGTGTTCAGGTAGCTCCTGATCGTTGAGGACGGAGTCGCGGTTCGGTCGACGTACAGGAAGCTGTTGGCGATATCGAGCAGGCCGTTGGCGGAAATGGACAGGCCACCCAGGAACATGGAATGGCGGTTGTTGGAAAGGTTGGCTTTGCCACCGTTGAGTGTGAGATTGGCCAGGTGATGGTCGGTGGGGAAGTTGGCGGTTGCGGCGGCACCGACAATCACTGAGACGTTTGGCGTGCCGGTGGCGGTATCGGCATTGACGCTAACATTGCCGGACTCGATGTCCAGGGTGTCTTGTCCAGCCGAGCCGGGGTAGGCGTTGCCACCAGCGAAATTAACCCTGTCGAAGCCTGCGGGACCGAAGTTCATCAATGGGATAGCCGCGTTGTTACCGAATGTAATCAGATCGGTCTGGAAGTAGCTTCCGAGCGCGGAGCCGATGGCTGAGGGGTCGATCACGAGCTTGTCGTTTCCGGCCGTGCCGATGACAGTCAGTGTGCTGCCATTGGGCGTTGCGTTCTGGAAGGACATCCCCGCAGGCTGAAGGAAGTTGCCGTTGGAGAAGTCGAGGGTGACGGCGTCGCTGCCACCCCCACCGCTGACGATCAGGCCACCGGTCGATGCGATTGTCTCGAAACCGGTTGGCAGGATTGTTCCAAGCGGATTTGTGGTGAACGGGGTTGCGCGAATCCACCAGTCCAGGTTGCCTGCGCCATCATTTTCGAGATAGATGAAGTCGGCGTTGGTACCGTTCCCCGTGATCAGTCCCGGGGCAATGGGTGTTGCCGAGGCTTCGTTCGATTTAGCGCTTTCAACGGCGAGCGGGGAGATGTTCCCGTTGACGGCGGTCACTTGATAGTAATACCGAACACCGAGTGCGGTTGCGGTGTCGGTGTAGGTTGCCGACAGGGTGCTGGTCAGAAGCGTCTCGGCGCCGGCAGTCGTGCCGCGGTAGATGTTGTAGCCTACAGCACCGGTTGGGCCCGTCCATGACAGTGCGACGGATCCGGCGGGAGAGTTTGTGGAGGCAATCGCCTGCAGGTTAAGGGGTGCGGTGGTCAGTGTTGTCGTGCCCGTGCCGGTGAAATCGTTGTTGCCCGATGTGTTGTAGGCCTGAACGTGATACTCATAGAAAGTACCCGGTTGAAGGTTGACATCATTCCACGAGTAGGGTGTGGACGTTGTCCCGGTGCTATTGATGGCCGGCAGCGTGGCGTACACGGTGAAGGCTCCGTGATTCAGCGCGCGCAGGATGCGGTAGCCGTCGGCGGTACGGCCGGCGTTGTCGTTCCAGGTCAGATCGATTTCGTTGATCGTCACAAGGGTGACGGTTGCGCTGTCGGGCTTGGCCGGTGCGAGCGGAATCTTCACGAAAGCCGGGCCCGCGCTGGCCGAACTGCCAGCGTTGTTGGTTGCGCGGATGCGGTAATAGAACGATGCGCCTGGGGCCAGGCCGGTGTAAGTGTCTGTGAATGTATTCGGCGTTGCCGGCAGGTTTTGGCTGACGAGGGTCTGTGTAAAGCCCGAGTCGGTAGCACGGTCGAGCACGAAACCTGTCTGATTCGTTGCGTTGTTCGTCCAGGTGAGATTTACGCTGGTGGCTGTTGCCGGTGTGGCACCAAGGCCCGATGGGGCAGCAGGGGCCTGCGGCGCGTTGGGGGAGAAGATCCAGCTTTGAATATCCTGCGTGGCGGTTAGTCCGCCCGTCCCACCGGTAAAGCCGACATAGGCTGACGCACCGGTATTGCCCGGGATATTAACGACAAAATTCTGGGAGAACGAGCTGTGCGTCTGAGTGTCGGTGATAATCATGGCTAGGGTCGTGCCATCATAGCTCAAGGTAGTCGTAAAAACGTCGCTACTGTGTAAGTCTATACCGGACGGGGTCAAATCGATAAACGGCACATATGGCGGCGCACCATTGATGTAGAGGCCCGTCGAGTTAATTCCTTCGCCGGCGTTGTTGTAAAGATCAAATTTGATGGCGACGCTCTTGAGCATTCCCTGGTATCCCAGCCCACCGCCACCGCCTCCCAGTGCGGTTGGCCCGTTGCCTTGGATCGTGAATGTCATGCCGTCCGCGCCGGGGTTGGTCAACTGGAAATTAAAGGTCGTGCTGAACTTGGTGATGTCGAGCGGAGTGGTCGAGAAGACGCTTCCCGTTTGACCACCGCCGCCGTTGGTCAACTCCGCATTACTCCCGACAATAGCAGCGCTACCGTTATAGGTTAGTTTCGCCGCCGAACCGACAAACCCCCCTGCAAAGTCGATCGCGGCGATCTGGTTCGTCGTCGTGAGTGGCACGATATTGGAGTAAAAGGAATTGCCCAGCCCATTGTACCCACGAATGCGGAAGGAATAGGAAGTGAGTGGAGAAAGCCCGCCGATGGCGATGGTTGTTGCGCCTGCAGAGGCCGTCGTAACCGGCTGGTAGTTTCCGTTAATCAACTGCTCGACGGAGTATCCCGTGGCGGTATTGGGAAGCTTTGTAGAGTCGGTCCAGGAAAGGCTTATCGAAGACCCGGACAACACGGTCCCTGACAATACGGGTGCGTTCGGCACACTGTTGGCAGGAGGTGTCAGCCCATAGACTACTAAGCTGTTGGAAGTCCCAACATAGACTTCACCGTTGGCCTCCGTCGGGACGGCGAATTTGATCAGGGCACCCACATTGTCGGCCCCGCCGGCTTTCTGGCCACTGTTCCACAGTTCCGTTGCGAAGGTTGTCGCGTCGAATGCGTGGATTTGATTGGCGTTCAGATCGGGCACCCACACGATTCCGGCGGTGGTTCCGTTTGCCGAGATGCTCGGAGAGCCGGGCAGGTAGCCGAATGTCCCGACCGCACTGTTCGATGTTTTGGTGAGCGTGCCGTTGGCATTGATCATGTAGGTGTTTGCGGTGCCAGCATAGCCGCTGACCCAATAGATTTTCCCGTTGAAGTACGCCGGTGTGCTGAGCGATCCCCCCAATTGTACGGGAGGGGTGTTGTGGCCGGCGCCATCGGGAACCGCGTTAAGCACATGATCGTTGCTCGGGTCGAATCGCCCCATGTTGTCGCGATCAATGAGGTATATCTTGCCTTCTTTTCCCGAGGCTATCAGCAGATGCGGGTGACCTGCGATACCCGCTGAATCCGGCAGCACGATGGGCGATCCGGAGCCAAAGTCCTGATCGGCGTTGTCGAGGGCCGCAGTGTTATATGGCGTGAAGAAGTCTGTTACCTTCAATCCCCAGCCGTTCGGATTCTGAGCGGTTGCGGTGGAAGCGGAATCGTTGGTTACCTTGACGACGGACTCGGTGTAGTTTGCGTTCGTAGGAAATTTATTCGCGTTCAGAATCGGATTGCCACCGCTTCCGTTGCCGGTCTCGAAGTAGAAGGCGCTGCCGTCGGGCTCAAAAGTCAATCTTCCACCGCCGCCCCAGATCCCAGCAAGTCCGTTATTCGGCGACGTGTTGAGTACGCCGGTGAGCTGGAATCCGGTCGTGGTGATGTTTGAGATATCCCACTTCACGACCCAGCCGTGGTAGGGTCCGTTATCACCGTGCGAGGCCCACTGCACATAGAGACTTGACCCGACAAGACTGATCGCCCCTCGGTGATGTTCGCGAAGGGCGTTGAACTGATCGACTCTTTTGCCTGTGCCGTTGTAGGGATCGATTACGCTGCCATCGCCCGTGCCATAGACGTAAATGGGTGTGGTGTTGGTGTTCGTGCCAGTGGTATTGCCGATGACGTAGGGCGCGCTTTTGTCGGTACCGTCGGCAATGTTGATCGCGTGCAATCGCTGCACATAGTGGAGAACGCCGCCGATCGTTTCGCGTGTCTTGACGAGCACATAGAGGGTGCCTGTGGATGAGTCGATAACGGGCGTACCGGTGATGCCGACTTCCGGACTGACGTTTTCGCTTCCGGTGTCGCCGCTGGGCACCGCCTGAATCAAGGTCGCGCCGAGCGTGTTGTTGATGTTCGAGCCGACGGTAGTGCCGATATACCCCGCTGTCAGACTCGTGAAGCTGCGCTTCCAGAGGACGTTGCCACCGTTTATGGTTGAGTCGATCGCATAGACTGAATCGTGTTCGGTGGCGACGAACACCACATCATGCGTTCCAACACCGTCGGCGGCCGTGTTGACGCCCGCCACGATGGAGATGGCCGGATCGACCAATGGCTGCGCGTAGACTTGACCGTCGAGGGGTGTGGTAAAAATCTTGCCAAATGACCCAACCTTCACGTTCGCCGGCGACAGTTGCGTTTCGTTAGCGTTGACGCCGCTGCTGGTGATGTCGTTGTGAAAAGTCAGCACGCTGGCCGACAAGGACAAGCGCGTTTCAAGTTGCTCGAATGCAAACAGCGAGTTTACCGTTTGATGTGAAGCTGCGGAGATGCACCGACGCCCTCGAACTGATGTTTCACGCCGCATAGAAGCTCCGAATTTAAATGTTTGACGATGCACTTTTTAAAGTGGCCCAAGCCGACCGCCGCTGGAATGAATGCACGATGCGCGGCTAAGTCTAAGGAGCCGCAGTGTAGCGTGCAAGCGAATTCTTCTGTCAATCGCTTGAGTGCATCGGAATAGTCCCACCAAATTGCCCAAGTAGCCGAGTGAGGCGAATCACTGGAAAAGTTTCGGGGGTTTCGGTTCACGAACCAATCTCATCGGAGACGGCCTCCGAGGTCGAATATTCTTCAATTCCCTATAGAGCCCCGGCATTCCGGGGACTATATGAGGGTTGGGAGCAGCGTATGATGAAAAAGTGAGTCCGCCATCTATCGAGAATTAGTGGTGTCCCCTTTCAGAAATCGGGTCCCGAGTTTCGCTTTTTACCTGCGCCTTTTGAGGAACCGTCCCGCATTCCGGGCAGCGATCAGGAGTCGCGCGGAGATCGTAGCCGCATTTGATGCACATACCGGCAGGAGGCGGAACGGGGCGTCGTTGCATGAATTGTCGCACGGGAAGAATGGAAAAGAAGATGATGAGGAACCAGTGTGGCAGTTGGAAAAGGTGTCGACCGGTTTGTGAACCGGTGCCGCGGTAGTAGAGGAATCCGAAGTATCCGCCGTCGTTCTTCCAGCCGTCGGAGGACTTGGTGCTGACCCAAAAAACAGGACCGGTGATGGGGATTCGACGATTGAGGTCGAGCCTGATCACGCCTCTGTCGGATGCCAACTGATTGAGTCCGCCGCTGACCGAGAGGTGATCGCATTTCCAGTTGCTTCTCGCCCAGAAAAATGTCGTCGCGAGGGACACGAGCAAGGAGAAGGTGGTGAGGATGTGGAGCAGTAGGTGGAGGGAACGTTTCACGGGCCTACCATAACGCGCAAGGGGCTGTGCCACTATTCGGATTTTCCCATCGTTTCGATCCGTTTCCACAGGGCGTCGGGAACGGGTACGACGCTGAGGCGGCTGATGCGCAGAAGATCCCAGCCGGCAAAGGTGGGGTCGGCTTTGATATCCGACAGCGTGACCGGCTGGCCGAGTTTCTTTTTGGGTTTCAGGTCGACGACGACCAGGCGTTCATCCTGTTCGTTTGGATCGGCGTAGGGGTCGCAGATGATTTCGGCAATTCCGATGGCGGCTCGCTCATCACCGGTGTGATAGATCAGGGCCAGGTCGCCGGCCTTCATGGTGCGCATGTGTTTGAGGGCCAGCGCGTTGGCGACGCCATCCCACGCGGTTTTTTTGTCGCGGGAAAGGTCGTCCCAGTTGTAGCAATCGGGTTCGGTTTTGAGCAGCCAGCGAGCCATGATTACTCCACTGCAAGTCGGGATCGATTACATGCCAATCTGTGATTTCGGACCCGGGGCGGCGGCGGCGTGTCCATCGGATAGCGGTTTCTGGATCGTCTGGGTGATCCTTCGCAGCAGATCGACGAACTCCACCTGAGCCATGTTCAGGGCTTTGACCTTAATGTGCGAAACGATTTTGGTTTGCATCGCTTCCAGTTGATCGCGCTGGGCGTCGGTCACCGGAAGGCCGGCCTGGGCTTGCTGATCGAGCTTGGCGAGATTTCTTTCGAAATCAGCCAGCAGTCGTGACGCATCGGCATCTTCGGCAACGGCTTTTTGGGCTTGCTTGTAGCGTTCGACGGCGGTGTGCTGGGCGACCAGATGACCCAGTTTCTCGGCTTCGTCCATGATTTGTTGTGTATCAACCGGCATAATATTCCTCAATTTCGTCTCTGTGAGTTCCCTCCCTATAATGCGGCCAACCTTCGCCTGGAGCAAGGGTGTATCAGTCTGGAATTGATGGAAATCGTCTTGTGAACCGTTATCAACGTCAAATGCTGTTGCCGCAAATCGGAGAAGCCGGGCAGGCGAAGCTGGCGGCGGCACGGGTGCTGCTGGTGGGATGCGGGGCGCTGGGGAGCCATATCGCGGAGCAACTGGTGCGATTGGGAGTCGGGTTTTTGCGAGTGGCCGATCGCGACATTGTGGAATTGACCAATCTGCAACGGCAAGTGCTTTTTGATGAGAGTCACGCGGAAACCGCCTGGCCGAAAGCAGCGGCGGCGGCGGAGCGGTTGAGGGCGATTAACTCTGATGTTCGGATTGATGCTCACATCGTTGATGTTCACTCGGGGAATATCGAAATGCTGGCAGGGATAGATGACGAACTACCGGGTGGGCGAGTCGATCTCATTCTCGATGGCACGGATAATGTGGCGACGCGATATTTGCTGAATGATGTTGCAGTTAAGTACGGTTTGCCGTGGGTCTACGGGGCCTGTGTGGGGATGGAAGGGCGGGTGATGGCGGTGAAGGCAGCCGATTCCGCTTGTCTGCGTTGCGTGTTTGCGAATCCGCCTCGACCGGAAGAACTGGCTACTTGTGATACGGCTGGGGTTCTTGGATCGGCGGCGGCGATCGTCGCATCGCTGCAGGTCGTCGCGGCGATTAAGATTTTGACGGGCAACCTTGCCGCGCAGGCGGATGAATTGATTTCGCTTGATGTCTGGTCGAACCGTTTCCATCGAACGTCTTTAACGGATGCGAAACGGGCTGATTGCCCGTGTTGTGGATTGCGGCAGTTTGATTTCCTGTCGCAAAAGCCGAATGAATCCGGCGTGACTCTTTGCGGTCGCGATGCGGTGCAGATTGCCGGAAAAGGTCCGATTGATCTCGATCAGATTGAAGTTCGATGGCAGTTGGCTGGGCAGGTGGAACGCAGTCGTTACTTTCTACGGTGTAAGCTTTCGGAACCGGCGGGTGTGTGCTTGACGCTGTTTCCCGATGGGCGGTTGATCGTGCAGGGGACTCAAGATGCCATTCGAGCCAAGTCGATTTATGCGAGATTTGTCGGTGCGTGATGCGAATCAGAGCCTTTTGCGGTACGCTCCAAAAAACAGAGCTTATTTGCAGGTCGCAAATCACGCGCTTGCCGTGAAGTCTACTTATCTTTAGGATTAATAGGAATTAGCTTGGAAACACTGATCGAACCCATTTTGCGAATTGGCCCGGAAGCTGGAACTGTGCAGTCGCGGTCTATTCTGGATTTGATTGGGAATACACCTTTGCTTTCGTTCAGGCGATTGACGGAGTCGGTTGCGCCGGTGCAGGTGTTTGCGAAAGCCGAGTGGTACAACCCCGGGGGCAGCGTGAAGGATCGAGCCGCGCTGAATATGATTTTGGATGGTGAACGGCGGGGACTGCTCACGCGAGATAAAACGATCATCGACGCCACGAGCGGGAACACCGGAATCGCCTACGCCATGATTGCTGCCGAACGGGGATACAAGGTCAAGCTAGCATTGCCGCAAAACGCCAGCATTGAGCGGAAGCAGAGTCTTCTGGCCTACGGGGCGGAATTGATTTTGACGGATCCCACCGGCGGAACGGATGTCGCGCAGAAGGTGGTCCGCGCGATGGTCGACGATGATCCCGACCGCTATTTTTATCCCGATCAGTACAACAACGACGCCAACTGGCAGGCTCACTATCAGACGACAGGACCTGAAATCTGGCGGCAAACGGGCGGGAAGATTACGCATTTTGTCGCCGGCCTTGGCACAAGCGGAACGTTCATGGGTGTGTCCCGCCGGTTGAAGCAGTATAACCCGGCGATTCAATGCGCCTCGATGCAACCGGATGGGCCGCTGCATGGCCTGGAAGGTCTCAAGCATATGGAGACCGCGATTCGACCGGGGATTTACGATTCGTCGCTGGCCGATGAACAGATCGAAATCGCCACGGAAGATGCCCAGCAAATGGTGTTGCGGCTGGCCCGTGAAGAGGGTTACCTCGTCGGTGTTTCATCCGGCGCAAATCTGGTGGCGGCACTTAAGGTTGCCGCAAAATTGAAGGAAGGCGTCGTCGTCACTATCTTCTGCGATTCAGCGGCGAAATATCTGTCGGAAAGTTTCTGGCAGGATTTGCAAAGCGAGGCGGAAAATTGGCCTTAATATGTCAGTTGTCAGTGGTTCGTTGTATTGCATTTGAACAACTGACAACGATTCTGGAGTCAAAGTGATTGTGCTATCGACGGAACTCTATCAGCAGATCGAACAGGAAGGCGTGCGCGCCTATCCGAGCGACTGTTGTGGAGTGATGATCGGGCGGGATTTGCCGCAGGCGGATGGTTCGATCCATCGGCTTGTCGAGCGGTTGCAGCCGTTGACGAATTCGTTTGAGAAAGAAGAGCAGTATCATCGGTTTCGGCTTGATCCGCTGGAATATATTCAGGCCGAAAAGACCGCCGGTGCGGAGGGAAAGTTGCTGTTGGGTTTTTACCACAGCCATCCGGATTGCCCGGCGCGGCCGAGCGAGTACGATCGGCAACACGCGTGGCCATTTTACAGTTACCTAATCGTTTCGATCCTCAAAGGTCAACCGGCGGATATGACCAGTTGGTTATTGAATGAGGCGACCGAGCAGTTCAGCGAGGAACACATTTCGAGGCAAATATGAAAGATACATACGCACATCCGGAAGCACTGGTTACCACTGATTGGGTTGCGGAACATCTCAACGATCCGAAGGTGAAGATCGTCGAAGTAGATGTGGAGCCGACCAAGGGGTATGAGGTTGGACACATTGAGGGTTCGATCGGCTGGAACTGGAACACCGATTTGTGCGACACGACGTTGCGCGATTTAATCGATCCGAGAACGTTCGCGGAACTTTGCCGTCGCAGTGGGATTGGCGCGGACGATACCGTGGTTTTCTACGGGGACATGAACAACTGGTTTGCGGCCTGGGCGTTCTGGCAGTTTAAATATCATGGCCACAAAGATTGCAAATTAATGAACGGCGGGCGCAAAAAATGGGAACTGGAGAAGCGCGACCTCGGGACTGAACCACCGACAATCAAGCGGAGCGATTATCCCATTCCCGCCAGCGATGAATCGGTGCGTGCGTATCGCAATGAGATTCTGGAGACGCTGGGTCAAAAGAAGATCAACCTGGTGGATGTACGCTCGCCGGATGAGTATACGGGTAAAGTGATTGCGCCTCCGGGCATGTCTGAAACCGCTCAGCGCGGCGGACATATCCCCGGGGCCAAAAGCATTCCGTGGGCCAAAACCGCGAACGACGATGGCACGTTCAAAACATCAGACGATCTGAAGAAGCTCTATGCCGATGCTGGCGTGGACTTTTCCAAACCGACCGTTGCCTATTGCCGTATTGGCGAGCGGAGCAGCCACACATGGTTTGTACTGAAATATTTGCTGGGCGTGAATGATGTGAAGAACTACGATGGTTCGTGGACCGAGTGGGGTAATTTGGTCGGCGCTCCGATCGAAAAAGGTGAGAACGCGGCGATGCCGCCAGTGCCTAAGTGTGAGTAGCGTGGGTAGGCGGTGAACTGGAATTGATTGATGTTGGGCTCGTTGTCTCGATGAAGACTTTGAGTCCTGTAGATTCAGAAGAATATATAAAGGTGACATGTATGCCGCGAAAACCCGAAGGCCGCATTTTCGACAATATCACCCATACCATGGGCGGCACGCCGCTGGTTCGGATCAATCGGCTTCTGCCGAAGGATCACGCGACGGTGTTGGCCAAATGTGAGTTTTTCAATCCGCTAGGCAGCGTGAAAGATCGCATCGGCGTGGCGATGATCGACGCGGGTGAGCGCGACGGCAAGATCGACGCCGATACGGTGATCGTTGAACCCACGAGCGGCAATACCGGCATCGCGTTGGCGTATGTCTGCGCCGCCCGGGGTTACAAGTTAATCCTGACGATGCCGGAATCCATGAGCGTCGAGCGACGGCGGTTGCTGAAGGCGCTGGGCGCACAAGTGGTGCTGACTCCGGCCGCCGACGGAATGCGTGGATCGATCAACAAGGCTGAGCTGATTTTGAAGGAACACAAAAAGAGCTTCATGCCTCAGCAATTTGAAAATCCCGCGAATCCAAAGATCCATCGAGAGACGACGGCCGAGGAAATTTGGGCCGACACGAACGGCAACGTCGATATCATCGTCGCCGGCGTCGGTACCGGCGGCACGATTTCCGGGGTGACCGAGGTCATCAAATCCCGTCGACCCGGTTTCAAGGCCATTGCGGTTGAGCCGGTGACATCGCCGGTGATTACGCAAACGATGAATCACGAAACGCTCAAGCCCGGCCGACATAAAATTCAGGGCATCGGTGCCGGATTCGTGCCGGGCAATTTGAATATCTCCATCCTTGATGAAGTCATTCAAATCACAGATGAGGAATCCTTCGCGTGGGCTCGTCGATTGGCGAAGGAAGAAGGGATTTTCGGCGGAATCAGCAGCGGTGGCAACATGGCTGCCGCAGCCAAGGTGGCGGCGCGGCCGGAGAATAAGGGGAAGGTGATCGTGACGATCATGTGCAGTTTTGGGGAACGGTATTTGAGCACACCGTTGTTTGAAGAGGAGTAAGCCATGCGACAATTGGAAAATATGAATCTTCCGGATGAGCTGTATGCACGGGTCGAAGAGACGGCACGCAAATATCATCGATCGGTCGCAGAGCAAGCAGCGGAGTTGGTTGCAATCGGACTTTCAGTCGACAAAGTGCATCAATCGCTGTCCGTTGCCGAGAAATTGCGCTTGGCCGATGAGGTTCGTGGAGAAACGAAGGGCGCTTGGATCACCGAGGAGTTCATTCGTCAGGCGAGGGATGAGGGACGCGAGTGATCGTCGCGGATGTTAATTTAGTCGCGTATCTGCTCATTGACGGACCTCATACTCCGTTTGCCAGAGGGGCTTTGAACAGGGATCCAGCATGGATTGCCCCCGCGCACTGGAGGGCGGAATTCGTGAATGTTTTGGCGACAAATGTGCGGGGTCGGGTATTTTCGATTGAGCAAGCAATACGAAAGCTTGAAACGGCAGACTTGTTAGTGACTTCATCTTCACAAATTCTCGAAGACCGTGAGGTGATAGAATTATCGGTTCAATCGCGGGTTGCCACATATGATTTCGGATTTGTCTGGTTAGCACGCCGAATGGGACTTCGAGTTGTAACTCAAGATGGAGGCATGCTCACGAATTTCCGGGATGTCGCGGTTAGCATCAAAGATTTTACTGAAGGAAGATAAGTACGATTTGATATTGGGGATTGATTGGAGTCGCAAATAATTATTGCGAATTTATTTCTCTCTTTCCTAGTTCATAATTCTCAAGACTTACGCTGGCTAGATGACACATCCCATTCCCAATAATTTGACTTGGCACTCCGGTACGGTAACCCGAGCCGACCGCGAGCGACTGCTTTGTCAGTGCGGCGTGGTGGTCTGGTTCACTGGTCTATCCGCCAGCGGGAAAAGTACAATCGCCTGCCTGGTTGAGCAGATGCTGATCGAGCGGAAAAAATTTGCCTATCGATTGGATGGCGACAATGTGCGGATGGGCTTGAACAAGAACCTTGGTTTCAGTGCCGAAGATCGCACGGAAAATATTCGCCGCATCGGTGAAGTGGCGAAGCTGTTTACCGATGCGGGGGTCATCGTGCTGGCGAGTTTTGTCAGCCCGTACCAGAAAGATCGCAACGCGGTGCGCGCTATTTTGAAGCCTGATGAATTCGTTGAAGTTTTCGTCAAGGTATCGATCGACGAAGCGGCGAGGCGCGATCCCAAAGGCTTATACAAAAAAGCGCTCGCGGGGGAGATCAAAGGTTTTACGGGAATTGACGATCCGTACGAAGCGCCGCTGGAGCCGGAGATTTTGATCGATACAGAGCTTGAAGAACCGCTTGTGGCGGCAACGAAGGTGATCCAGTATTTGGAGAGCAGAGGTCATCTGAATGCTCTGCCAGAAACCTAACCTGTGGCACGGGCTTCCAGCCCGTGTTGGGAACGCAGATGCGTAAAGTCATTTTGATCTAGTAGCTTTTAACGAGTATTGAAGCAGCACAGGAGAGATGTGGAATTCGTCGATTTACATTGTCATTCGACTGCTTCCGACGGCACGCTACCGCCGGAAGAGGTGGTACGTCTCGCCAAAAAAAATGATCTCAGCGGACTTGCCCTGACCGATCACGACACCATTGCCGGCGTTGCCCGCGCGGCGGTCGAAGCCAAACTTCTTGGAATCGACTTTCTCCCAGGCATCGAAATCAGTGCCACCTTTCCACAGCCTGGAACGCTTCACATTCTGGGTTATGGCATTGATCCTCACAGCCCGATTCTGCACGATCTGACGCGCGGGCTAATTGACGCGAGGGATAATCGAAATCCGCAAATCATCGCGAAATTAAATGAGCTCGGCGTGACGATCTCGATGCTGGAAGTTGAGCAGCAGTCCGGCGGTGGAGTGATGGGTCGGCCGCACATCGCGGCGATTCTGCTTCGCAAAGGTTATGTCAGTTCGATCAAGCAGGCATTTGATAAATATCTTGGGCAGGACGGATCAGCCTATTTCGATAAAGAACGGCTGGCGCCCGAGCGGGCCTTTGAGTTGATCCATCAGTCCGGCGGTATCGCGGTGCTGGCCCATCCCATTCAGCTTCGCACGGGAAACGATGGGGAGCTCGATCGGGTCGTAAAGGATCTGGTGGACCTGGGGTTGGCAGGAATCGAAGTCATTCACAGCGACCACGATGCGGCTTGGATTGAAAAATGCTCGCGGCTGGCCGATCGCTATAATCTATTGAAGACCGGCGGAAGCGATTTTCACGGGAGTAACAAGAAGGATATCAATCTTGGCATCGCCAACGGAAAACGGATACCCCGGGAATGGTTGGATCGGCTGCTGGATCGCCTTCATTCCCGTTCGGACGTATCCTTTCGTTGATGTCGATATTTGAATTGCGACCCAGAACGCTCACGGAACTTGTTCCGTGGGTTCTTTTTTCATATCAAGGTATTTCATGTGTTAGACCATTAAATGAAGTCAGTTACTGTTTTTATCGAAATATCATTCCGCGAGAATTGGCTAGATCATCGCGGCTGAAGTCCCGTCGCGTATTGTGTCGAGGTTGGGAAGGGGCAAGTAAAACGGGTTCTTCCGCACATTA
Organism: Tepidisphaerales bacterium; assembly: GCA_038230975.1. Taxonomy (GTDB): domain Bacteria; phylum Planctomycetota; class Phycisphaerae; order Tepidisphaerales; family Tepidisphaeraceae; genus JANXVV01. Next base: position 18,209 of record JBBRMF010000084.1, read on the forward strand.
GATGATTCGTTTCCGCGGTAGAACGGATCGATTTAATTGTGCTCGGCTACGGGCCGCTGCCGGTCACGCGGATTCGTAACTGGTCCAGCTTTGCCCGGCCGTACATTTTCCGCTTGATCAGCTTCAGCCGATTCACGTGACCCTCCGTCCGTCCATTGCTGTACGGCAACTCAATCGCCGCCTTCACCTCCGGC
>JBBRMF010000085.1:0-18373 GCA_038230975.1 Tepidisphaerales bacterium
GCCGCTGTTCTGGGCAACCGGGCGCTCCATGCCGGTGCTGATGACCGGAGGATCCACGCGGAGCAAGGGCACCGCCTGGCGTTGCATGTTTGAACCCATCAATGCGCGGTTCGCATCGTCGTGTTCAAGGAAGGGAATCAGAGCGGCAGAGACGGAAACCGTCTGACGAGGGCTGATGTCGATGTACTCGACTTCCTTGCTCGCTACCGTCGCCAGATCACCTTGTACGCGGGCCAGAACACTGCCTTTGCGCAGATGTCCATCTTTCTCGACGACATCCGGCGGTGCCAGGATCGTCTTCATTTCCTCATCGGCGCGAAGATACTTATGCGCGCCGTTGACCTTGCCTTCTTTCACCACGCGATAAGGCGTGATGAGGAATCCATATTCATCGATATCCGAATAGATCGACAAGGATGCGATCAAACCGATGTTTGTACCTTCAGGCGTTTCGATCGGACAGATTCGACCGTAGTGCGAAATATGCACGTCGCGAACTTCGAAGCCGGCTCGCTTGCGGTTCAATCCACCTGGCCCGAGTGCGGACAACCGGCGCTCGTGCGTCAGCTGTGACAGCGGGTTGGTCTGATCGACAACCTGAGACAGTTCACCGCGACCGAAGAAGAAGTCGATCGAGCTGCTGATGCTTTTGCTGTTCACGAGCTCAGCGATGCGGCCCATTTCGTTCGGATCTTTCAAGCTCATGCGCTCTTGTACGGTGCGACGCAGCTTGAGGAAGCCCTTGCGGAGTTCTTCGGCAGCCAACTCGTCGATCGTCCGCAGGCGGCGGTTGCCCAGGTGATCGATATCGTCGATATAACCTTCACCGCTGCGCAACTTGAACATGTACTTCAAGCTGTTGACCAGATCCTCACTGCGGAGGGTCATTGCGGTCTCGGGGACGTTCTGGTCGAACTTACGATTGATGCGGAAACGACCGACGCGACCGAGACGATACCGATTTTCGTCAAAGAATTTTTCATGGAAGAGCGTACGCGCCTTGTCTTCCTGCGGCGGATTGCCGGGACGCAGGCGGGCGTAGATCTTCAACAGTGCGTTGACATGGCTTTCGGAATTGTCTTCTGCAAGCGTGTTGAGAATCAGCGGATCGCTGACCTTGGTCACGCAGGAGATTGATTTGAGGCTGCTGGCCTGAATTTTGTGAAGCGCTTCGCCGATTTGAGCACCGGCCTTTACAAGCTCTTCACCGGTCTCGGCGTCAATAATGGCGGTGGCGGCGTAGAACGTATTGAGGACGTCCTTCACCTTGATATTTTCGATGCCGTAGAATTCTTTAATGATCGCTTCGGTCGTGCCGTATTTTTCATCGAGAGCGCGAAGGAATGTCGTCGCCGGGATTTTGCTGGATTGATCGATGCGGACGGCGAGCGCGTCTTTTTTGGTGACCGAGCATTCGATCCACGACCCGCGCTCCGGGATCACACGACAGCCGTGCAACGGGCGATCGCCTTCTTGTTGTTCGACGAGGAAGTCAACACCGGGCGAGCGATGCAACTGATTCACGATCACGCGCTCAGAGCCGTTGATGATGAATTCACCGCCGCCGATCATGATCGGAATCTCACCGAGGTAGATATCGTCTTCCTTGATTTCGTCTTTGTCCTTACGAACAAAGCGAACTCGGATGCGGAATGGCATGCCGAACGTCAACCGCAGCGCCCGACATTCATCGGTGGTATACCGAGCTTCGGAGAGGTCGTAGCTGATGTACTCCAGTCGAAGATTCCCATCGTAACTTTCGATGGGGAACACTTCGCGAAGCAGTGCTTCAAGACCTTCACATTTTCGCTTGGCGACTTCAACTTCCTTTTGAAGGAAGCGTGTATACGCCTGGGTTTGGACGTTGATCAGATTTGGGATCGGCAGCGCATCGCCGCGCTTGCTGTAATCACGAGGTTCACGCTCTCGCATCAGTCTTCCTTGTCCGGAGGGTAGGACCACCGCTAGACGACCGGTTCGACCGATCGCCCACACGGCGAAATGCCGCAGTTCTTACCAAAAGTCGATAAAAAGAGCCGCCTTACTATCGTTAAGCGGCTTTTAAACCGGGCACAGATCAAATCTTGCGTGCCCGGACTACAATCAGAATTTCGTAACGTTACCTATCTATCACAGTTCGTCAAGCGCAAAAACAGAACCAGAACCCCCTTGCTCCTCAAGAGCGGGGGATAAACCGGGTCTTTGTCGGAAATTATTTTTGCATCTTAGCCAAAATGGACTTGATAAGTGTAGCCATAGTCAATATCGCTGTCAAATGTATTGTTGGACTTGAACAGGTATATTTATGAAATGGATAATAGCTCACGCGAGCGAAAAACCGTTACGCGAAATGCGAAACCAGGACCTTCAAGTTTCGGTGGGCTCGGCGGCGTGTTGGCTGGTGCATTAATCGGTGGGTGAGTACGCCCACCCATCGGCCCAGCCGCGCCATCAGGATGTCGTGGTTCACCTTGTCGAAGAACTTTTCGAGGTCGACTCCCCAAGCGGAGGCGGAGCCTCCATGATGGCCGCAGGTCGAATGACCTCCTTGCCGCTGGCGTCGGGGATCGGCTGCGCCGGGGTAAGCCTTGCGGGCATCTCCCAGTCGATCCGCCCGGACCATCGTTGTGGATCTCTGTATCCGGATTCTGTTCGTCGGGTCTGAACTGTCGTCATGGGCTTCCTTTTGATTCTGCCTCACAGCCGACACCCTTGCTTAGACGAACGGTTCCGCTCGTTACGGCCCGTAGAGGACTTTCACCTTCTGAACACTCAACATGCGTGGCGCACAAAGAGGGCGGCCCGTAAAACGGGCCGCCCTTCGATGTTGAATAATGGTTTTCTCGATTGGGCTATCTTTAAATACTCGAGAACGTCCCTTCAAACACGTTTGCGGTGCCTTGGAACACCCGGTTGCCGTCAGCATCGATGGTAAAGATCTGACCGTTCTTGACTTTGCTCTTTTTGCCAGACCCAGTCACGTGGCCAGTAACGGCTACGTTAACAACGACTTGTCGCGTCGTTACGACTCCACCGGTATTACTCGTTACATTCGCAGTGAACGTTCCCGTTCCATAAATACTGCCATCATCAATGTTGCGGGTGATGTTCGGAAGGCTCAGAACGCCCGTTACGAATGAGCTGGCTGAAACAAGATTGAGACTCAATCCGACATTTTCGGGTCCGATTGTGGCAATCGCACCTTTGCTTCGGAATGCAATCACCGCATTTCCGTTCAATGGCTGTGCAATACTCAAGATCAGCTGTCCCTTTGCGGTGACGTTGATTTTCTGACTCGCCACCACCCCGGCTAACGCCGGCAATAGGAAGTTGGCATCCGGAGCGCCTAAGCCGCTGGCCAGATCGTACCCTTTATAGGCCTGATGCCCCGGGCCATGGCGGGCGGCATTGTTCCCGACAGTAATATCCGTGAAATTCAATGTAGGTGCTTGACTGAACGCATCATAAAGACGCTGGTTCAAATTCTGGCCCAAGGGATCCTGACCGAGGGATTCTCGCATTTCATTCGCATCGGCAATCATGCCCGCAAACAAAGGAGCGCCGATGCTAGTTCCGGTGACGTTTGCCCAGGGTCGGGTAACTTTAGTGACATACGCATTATCTTTACTTTCGGAGAAATGGCGATTATCCATTCCTTCACGGCTGGGGATCGGGTCGAAGTAAACGGACAGCCCGCTTGCCCGCGCAATGGCTACGAGGCTTACGTCCGGTACGAGTCGACCAGTCGACGTATTTTTAAGCGCCTTGCTTTTGTTCGACAATAGCTGCTGGAAGGCTGGGCGCGGCTCCACCTGGCTTTCACCACCACCGCTATAGAGCCACGCTGTTTCGCTTTGTCGCACGCCTGCGACGTCTGTACGGAGCACGGTTCCACCAATTGCCGTGACCGCCGGAGACGTCGCAGGCATTGAACGCGCACCGGCGTTGTCGCCCGAGGGAGCAATGAAAGAGATATTCTTTGCCAGCGGCTCATTAAAAAGTGCATCGTATTGCGCAACGGTTGCCGGATCTTCCGACGCGCTCGCCACGCTCATAGAGACCACTCCGCCACCATTTGGATTCAATGGGTCGGGCGTAGTAGGATTCAGAATGTCAATGGCTTTCTGAATACCGAGTTGAAGATCGGCAGGCTGAACCACTCCGCCGACGCTATTCACTTCCACCAGATAAATAATCGCCGCCGGTGCCATCGCACTGGCCCATTCGACTGCCATTGCCGTTTCAACGGCACCTATATAGTCCGTCGTCGCAAGGACACCGTCGCCGTAGGGATTCGTTCCAAAGGGTGCGACGGTCGCTGTCGTGAGGGGCTCGGCCGCGACGATGCTCTGTAGCGCCCCACCCTTTTCATAAAAAAGCTGTGCGCCGCCCGCATTAATTACTGGTGGATACATATCGTTAAAAGCGGAAAGATTGCCATAGAAGCCTTCAAGTCCCGGCGAAGCCGCACCAATGATTACAATAGCCTGATGGGCACCGGTGTTTGTGTACAGCGGGAAGGTAGGATTGTACGCATCCAGCGCATTCAAATTATAAGTTTGTCGAATCTGTTCCGGGGTAAACCCCGGCGGTTTGACAAACCCGAGAATTGGGGTGGGGAACGCCGCAAATCTTTCTTGCGTTGAACCTGCCGGAGACCAGACGGGGGTCGAATTCACATGCTTCTTTGAAGTGTGACGCACTGAGTTCGATGCGGGCACGCCCATATGACTCACTGAATGCGTGGATCCGGAGAGGAGCACCCGGCCTTCAAGTGCCTCAATAACCGATCTGGTGGCTTGATCCAACCGACGTGCGGTTGCTTTACGACTTCGAGCCAAAAATCCGAATAGCATAGGGGTAACTCCAGTTAGGTCTGCATCCTTAAAACGCATTAGAACCGATACATATTTCGGTGGAGCAGAGATTTCCCTGCGTCACTCGGTTCATCTGATTACAATCGGCGCGCACGCAATAGTGTCGGCTAAAAACCGCCAAGGAAAGAAAGCGGACCCGCGCTGCAGGACGAATGCATGAAACGGCTGGCACTAACATCTACCAACGCCGCGATCAACGAGGAAAATAGACGTAATTCAAGGCAAAGTCAATAGAAATCGATTTCAACGACAATGATTGTGCGGTCAAACCAGAGCTTGCTTAGCCCTTTGAAAACTTACCTCGTCACGCAGTTCTAAGGCAGTGGAAGATCGCGAAATTCAAACGGAACCTGTAGTTCTCGAAGTTCCGCAGGAACTTCCCATAGAAGGCTGACGGGGGGTCCGACCGGACCCCCACCACCGTTGGGCATATTGTTGGGGTTCTCAAAATGAAGCGTCAGGCTACACTGCTGCTCCTCGTCGACCGTTGCAGTGACGCCTGAAAAGTAGATCTGCAATCCATTGGAGTCGACCAGGCGAACCATTTCTCGCGGATTCTTCCACTGTTTCCATTTCGCGTCGTTCAGTCCGTTCCGGAACAATGAAACTTGCACTTCATATCCCCCTTTGACCTTTTGGGCTGAGCGAATGTTCAATCGGCGGCCGCATACGGTCTGCTCCAGGTCGGAAACATTCAGAATTCTTGGGACATTCAGGGTTTCGATTTTAGCAGGCATCAATAGATGAATGGTTCCTTTCAACCGCGCGATTTTGAGCCCGCTATTGGCCGGACGCAGTAGATCGACCTCGGTTTCCCAAACGCGTGTGTTGTCGCCAATGGGTGAAAACGGGGGATCTTCTGCATCATCGGACAACAGCGACTGATTCTTTTCATCGACTACCGATTCGATGCTCATCGAGCAGCCTTCGGTAATGATTCGCATTTTAGGTTCAGAAAGCACATTGAGCGATAACGCGCACGTAACCTCCGGCGATTGTGGACGGGCAAATTCGACGGTTCGGGTTTGCACTATTCGTACCGCCTGAACCAGAAGCGGACCGACCGATACCGCCGGGGTGGTGGCCCACTTGCCATCTACGGCCTCGATCAATTTGAACCGGCCATTGTCACTGAAATCAGGTTCAACCCCTGCCTGCCTGCTGATTTGTCGCATGACTTCCCAGAACGATACGGAATCTGCGTTGATCGTGATTCTTGGAGAGGGTTTTCCTTTCCAGAGTTCCGGCGGGTCAAGAATAATCTCCTGATGCAATTGGCGAGCGAGTGCCGCGAAGGCCTCGGGAGCCGGCGTTTCGTTAAGATGCAACGTGATCCGTGTTGGCCCGATTCGGCGTTCTTCGGCAATGAGGCTGAGCGCCGCCTGGGCGCGGGCGGCTACTTCTTCATCGTGCGTTTGGCGTATCAGTTCTTGTAAGCGGGGTAGAACAGAATCAAACTGCAACCCAAGCTCGACGACGCGGTCTTGAGCGCGCTGGCGGTCGGCGCTGTTGTCACTGGAAAACTGCTTGACCAGGGATTCAAATTCCGCAGTGATAGAAGCCGTTGTCGGGGCCGAGGCGGGTTGGGTCGGAGGACTGGCTGCGATCAGGGACAGAATCAAGGCACAAAACATTCCATTGGATAAGGTTCGACGCATACAATCTCCAGTGATCGTTTGTATTCCATCAACACCGATTCCGCCATAGGATGAGCAACCGAAGCTCACCGGTTCAAGCCTTTGTGATCGAGCGCGATGGAGATGTCTTATGAGTTCATCAATGCGTCCAGTATTTGTTGTCGGTGGGTTGGCATTGGCGGTTGCGTTGATCGTAGGCGTGTCGGAGTGGCGGACGGCGCATGCAATCGAGATTATCCCTTGGCGCAAGGATCTTGAATCGGCGCGGATTGAGGCCGCTCAATCGCATCATCCCGTATTCGCTTATTTTACCGCCGTCTGGTGTCCGCCTTGCCAGCAGATGAAGAAGACGACTTGGGCCGATAATACAGTGAAGGCACAAATGGAGAAGTTCGTGCCGGTAAAGATCGATGTGGACGCTCACCCGGAGTTGACGGAAAAATATGGCGTCAACGCGATGCCCACGTTCGTCATTATTTCTGAACAAGGCGAGGTTTTACGCCACCGAACCGGGTTGATGATGCCCGAAGAGATGCTCCGATGGCTGGAGAATTAGACGAAGTAATTCAGAGGGTTCGTCCGAAACAACCTATGTCAGAATCCCGATAATCATTGTTCCGGGAAAGAACTCCCGGCATCGTTCGTGAATTGATGGAGTTGAATTTCTGTTGTCTGGTGATGCCGCAAACTCTGGCCCTACTCCTGAATCGCCCCGGGGCGACGGGATTGTCGCGCCTCGATTCATTCGCCGAACGGTGACCTCGGCCCCGCTGGCGCATCGGGCCGCTCAGGGGTTTGCCTGGTTAATGCTTCAGACCTTTGCCACGAAGGCCGTCGGGCTCGCCGCCGAAGTTTTCCTCGCCGTCTGGTTGCTGAAGCGCGACTACGGCGTGCGCAGTAACGTCATGTCGATCTTCCTGTTTGCCAACGTGCTCCAGGAAGCGGGGATCAATCACGTACTCATTAATCGCCAGCATAAACTGGCTCGATGGGCAAATGCGGCTTTCTGGGCTTCCATTGCGATCGGGTTGGCAGGCGGCCTTCTCCTGGCATTGATCGCGCCCTGGGTGGCGAAGATTTATCGGACCCCTGAATTGCTGGGGATGATCCTAATTTTGGCCGTGAGATCCCCCATCAACGCGATGAGCGCGGTGTCCTACGCTAAGCTTCAAATACAGTTGCGATACCGCGCGCTCGCCTTTACCGGATTCGTCGTCGTTCTATTGACGGCGATCTCAAGTATCGTGCTTGCGCGGAGTGGATTTCATGCGTACAGCTTTGTGTGGCCCCTGCTCATCGCCGCAGTAGCGAGAACGGCTATTTTATGGTGGATCGCGCCCGTCCGCGTGCTGCCGCGGCTTCAGATGCGCCGCTGGAAGTATTTAACCAGTCAGAGCGGTTTGTCGCTTGTCGCGACATTTTTTTTGATGATCACCTCGCAGGGTGATTTCATGACGCTGGGCAAGTTCTATTCAACCCCGATCGGACAGGCGGCTGTTGTCGGCGTGTATTATTTCGCCTTCAATCTCTGCCTCCAAACCACGCAGTTTCTAACCACCAATTTAGCAAACATCCTCCTACCCACATTTGGCAAACTCCAGTACGAACCGGCCCGACTGAAAAGTGCTTTCCTTCGCGCTACGAAGTTGCTGGCCATTTTCGGTGTCTTCGTTTGCCTGCTTCAGGCGGCGGTCGCGGCACCAATGATCCAGGCGTTATTTCGCTGGAAAGGCTCGGAAGACCCGGACAAATGGGTTCCCGCCGTGCCCGTACTGCAGGTCATCAGCGTTGCGATGGCAATGCAGTTGTTTAATATGCCGGCTTTGAGCTTGATTCAGGCACAGGGACGATTTCGCCTGATGCTCAAACTATCCATTATTTTCGCGGCTGTTTTCATGACGATCGTGATCACCTGCGCTTCCATGGGAACCGGACCGGAAGGCACGATTCGCTACGAACCGCTCCGCCGACTTCTTGAGACGGTCTTCCACCAACCCGTGCCGTTAAATGTCAGCATCGTCGTTGCGCTCGGTGTGGCACTCTACAATTCCGTCTTAGGCCCGATTTGTCTGTACGTGGCGATTCGACCCATCGGCGGAACGTGGCGCGACATCTGGCCGATTTACGTCTGGCCGGTACTGACCAGCGCAGTGGCGATATTCGCAGGGATGCTGGTTGGTCATCTCCTGCCACGATCGCTCTGGGGAAATTGGGGGAAATTGATCGTCGTGCCGTTCGCCGCCGTCTGCGTCTATGCTCCACTGGTGCGGATTACCGCCGCGGGCGCTTGGCACGATCTGATTGCCCGCGTCCATAGCCTTTGGAAGAACGCTGCAACCTGAATCTTGATATTGCGATTCACTCCAGTCGACAAGAGGCGTTATGCGAGAAGTTCCATTTTTTCCCGTCATCGTACGATCACTGCTGGCAACCGGGATGGTGTTGCTCACCTTGATGGTTTGCTCGAATAAGTCTTCGGCTTCGTCCGATGCCGTGCTGGATGCGAAGCGCAAGGCGGCTGCGCAGTTCCTGCGGGAAGGAAAGGCGAATGAGTGCCTGGCTCTTCTCGCTGAAGTGGTTGCCTCCGACGACACGGTCTATTCTGATCACCTGCTCATGGCCCATGCAAATGAGCGGCTTGGTCACCCTGCCGACGCCCTGCCGCACTATCGCCGGGTTCTTGATCTGCTTCCGGTTGCGTCCACGAATCGTGATGAGCGGGCGGCTTACCAGGAGGCCGAAAGGAAGATCAAGCAAGGCGATCAATTGAGTGGTAAGCTTGATGCCATCGCTGAAGAATATCAGAAGAAACTGGACGGCGTGGAACGCGAAGCGGTCGCGGCTCGAAATATGGCTGCCTTGGAACGGATCTTCCGCATGCGCGGATTGGCGTGGAACGCCGACCGATTGAAAGGTCGCGTCTTCGTGGAAGTACTTGCGAATGGAGCCTGGCAACCCACCGAACTTGAATTAAAAGAAAAGCAAACGTATCACATTCGAGCAGCCGGTTCGTGGCGCATTCAAGGGGAAACCTCGAAAGATCCGCAGATCGAATGTACCGCCAACGGCACCAGTAAACGCAAAAGCGATCAATCTCAATTCTTGATTGGGCAGCTCGCCGGTCGAGTCGGTGCCAAGCTGTTCCCGCTCGGCGAGGATTTTACATTCGTCGCGCCCGCTTCCGGGCCTCTGCAACTGATTGAGTATGATTTAGGGGACGCTTATAGAACCCACAATCGGGGCTCCGTGCAGGTTTTGATCACGCAGCAATAGTGGGAATGACGACTCACCCGTCGTATAAAATGATTCTGGATGGATCTTTCACCTGAAACGTTGCTCACCGCATACGCGCAGGGCGCATTCCCGATGACCGATCGGGATGGGCACACGCGCTGGTACACCGCCGACCCTCGCGGTGTCGTACCGTTGGATCGATTTCATATCCCGTCAACACTCCGTCAATTGTTGAAAAAACAACCGCCGGTATTTGAGATCCGCTTCAACCATGACTTTGAAGCCGTCATGCGCGGCTGCATGGAACAGAGGGGTGATACCTGGATCAGTGAAGAACTGATTCGCGCCTACGTGCGCCTTCATCGCCTTGGCTTTGCCCACAGCGTCGAAGCCTGGAAAGACGATGAACTGGCCGGCGGACTCTACGGGGTCAGCATTGGCGCGGTCTTTTTCGGTGAAAGCATGTTCCATCGTCGCGACAATGCCAGCAAAGTCGCGTTGGTGCATCTCGTTGAACGCCTCCGCGAGCGAGATTTTGAGCTGCTCGACAGCCAGGCGACCACTCAGCATCTTCGGCGATTTGGTTGCGTTGATATCCCCGCAGCGGACTACATGAAACAACTCGACCGCGCCTTTAAAAAGACGCGGTCGTTTGATTGAGCCCGTGTGATTTGTCCATTCTTCGTAGGGTCTGCTTTAGAGCTTGGGAAGAAATGGTGGCATGGGCGTCTCGCCCGTGCTTTCTTCGGAAGAAAACGCGGGCGAGACGCCCACGCCACCTTAAAATTCCCAAGCGATTAAGCGGACCCTACGTAAGACAAGACCAAAGCCGCACCCTCCGAATCACTGTTCCGCGGGTTCGATCGTCACCGTCAGCGACTTGCTCTCAAACTGCTCCTGGTATAACTCTGCGCGCTCCTTATGCGTCACCAGCAGTAAGGAAACGCCGGTTTTGTCGGCTTCATCCATTCGTACCGTCGCCGCCTTTTCATCCAGAGGAGTGAGTTCGACAATCGTATCGACAACATGCTTGCGATCATTCTTGTCGTCGTTGTGCAATAACACTTTCCAAGGCGGCAACATTTCCGGAGGGCGTTTCTTGGGCGCTCGCTTGGATTTTTCTTTCGGTTTTGCGGTGGCGGTTGATGTGCCACCTTTGACAGTTTCTTCTGATTTTGTTTTATCTTTTTCAGCCATATTCGAGATCTCCAAACTTTCTCCCCAGAGTATATCGGGTTAGCGTCGATTCCGGGAAGAAATCTTCCTGATATCTTAGACAGGTCGAACCTTACCGGCGAGATGGATCGACGATAAACTGCCGATCATGCCTATTTCGACCCGATTGATCGCCGGTGCCATGAGCGGCACGAGCGCCGATGGCGTGGACATCGCGATTGTTGAAATCACCGGCCATGGGCTGGAGATGACCGCGAAGTTACTGCATCACCACGCCCGGCCTTACGATGCGTCATTGCGTCAGCGCATCTTCGCCATTCGCGGTGGTGGAACTGTTGAATTGAGTGAACTGGGAAAGATTGGTCGAGAAATCTCCCTGGCGTATGCATCGGCTGTGAATGACGCCTTACAAGAGGCGAATTTAAAGGCGTCGGATTTAGCCGCTATCGCCGCCCACGGGCAAACGCTTTTTCATGAACCCCCGAACACCATCCAGTGGTTTGATCCCGCGCTCGTGGCGGGCGAAGTAGGATGCGCGGTAATCAGCGATTTTCGCCGCGCGGATTGTGCGGCTGGGGGACAGGGCGCGCCACTGGTGCCGTTTGCGGATTACATTTTGTTCCGACATCCAACGAAAAATCGAGTGTTGTTGAATATCGGTGGGATAGCGAATCTGACGTACATCCCCGCAGGAGCGTCAACTGAACAAGTGATTGCTTTTGACGTCGGGCCGGGAAACTGCGTAATCGATCATCTGATGCGGCAAAGCGGATCGGATGAGGGATTCGATCGGGATGGAATACTTTCGATGCGTGGCAAGCTGCACTTTCAGACCGCATTCTTCAGTACCGAGACGGCTTTCTTTTGTGGACAGCCACCGAGATCGACCGACGGTCCCGAGATGATCCGCCATTTTGAAAATGCCGTCGACAAGTTCGGGAACTCCCTCTCGCTGGAAGATCGATTGGCAACGGCGTGTTACGCCGTTGCCAGAGCCGTAAGTCAAGCATGCTATCTCTTGCCTGAGTTGCCCACGGAAATCATTGTAAGCGGTGGTGGAACATGCAATCCGCGAATAATGCTCGAACTTCATGAAGTGATGAGATTTCGACGAAAGCCGCCTCTTAAAGATATCAAACCTAAAGTAATGACTCTCGACGAAATAGGTGTTCCCTCCGCCGCCAAAGAAGCCGTTGCTTTCGCCCTTCTCGGTGCCGCGACACTCGATGGTTTTCCTTCCAACGTGCCTTCCGCAACGGGTGCCAGATGTAAGGTGGTGTTGGGTTCGATCACGCCAAAACCTTAGAACGGTTGCCCCTCCACATACCTTCCGAAGCCCTATACAACCCCGGCATGCGGGCTATATACGGTTTTAAAGAATCCAATTGCTACTATGAGAACATGCCGCCACTCGAATACGCACCCCAGAAGCGAACCTCCTGGTTACAACGTCGAAGTACCCAACGGCTACTCATCGGCGTCAGTATTGCAATCGGCATCCTCGCTGCTGCGTACATTGCACCGGCAGTTTGGCGGGAGGCGCAGACAAAACTCACCCTGCGCCGCTGCATGCGATTCACCGCGTCAGAAAACAAAATATGTTTTGACGGCGATCCCGCCACTTCGCCGTCACTGGTCTATCCCGGTTCAGATTATCGCAACGAATTAGATCATGAAGCGCGTTTGAGTTCGCCCGTCGCTTCATGGAAACCTCAGGAATGGCGTGAACTGATTCGATGCCTGGACCCCACTCTAAAAACCTTCAGGCTTTCGCCACCCCTTGTGTTTCTGCACGAGCGAACAAGCACGAAGGGGCATCAGTTTCTAGTCGTCCTGCGATACGTCGGGAATGTCACTTCCGAAGGCGGACCCACAAATCATGTGTTCGATTTCGATCTGATCGAACCATCGTCCTGGCCGAGCGCTAAAAGTGTACGAACATTTCAGACGACGATGCTCTGTGTCTCTCAACCTATCAGTAAGATTTATTTCGGTCAGCCGGACGCAACGGATTTGTCGCATTTCCACTTTCGATATAAAACCGAAGAGGGCGCGGGAACGGTTGACGGTTGGCTTCGCAACGATCATGAACTGGTTTTGGAATGCAGGGACGGCCCGGAGAAAGGAAAGTGATAAAGTCACGTTAGAGCAAGCCTTCCGGCGGTAGAGCCGCACGGCTCTCTTTTTTCCCGTTTTGAAATCCGATCAACTCCTGTATCACATACAACGGCCGCTGTTTGATCTCTTCATAAATTCGGCCTACATATTCGCCGAGAATCCCAATCGAGATCAGTTGCACCCCACCCAGAAACAAAATGCACATGATGATCGTGGTGAACCCGCTGCCATAGGTGCGGCCATGTCGATAGAGAAATTCGATCAGGTAATAGACCGCCAGTAAAAATGTCACGGCCGAAATGGAAAAACCAGTATAGGTGACCCATCGAAGCGGTTTATAGCTGAAGCTGATCATCGCATCCATTGCGTATTTCAGCAGGTGTTGGAGCGACTGCTTGGGCGCGCCCGATTGCCGATCCTGTCGATCGTAAAGCACGGAAGTCTGCTTGAAACCAAGCCAGCTACGCAGACCGGGAATAAAGCGGTTGCGCTCGGGGAGCTTATCCAATTGCTCGATGACGGCACGGTCCATCAGACCGAAGATTCCAGCGTCTGGCCCTGCCGGCAAGCTGCTCAATCGTTTCATAAGAGGATAGAAAAGCTTGAACCCCCATCCGCGCGCGCCTGTGTCTGTGCGACTGCCGCGCTCGGCCACTACAACTTGATACCCCTCGACCCACTTGCCAATCAGTTGCGGGATCAACTCAGGAGGATCTTGCAGGTCTCCGTCGATCAGAATCACGCAACGCCCGGTGGCGAAATGAATCCCGGCAGTCAGTGCGGGCTGGTGTCCGAAGTTGCGAGAAAGCCCGATCACTCGCACACGATCGTCCGTTTCGTGAAACGTTCGAATCAGTTGCGCCGATGCGTCCACGCTGCCGTCGTCCACATAAATGATCTCCCAGGATTCCCCGGAGATATTGAGCGCGGTGGTGAGCCTACGGTGAAGCTCCTGTAGATTTTCCGCCTCATTATAAATCGGAACCACAACGGAAATCGCCGGTCGGTTACAGTTCACTTGATCTGTTCCAACCCTTTCGGGGTACGAGATTCCGGTCATTTCTAGGAATCTGATTCGTTAAACTCATTTTGGATTGGCAGGCTTTGCATTCTCTGCCGACGCCTGCTTCCGTTTTAACTCTTGAATGATCTGCTGCTGCGCTGCGGTCTGATCATCCGGCACGATCGGAGTGAGGCAACTACGTGGCATCGCCGTCAGTAATTGCTGCATTTTGGCCAGGCTCTTGTCGTCGGGTGTGCGTTTCCCGGCGTCGCGGGCGAGGGCTTTGTATCGATCAAACTGAGATGGGGTGGCTACCTCAGATCGTCGGAGCCGTTCGGGATGAGCCCCTAAATCCGGTAGCTTTGCCGCGCGCTCGTGGGCGATCTTCACGCGACTGGCAAGCGTGGGATGGTCACTGGCCTTTTCCGGCGTCGTGTCGTAACCCTTATCGATCATCGTCTGAAAGAAGTCGCCGAATGCGTTTGGATCCCATCCGGCCAGGCAATAAAAATGGAACCCTGTCTGGTCCGCCTGGGCTTCATCTTCACGCGTGAAACCCATGCCGAAATAATTACCGACGGTCGAACCCGCGCCAAACGCGGCCGCGCCGTATTCGGCACCTTTTTCCTTGCCCCCAGCCACATACCCCACCGCTCCCAGCCCGAGCGCCGCAGCCATGATTCGATATTGGCGTTTTTGACCGGCTTGCACATGCCTGCAATAGATGTGTCCGAACTCATGGCTCATCACCGCAGCCAACTCGTTTTCATTTTTACAGAGCTGCATCAGCTCGTTGTAGATGTAGACGTGAGTTCCTCCGGTGGTAAAAGCATTTAATGTTTTGCTGTTCACCAGGTGAAATTGAATTCCCTTGAACATCCACTCTTCATCTTCACCTTTTACGAAATGGCTTTTGGGCCCCCACTTGGCGGCATCCGACTCGCGGGCCGCCTGCACGATTCGAGTCCCGATCTTCTGAAAATAATCGTCAATCGTCGGCTCTCTAATTTCCGCCGGCTTGATGCCGTCGTCAAATCCTTGAGCCTTTTCAATTACCGATCGATCACTTACCGAACAACCTACGCCCGAGAGGAACGTGGCAATGACACTAAGCAAGACGAGCGCTGTGGGTATTTTTTTAAGCATGATATGAAAATTATAGACGCAGTTGGCTGGATTAAACAATTGGCAATTTGCCCTGCAAAAACGTGGGAATTGTCTACAACTCAAGCGCTTCCCGCACGTAAAGATTCTCCCGTCGTTCGTCTTCCAGCAGAGTTGGATTGCCGTGCCCGCCGAGCAGTTGAGTGTCATCCGGCAACTTCATCACCCGGCGAATTGATTCCTGAAGCGTGCCAAAATCCGCATCCGGCAAATCCGTGCGCCCCACCGCTCCCATGATGATGAGGTCACCGCCGATCAAAATCTTTTCTTTGGGAATGTAAAACATCACATGACCCGGAGAGTGCCCGGGTGTGTGGATCACTTCCACCTCCAGCGTTCCGATCGATAACTTCTGTCCATCCGCCAACAGCCCATCGGCGTTTCGCGCGGGAATCACAAAGGGTAGTGAAAATAGTGAACTCATCGGTTTCTGGAGCTTTGGATGATCCAACGGATGAATCAGTACTTTTGCCTTCGGGAATCGCTGGGTAACGACCGCGTGATCGGCGACATGATCGAAATGTCCGTGGGTCAGCCAGAGGCCAATGACGTCCCACCCCCGCTTGATCGCCTCATCAAGCAGGGGGGCGACGGTGTTGTCCGGCGCATCGAAAATGACCGCCTGTTTGCTCGCCTCATCAGCAACGAGATAGGCATTGGTCGAGGCGATGCCACCGGTGTTCATCACAATTTGCATGGGTTGTTCTAACCGATCTTTTTCGTCTTTCCTTCTTTGGCTGCTTCCATGGCGGTCAGGATGACATCCAGCGACTTGTACCCTTCCACACCATCAATGGCCGGCGGAGTATTCGTGGTAATCGATTGTGTCAGCGCATCGATAATCCCACTGGCGACCTGCTTGGTATTCGTCGACATTTCACCGACTTTATACAGTTCGCGTTCCCCGTTGCGATAGTCGACGATCACACCGTAGGTGGGATCGGTACCCAGTGAAAGCACACCTTTTTGGCAAAGCAGGACGGTGTAATTTTCTTCCGCACCGTAGTTGGTCCAGGAAAGAATCATTGATCCCAGAATGCCACCGGTGGTTTTGAGAACCAGGTAAGCATTATCATCAAGTTCGATCAGGTTTCCTTCGGGATCGCGTTTGTCGAGGGTCGAGAGAACCCCGGTGACTTCGCTGAATTCCTGGCCAAGCAACCACCGAAGCAAGTCGGCTTTATGGACTCCAAGATCTCCGGTAACGCCCATGAACGCCTGGCCCTTTTTGAAGAACCAGCTCTTCCCGGCGTCAACAGACCAACCTTCCGGCCCCGGATGCTGGAACGCCGTGCGGAATGAAAGCACTTTACCGAGCGCCCCAGTCTCCAGAATTTTCTTCGCCTTTACATGCGCCGGCATGAGTCGTTGATTCAGACCGATCATCAGAAACTTTTTATTCTTCTTCGCCGCTTCCAGCATCGCCTTGGCATCCTCGCGCGTGGTCGCCATCGGTTTTTCGCACAGAACGTGCTTGCCGGCGTTTAGGGCGTCGATGCTTTGCTGGGCATGCAGGCTATTCGGCCCGGCAACGACAACCGCGTCAATGGTTGGATCCTTCAGCATCTCCTTGTAATCCGTGTACGCCTTCGCGCCATATTTTTCCGCCAATTCCTCGACGCGTTCCTTCATCGGGTCGGCCAGCGCCACGAGTTTGGATTCAGGATTCGCAATGCATTCGGGGATGTGCCGTCGCTGGGCAATTGCTCCGCAACCGATAACGCCATATTTCACAGGCATGTGTCTACTCCTCACGTCGAGACGGATGGAAAACCAAAGGGTCAAATGGACGCCCGCATACTTTCGGAACACAGACGGCCTCTGTCAAGATTCGGGCTCTCGGTCCTCACACTAAATCGCACGCATCCGCAGGCATCCAGTGACGTTCCGTTCCCTTCCATTTGACGTTACATCCAATGGGGTTTGTGATTGAAACGGCCGGTTCTTTGCCGGCAAGTAGCGCATCAACAGCGTCACGAAGCTCGTGAGTGGTTTCCTTGCCGGGATTGCGCGGGTTGTCATCCATGCGGCCGGTATATCGAAGCTTTCGATCCGCATCGAAAAGATAAAAATGCGGCGTCCGGAGCGCCCCGTATGCCAAGGCAACATCCTGCGATTCATCGCGAACGTAGGCGAACTTAAACTGCTTGTCTTTCGCCCGTTGAACCATGTGTTCGAACGAATCCGTGGGATGGCCTTCGGTTTCGTTGGAATTGACGGCGGCCATCGCGACACCGCGCGCCGAGTAGTCAGCATAAAAGTCATTCATGCGGTCTTCGCAGCCAATCACAAACGGGCAATGATTGCAGGTGAAGGCGATAACGAGAAGCTTTGATGCCTTGAAACTGTCCAGTGTATAGCTCTTGGCATCGACACCTGGAAGTTTGAAATCGGGAGCAGACTGTCCGATTTGCAATGTGAAAGCCATACAGTCTCCTTGAAAAATGCTTTATCGCTGCGTCACGATTAAGAATCAAGTTCGCACAAGATGTTCGGTGCCACCGGTCGCGGTACTCCGAGACCGGTGTTCTGCTTGCATCCAACACGCACGGGCCTCCTCCACCGTCTTGATCTCCGACAGGATCAACTCGGCATATGGCTGGCGGATGGCGAGGGCGAGCATCTCTGCTCTTTCGCAGCGTAGTCGCGGCGGATACAATTTGACGTGTGTGCAGTGATCGAAAAGGCGCTGGAATCAGATGCGAACCCTACAACGGCTCAAAGTCACCAATTTCAAGTCTATTCGAGAGCAGGAACTGCTCCTTCAGCCGCTCAACGTCTTCATCGGCGGCAATGGCTCGGGCAAGTCGAATCTGATCAGCGTGTTCCGCTTTCTCAAAGAGATCGTCAATCGAAATCTCGCGGGTTACACGCAGGTGAAGGGCGGAGCGGACTCGCTGCTTCACTACGGTCGAAAACGATCGCCGGAGATGGAAATCGTTGTCGAGTTCGGCGACGGACCATTTGCCAACAAGTACGACATTACACTGGCCGGAACGGATGAAGACACATTGTTCTTTCGTTGTGAGACCGTGTATTACCACGACAAGGTCAGGTATCCGAAAAAGCCATATGACTTGCCAGTCGGCTCAGGCCTACGGGAATCTCGACTCATAGACCGCAAGAATGAGCATCCGTGTTACGCTCAAATCCTCCGCGATTTA
>JBBRMF010000086.1:0-18282 GCA_038230975.1 Tepidisphaerales bacterium
CAATTTCCACCTGCTCCGTCGAATTCAACACCGGCAACGACACATGCGTTGAATGCGGCGACAGTTTGGAGGGCGTCTTCAGCAACTCATCACCAAGGCTCGAAACGACTTTCTTTGGTTTCTTTCGCGGCGGGCGTCGTCCAGTCTTCACATCCTCTTCCAACTGCGATTTCCGCCTGAGAATATGATGGTAATGCTGCGCGAACCGATGCGCTTCATCACGGATGTATTGCAATAGTTTCAAACCCAGGTGATTGCGCTGCAGGCGAATCGGTTCGCTTTTGGCTTGCGTGTAGACCAGCTCTTCTTTTTTAGCGAGGGAAATCACCATCGGGGGTTTGACATCCATCGTTTTGAAGACATCCATCGCGGCGTGCAGTTGACCGAGGCCGCCGTCGATGAGGATCACATCGGGGAATAGTTCGTTGTTCGTGCCGGCTTCGTGATAGCGCCTGCTCACGACTTCCTGAATGCTCAGGTAATCGTTGTTCCCTTGCCCGTGTTTGATTTTGTAACGGCGATACGAATCTTTGAATGGCACGCCATCGATAAACGTCACTTTGCTGCCGACCATCTCGCCACCTTGCAGATGGGCGATGTCGATCCCCTCCAAGATGCGCGGCGGTTCAGCCAGGCCGAGCATTTCCTGTAGTTTGGCGATGCCTTCCTGCGGATTTGTGACAAACGCCTCGGGCTGCCAGTATTCCTGATCGCCTTTGCCGGCCCGTGCGCCGATTGCGTTGAGGGCTTTGATCTCATCGCGCAGTTTGGCGGCTCGCTCAAAGTTCATGTCCTTGCTGGCATCGAGCATCTCGCGCTCCATCTGCGCCAGAACTTTGGTTTTATCACCGTCCAGAAATCGGATGAGGCGGTTGATGTCTTCGCGATAGAGTTCCGGTGTGATCTTGGCCGCGCAAGGGGCAGTGCATTGGCGGATCGGGTAGAGCAAACAAGGGCGAAAGAATCGACGATTGCGATCCGCCTCACGAATTTCCAAATGACAAGTGCGAAACTTGAATGCCCGCTGCAAAAGAGTGACGGCTTCTTTCAATGCATAGACACTCGTGAACGGTCCATACAGTTTCACCCCTTCGGTGCGCGGCTCGCGGGTGATGAACACACCGGGGAATTCATCGCCGGTGGTGATCATCAGATAAGGGAATGTTTTGTCATCGAGCAGCCGCGCGTTGTACTTGGGTTGGATATCTTTGATCAACCGATTCTCGGCGAGCAACGCTTCAACTTCGCTATCCGTCTGAAGAATTTCAAAGTCGACGACGTCGATCAGCAATCCTGCCTTCTTTGGTTCAAGCCGGGTTGAACCCAGAAAATAGCTCCCCACGCGATCGCGCAGGCTCGCCGACTTACCCACGTAGATCACGCGGCCTTTGTCATCCTTCATCAGGTAGACACCGGGCGCTTTGGGCAGAGCCTTGGCTTTTTCCGATAGTTTTTCGAGGCGGTCATCCATGAGTTTGCAGTTGTACGAAATTCGAAGCTATATTGTTGTCCGGTTCAAGCGTAATGGCTACTTTCCGAACGGTGAAAGATGCAGAATTCCGACATCGATTATGCCAAGCTCTGGTCTTTCGTCACAACACAATTTCCCCTCGACGAGGACTCCATTCATGGGCCGCGCCATTGGCGGAACGTTGAATCGAACGGAATCATGCTGGCCGGTGAAACTGGTGCCGATCTTCAAATCGTGCGATTGTTTTCCATTTTTCACGATTCTCGTCGTATGAACGAGTGGACCGATCACGAGCATGGAAAACGCGGTGGAGAGCTCGCCCGTGAGTTGCGCGGAAAGTTGTTCGAGTTGGATGACAAGCGAATGGAAACGCTGGTCGAAGCCTGTTTCTGGCATGAGCGGGGCCGGGTTTCGGGGGATGAGACAATCGGCACCTGCTGGGATGCGGATCGACTGGATCTCCCGCGCGTGGGGGTTCAACCCAGCGCCAATTACCTGAGCACCGCTGCCGCCAAACGGCAACCAGGAGTGACACTTGCGTTCTGAACAGCCTTCCACGAGCATCACCATTCTATGGCCTTAGAAGTTGTTCCCAGCGTCGATTTGCGTTCCGGTTGCGTCGTTCGCCTCAAGCAAGGCGACTATGGGCAGCAGATTAATTACAACGTCGACCCCGTCGATACCGCCAAGGCGTATAAGGAGACCGGTGCCACATGGTTTCATATCGTCGATCTCGACGGCGCAAAAGAGGGCAAGCCCGCGCAGACGCCGCTGATTGAAAAAATGATCACCGCCAGTGGAATGAAGGTGCAGGTCGGCGGCGGCATCCGATCAACAGCGGACATTCAACGACTGCTCGATGCCGGCGCGAACCGCGTGGTGGTCGGTACGAAGGCGCTTGAAGACTGGGCTTGGTTCACGGACTTGGTTCATCAGCAGGCATTCCACCATAAGTTGGTGCTCGCGTTGGATGCCAAGAATGGAGTGGTTGCCACGCGCGGTTGGACGGCCGACTCCGGGAAAATGGCGGTCGATGTGGCTCAAGAAGTAAGTGATTGGCCGCTCGGCGCAATCCTGTACACCGATGTCGCCAAAGACGGCATGTTGACCGGCCCAAACTTTGAAGCCACTACCAGCCTTGCCGAAGCCGGGAAAGTGCCCGTGATCGCCAGCGGTGGCGTCGGGAATATCGAGCATATCCGCCGCTTAACGAAACTGCCAGTCTGGGGCGTCATCGTCGGAAGAAGCCTGTACGAAGGCACCTTGAATTTGAAAGAAGCGATAGAAGTTTCGCGCACCTCGTGAGTTCTAATGAACGCCCGCGGAACTTGTTCCGTGTTTACTTTTTCGGATGGGAATTCAACATGAATCGATTACTTATCTCCGCATTTGTGGTCACACTCCTTCTTTCGATGACACCTCGCTTGCACGCGGCCAACATGCCGCTGCCGCGAAGCACTCCGGAGGCACAGGGTATTTCATCCCAGGCCATTCTTGATTACCTCGAAACGGTGGACAAGAAGATTGATACGCTGCATAGCGTGATGATCGTGCGTCACGGGCATGTGATCGCCGAGGCATGGTGGAAGCCCGAGGCTGCGGATAAGCCGCACGTGTTGTGGTCGCTCAGCAAGAGCTTTAATTCAACGGCTGTCGGACAGGCGATTGAAGAGGGGAAATTGAGCCTGGATGATCCGGTGCTGAAATTCTTTCCGGCGGAAGCGCCGGCCGACCCTTCGGACAATCTCAAGGCCATGAAAGTGCGCGACCTGCTGACGATGACGTGTGGCCATGACACGGAAGCGAAGTCCGTCGGTGGCGGGCCATCGGTCAAGCAGTTTTTAGCCCAACCCGTGGTTCACACACCCGGCACGCATTTTCTATACAACACGATGGGCAGCTACACGCTTTCGGCGATTGTCACCAAAGTTACCGGCCAGACTTCGCTGGATTTTTTGAAACCGCGATTGTTTGAGCCGCTGGGAATCGATAACCCGGTCTGGGACAGCAGCCCGGAAGGCAATTCACTCGGCGGCTATGGCCTCAAACTTTGCACGGAAGATGTCGCCAAGTTCGGCCAACTGTATCTGCAAAAAGGCAAGTGGAATGGCAAGCAGTTGATCTCTGAAAAGTGGATCGAACAAGCCACAAGCAAACAAGTGACCAACGATCAGGCCGGCCACTCCAAACTCGGAATCGACTGGATCCAAGGCTATGGCTTTCAATTCTGGCGCTGCACGCACAATGCCTTTCGCGGCGATGGCGCGGGTGGACAATTGTGCGTGGTGATTCCGGAGAAGGACGTGGTGATTGCCATCACCGCCCAAACCGGCAATTTTCAGGGCGAGATGAATGCCATCTGGGATAAACTGCTTCCGGCGTTTGGAGCCACCGCGCTGCCTGAAGATGCGGCCGCGCAGGAGAAGGTGAAGGAAGTGATCGCCAGGCTGGAGGCACATCCGGTGAAGAAGGCGAAGTGATCGGGGGTTCTCGAAGACCGATCGGCGCTACCGCCCGGACAATCGACGCAATCTACCCAACGGCCACCTCGACTTGCGTTACAAACAACTCGCCGGGCATGAACCGCTGTATCTCTTCTGGCGATGCGCATTCAAAGAATTCTTCGAGCGCTTCCCGAAGATTGTCACGGGCTTGTTCGATCGTGTCGCCTTGGCTGGCGATATCGAGTTCCGGGCAGAGCGAAACAAAGCCACCGTCTTCGGCATGGATGATCGCGGTCAGTCGTTTATTCATGGAATATCTCTGACGGGATGTTATTCCGTTGACCAGGAGGAAACCATTGGATTATGCTGGCCGACATGAGAATACCAGTGATCGAATCAGGGGTACACCTTCCGCTCACCGCGTCGGACGACCGCCTGTTCATTGATCTCGCCGAGAAAGTGATCAACGCCGAAGCTGCTCTCATTTCCGCAGAATTCATTCACATCGTCAAGATTGATTCCTGGTTCGGCGATGCATGGTACACATTTGCCGGCAAGGCGCTAGGCGCACTCGGGGTACATTCTTCTTTCCGGCTTAGAGTGCCGCCGTTTCACCCTCACCGGGTTGTTTCGGAGCATCGATTTCGCTGCGATGATCCGCTAGTCCCGGTCGCGTTTCGCGCGCCGCTTCACTTTTTACGTTCCAGTGAAGGAAACCTTCACCATATGTTCGGAGGCATCAGGCATCAGACCGCGCACCGAGGATCGGCCATCGCCGCATGGTACAGCGGCAACTCGGCTGCGGGCAGTCGCGGCTCCATTATGGTTTATTCGGCGACACCTCACGGCGCGCTTGCATGGTATGTCGGCGTCGAACGACGGGAAGAATGGGACTTAGTAAAGCTAGTTGGTGCCAGCCGCCGTCACTGGGAGACATTGCTCAATGGGGGTCCGACTGTTTGATAAAATCGCCCCCTGTGGATCGGCGACGGAAAAAAAGTCGTCTGGGAACGAAGACTTTCCTGCCACAATCTTCGCTCGCATGCTAAGATGTGAGAATGGCGAACGAGCAAGAGTTGATTCGACGCATCACCTCGGATCCTGCGATTTTCGCGGGCAAGCCGATTCTTCGAGGGCGGCGGTTGGCAGTGGAGCACGTTTTGTCGATGCTGGCCGCAGGGGACAGTGCGCAGGACATCCTCGAAGCCTACCCCTTTCTCGAATCCGACGACATCCGAGCCTGCATGCTCTACGCGTATAAACTCGTGGCCCATGAGCGAATCGACCCATTCCCTGTGGGGTCAGCCGCGTGAAGGTGCTTCTGGACACTTGTATCTCTGTACACGCAACCGAAGCGGTGCGGCAGGCTGGTCACGACGTGACATGGGCAGGCGACTGGTTGCGTGATCCGGGTGATGCAGAAATCCTCCGTCGCGCCGCCGCAGATTTGCGCGTGCTGGCAACGATCGATAAAGATTTTGGCGAGTTAGCTATCGCGCAGGGAATGATACACGTTGGCCTCATTCGGTTGGTCGGCTTTCGCTCGCGGGATCAAGGACCGGCATTGGTTCGACTGCTGCGAACCTACGAGGCTGAACTAGCGGCGGGCGCGATTCTCACCGCCGAGCCGTGGAGAGTGCGAGTTCGTCTTGGATCAATCGCTTCCCCATGATTCGCGAATTACTGACTCCCCGCCCCCTTCACCCGCATCTTCATCGCATAGACTCCCTTGCTGGCGGTGATGAACAGCGTATGCATGTCTTTCCCGCCGAAGCAGACGTTGCCGGTCCACGGCTCTGCTACCTTGATGTTCTCGATCTGCTTTCCGGTTTTGTCGAACACTGTGACGCCGTTCGAGTTGGTGATGTAGACATTCCCTTCATCGTCGATCGTCATTCCATCCGAGCCGGCTTCGCAGAAAAGCTTTTTGTCGGCCAGTGACCCGTCGTCGTTGATGAGGTAGGAATAGGTTTTGTGAGCATCAAGGTCGGAGACGTAGAGCGTTTTGCCATCGGGAGTGCCGATGATGCCGTTGGGTTGCTTCAGATCCTGGGTAACCCGCGAAAGCGTCTTGTGATCCGACGACAGGAAGTAGACATGATGGCCATCCTGTTCTTGCGGCCCCCGCTTCCAGTAATCGCGCTTGTACCATGGATCGGTAAAGAATAGCCCGCCATCCGGGCGAACCCATACATCGTTTGGCGCGTTCAGCAGCTTACCGTTGTACGCCTTGACCAGAACGGTGACCTGCTTGGTTTTCACATCGATCGACCAAAGCTCATTTTTTTCATCGGCGCAGGCGATCAGGTTTCCTTTACTATCAAAGCACAGCCCATTCGACCTACCGCTTGGCTGCATGAAAGTCTCGAATTTCCCCTCTACCGTCCACTTCATGATGCGATCGTTGGGCTGATCGGTGAAATAAACGTTGCCCTCGGCGTCGCTGGCCGGGCCTTCGGAAAACTTGAAATCCGTCGACAACGTCTCCAGCTTCGCTCCCGGCGCGATGATGCCATCGGCTAACGCAGCCGGGCCGCCAAGCACGAGGAATGAAAGAACGACCATAAACGGCGCGGTAAGACTTTGCATGTAACCTCCTGGGGTTGCAGATATCTTACCGACCTGAACGAAAATGGCGATGCGGTTCGGAAAGGTTCCTGCGTCGTGAGGGGGCGAACATGTGGCTATAAGTCGCCACTACTTTGTTTTGCGGCGATGACACTTTAAAATTCCACCATGAACTCGCCCGCTTTTACAACCATTTCGCAGATTGCCGGATGGGTTGATGATGCCATCGCCCACACCCCCATCTACGACCTTCACACGCACCTTTATCCGGCCGGTTTTGGATCCTACATGCTATGGGGCATTGATGAGTTGTTGACCTATCACTACCTGATCGCCGAGACGGTCCGCGCGACGAATATTCCGTACAACCAGTATTGGGCCCTGACTCAGTCGCAGCAGGCGGACCTGAATTGGAAGACACTTTTTGTCGATCGCGCACCGGTGAGCGAAGCTTGCCGGGGAGTGGTGACGCTGCTTCACAGGCTCGGGCTGGATCTATCCAGCAAGAGCCTGGCGGACTATCGCGGTTGGTACGCGGGCCAAAAACCGGCAGAGTTGGTGGGCAAGGTTTTTGATTTAGCCAACGTCCATACGGCGGTCATGACCAATGATGCGCTGGACCCCAACGAGCGCGACCTGTGGTTGAAAGGCGGCGACATCGACCCGCGATTCAAAGCCGCGCTGCGCGTTGATCCTCTGTTGTATGGCTGGCCGAACGTGGCCGACACGCTGCGCGGGTTCGGCTACAAAGTGGGCTCCGAGGTGGGGATGGAATCGATGCGGGAGATTCGACGATTTCTTAATGAGTGGATCGATCGGATGAAGGCATTGTATGTGGCTGTTTCCTTAAATTCAGATTGGCGATACCCGGATCATTCGCCGATGACGCGGGTCATTCAGGAAGCGATTCTTCCGGTGACGCAGGAGCGGAACATTCCGTTCGCGGTGATGATCGGCGTGAAGCGACAAGTCAATCCGCAAATGAGGATGGCTGGGGACTCACTCGGCAAAGCAGATATTGATAGCCTCGCGCGATTGTGCGAACAAAACCCGGAAAACAAATTCATGGTGACGATGCTGAGCCGCGAAAATCAGCATGAGCTCTGCGTGACAGCTCGCAAATGTCCAAACCTGTTTCTCTTCGGCTGCTGGTGGTTCCTCAACAACCCAAGCCTGATCGAAGAAATGACCCGCATGCGCATGGAACTGCTGGGTACCAGCTTTGTGCCGCAGCACAGTGATTGTCGGATATTAGATCAGTTGATTTATAAGTGGGACCATAGCCGCAAGATCATCGGAAAAGTTGTCACGGATAAATTTGACGATTTGGCGGCGAGTGGTTGGCCGGTGACACAGGCGGAAATTCAGAGGACGGTGAAGGGGTATTTGAGTGGGAATTTTGAGGGTTTTTTGGCGAGGACGGTTTAAATCGCACTTTACGATAGGAAATCACCACAGACGTCGCAAGAGACGCAGAGGTTCACGATGATAGCGATTCCTGTGGAGTTGGTCCCAGCGGTGCAACGGTTGATCGCGAATACGGGTCGTTAGATTTTCTATGTGCCGTTAGAAAGGCAGGCGAAATATCTCGTTTACACATTAATCGACATTCGAAGCCAATGATATCAGCTCTAAATCACGCACGAATTGTCCGATCGTGATTCCGAGAGGGTGCGCAAACGCGAGGCTGGCGAAATTTCGCCCGGAGGCTTGCCATGCTTCAGCTCTCGCTTTAAACCTGATGTCTTGAGTAACTAGCAAACGGCGCAACTCGGCGGCTCTTTCGAGTAGTGCAGCATCGTCCAAACAATTCGACCCATCTTCGATGGCGGTCAAAACATCCACACCCCGCCGTCGCAACTGCTCCGTGATGGATCTGGGAACATGCACATCCATATATAGAGGGACCGCCATTTAGAGGCGCCCTTCATTTCGCATGCGAAGAACGAATTTTGTGGGCGGTGCCGACAAACGTGTGTGCTCACTCTGTCGAAATTCTTCGTTTAATTCTTGATCGATCTCTTCCTGATGATCGTAGTAATAGGCCATCGCAGTATGAGCCTCGGCAGGCGTCAAGTGTGGATGCTGGCGACAGATTTCTTCAGGAGACCATCCGTGAGCCAAATAGTCAGCGACGATCTGTGAGATTCGAATCCGGGGCATTCGCTGGAGCCTAGCTGGCTCACTTTCCAGCTTTTCGATATACGGATATGCAATGCCAGTTGCCATAGTATCCACATTCTAGTGCGCAGTTGTCTTACTTCACATCCGCCACAACCTTATCAATATACTTCTTCGGCTCGGCGACGAACTTGGCTTCGCACTTATCGCAACAGAGGCCGACGAATTTTCCTTCGAACAGGACGACATGCGCCGGGTCGACATCCTTACCGCTGACGGGGCATTTGGTGTTGATCGCTTTGACCGGAGTGGCGGCGGCAGTGGCTTGAACGGGCTTCTTTTCCTCGGGTTTCTTTTCTTCGGGTTTCTTTTCGGCTGGCTTTTTGTCTTCGGGCTTCACCGCTTCTTTTTTCGGTTCTGGTTTGGTTTCTACTTTGGCCGGGGTGTACGGCTGGGTGGTCATCGTCATTTCCTCGCCGCGATTAACGTACAGTTCCGGCAGCGATTTTTTCAACCCGGAAACGCCAGCTTCCGTCACTTTTGTCTGCCATAGAAAAAGACGTTTGAGATTCTTCAGCCCGGAAAGTTCGGTGACCCCTTTGTCCGTGATGGCCGTGTTATACAAGTTGAGATACGTGAGATTGGCAAGGCCTTTCACGTGCGATAATCCTTCATCGGTCACGGCGGTGCCTTCCAGGTGAAGGTGGGTGAGGGACGCCATGCCATCCAGATTTGCCAGCCCGGCATTGGTGATGGCGGTGTTGCGCAGATCAAGCTGCTCGACCTTTGGCAGGGCTTTAACCAGCGCCAGATCCGCATCGCCGGCGTTCTTTCCGACCGTGGAGAGGCTTACGATCAGCGCGTCGCTGTTGGCTGCAACAGGAATGACCAGCCCGCCCTTCGCCTGCAACTTCGTGGCGGCATCTTTTTGTGCAGCACTCATTTCGGCGCCTTGAGCGGCATTGAGAAAGAAGCAGAAGACGGCCGCCAGCAAAAATCCAAATCGTGTCATTAAAAACTCCTCAAGGAATAGGGCCCGACCCATGGAGCAAGCTCCGAGGGCTTTAATTCTTACGGTTCGAAGGATAATACCCGACTCCGTCCACTTTGTTCTCAGCTTCGTGTCTGTTAAACTTCTCCGTCCTACTATTACTCGCTATGGCCTACACCGTTTTAGCCCGCCGTTATCGCTCCGGAACGTTCGACGAAGTCGTCGGGCAGAACCATATTGCGCAGACATTGAAGAAGGCGATTTCTTCGGGGCGGATCGCGCACGCCTATTTATTCTGCGGCACGCGGGGGACGGGCAAGACTTCGACGGCGCGCATTTTGGCCAAGGCATTGAACTGTCTGGCCGGTGTGGATGGACCGGTAACGGAGCCTTGCGGCAAATGCTCATCGTGCCTGGGGGTGGCGCGCGGGGATGATATCGATGTGATTGAAATCGATGCGGCCAGCAACACCGGTGTCGATAATATTCGCGAACTGATTGAAAACAGCCAATACCGCCCTGCCCGCAGCCGATTCAAAGTGTACATCATCGACGAAGTACACATGCTCAGTAAGAGCGCGTTCAATGCGCTGTTGAAGATTCTCGAAGAGCCGCCGAGCCATGTGAAATTTATTTTGGCGACGACCGAACCGGAGAAAGTGCTGGCGACGATTTTATCGCGCTGTCAGCGCTATGATTTTCGGAACATTCCCACGCGCGAGATCGCCGCTCACCTGGCGAGTATCTGCAAGCAGGAGCAGATTCAAGCGGATGATGATGCACTGTTTCTTGTCGCTAAAGCCGGTGCCGGATCGATGCGCGATTCACTGTCGCTGCTCGATCGATTGCTGAGTCTTGGGGAAAAGCATCTGACGGCGGACATGATCGAAAACCTGCTTGGGTTGCCGAAGAGCCAACTGCTTTTTGATCTGTCGGCGGCGATCGGTCAAGGAGATGTCAAAGGCACACTGAACCAAACCGATGCGATGATTCAAAGCGGGCTGTCGGTCGATGCGTTTCTGGCTTCGTTCATCGACCACCTGCGGAATTTGCTCGTGCTTTGTGCGTGCGGGATCGAATCCAACCTGGTGGAAGTGCCGGGGCTTTCGCTGACGGAACTGGCAAAGCAGGCAAAGTCATTCGATACGGTGACGCTTGCGCAGGACATTGCCATCCTCGAAGAACTTCGACGACAAGTGCGGCAATCAAACGCAGGACGGGCCTTGCTGGATGCGACGCTGGTTCGGTTGGCATTGTCGGAACAATTCTCATCGGTGGCGGATTTAATGGCGCAGGTGAATGGCGCACCAGTGACAACGATTCAAAAAAAAAAGGTTGAGTCTGTAGGGGAACCTTCAACTCGAATCCACAAGCCGCAGGCGGAAGCCGCGGTCGACGCACGGGGTTCTTCGGTTGCGCGGCTCGAAGTACCCGGTGCGTCGCCTATGGTTTCCGCATCCGGCTTGGATGAGACGTCAGTTCGCAAGGTGGTGCAGAAGACGGAGTATTCTTCCGTGCCTACGCCGGCAGCGCCAATGGACTTGGATTTGGGGGATGAATCGGAGGATGCGCTGCCTTCGGTGGGTAAGGTGTGGGATGAAGGGCCGAAGCGTTCGCTGGCGACGATCATGGCGGAGTCGAAGCGGAATGCGGCTGCCGTCGCGCCGATTCCGGTTTCCAATTCCATCCCGACCGAACCGGTGGATACGAACGATCTGCCAGCCACTTACCAGACGATCCTTGGGCTGATCGGGAAGAGCGGGCCATCGCTCCAGGGGCTGTTATCGCAGGGGCGGTTCCTGGGAGTGGAGGATGGCCGCGCGGTGATTCGGTTCAGTAAAGGTCAGGAAAACACGCTGAAGATGCTGGAGAAGCATAGCAAGAAAAATCTCATCACGGAGACTTTGAGCGAGGTGCTGAAACAACAGGTGGGTGTGCGATTCGAGGTGGATTTGAGTGATGAGCCGGCGGCTGCGCCGGTCGCTCAAACAACAACTGCTGCCCCATCGCGGCCAATGGCGACTCCGGCAGCGGCACCTCAAGCACCGGCGGTTCCGGGGATTCGACTCACGCCTGAGCTTCGTGCGGAGCTGGAACTAGATCCGCTGATTCGGGCGCTGATCGATCTCGGTGGAAGTATCGTGAAAGTGGAATGAATGAACATGGAAAGGAATGTTAAATGTTTGACATGAATCAACTGATGAAACAGGCCCAGGAAATGCAGGGCAAGATGCAGCAGATGCAGGAGGGTTTGGCCCGCAAGCAGATCACAGCCGATGCCGGCGGTGGGATGGTGCAGGCGACGGTGAATGGCAAGATGGAGCTGGTGAAGCTGAAAATCGACAAGACGAAAGTCGATCTGGCGGATATTGAAATGCTCGAAGATGTGATTATCGCCGCCGTTGCCGCGGCGCAGAATCGGGCGGGGGAATCGATGGCGCAAGAGATGCAGCGGGCCGCCGGTGAAATGGGTCTGCCACCGGGGATGCTGGGGTGAGTCACTCAACTTTTCTTCATCGGCATGGGTTGCTTGACGACCGGGGATTCTTGCGGCTCGGGTGAATCAAACGCCGGCACACCGGGATAGTGAGAGCGGTTCTGCATCCACCAGTTTTGCCAGTGGTTGACTGTTTGTTGACAGCTAAAGGGGTCATCACTGCGTAACTGTTCAGGCGTGCGACCGGCGTCACGGCCGGTGAGTCGTCTTAAACCAAGGGCGGCGTAATAGCGGACTTCGCCGTCGCCGTTTTGCACCAGGCTGATTAAATTAGGGATGGCCCAGGGTGGAGCCACATCCGAAATGATTCGCGCGGCTACGGCGCGTTGTGAAGGTTCATGTTTCGATCGATCGGATTCGATGTATCTGGTCAGCGGGATAACAGAATGATCCCCGAGTGCCCGGATTTCTTCTTCAAACATGAACCCCATTTTCTGTTGGCCGATCTGGGCGAATAGATCATCAATTCGCCGCGTGAGTTCGGGGTTGTCACGTCCTTTCATCACGAGAATCTCATTGACCCAGCGGGTGGCCAGCGCCAAATCGCGCACTTCGGTTTTGCCTCCGAGATGCCCTTCGGTAACGGCTAACCGTTCACCGGATTGGAGCGTTTCCTGGCTGCCTTGACCTTTGACGCTAACGGAACCCTCCACCACCGTGAGTACGACCGCTTTGGGTTCAGTGGCCAGATCGAACTGTGTCCCCATTGCGGTAAATACGGTGCCCATGGCCATCGCTTCAAAGGGTGCTTTGTCGTGCGCGACGGTGGACCAGACTTGTCCTTGCGTCAATTCAAACGTCCGCGGCGATTTGAGTTCCACCTGGGTTTGGGCGTTCAGACGAATGTCTGATCCGTCGGTAGTTCGGAATTCACATCGAATGTCCGGGCCGGTGCGCACGAGGGTGCCGCGCGGGACTTCGCCACCGGTCGCCATGGTGGACCATTCGGTTTGACCGGGGCATTTAAATTGCACAATACCCGTCGACAAAGCTAACCTTGCGATAGAGCTTTGCCGACTGGTCGGAATGGATGTCGGCTGAACAGCAATAGTCTTACGCTCGTTGCCATGAAATAATCCGAAGGCCAGCGCGAAGCCCGCTGCCGCGGAGACAAGTATCGCCATCCAGGGGATTCGTCTGGTTGACTTGTGCGGGAGCTGCGCAATGACAGCCTGTGCGACATTGGTCGCAGCGCGTTGTCGCGGCAAGAACGCCTGCCGTAATTCAGCATGTTGAGCGGCCAACGCATCGCCGGCTGCCGTACAACTCGCACACTCGGCCAGATGAGCCTCTAAAAGCATGCGATCTTCCGGCGTCAACTCACCGTCGAGTTTTGCGTTGAGGAGGTTTTGCGATTCATCGCAGGTCATATCGATTGTCTTTACGTTTTGCTCGATCAGTCCCGCAGCGCGCCGAGTCTTTCTCGCAGCATCGCTCGGCCTTTCGTCAGCCGGGCATTGATCGTGGCTGCGGATACATCAAGCAAGTCCGCCAGCTCCTGATACGTGCAGTCCTGATAATAGTAGAGCATGATCGCCTCGCGATATGCCTCCGGCAGGCGTTGCACTTCGGCCATCAATCGATCCGTTTCTTCCTGTTGATGCAGGTCGTTGTTTCGGGCTTCGATATTTTCTTCGGCACCCAGCCCCAAGGCGCTGTAACTGACTTCCGTCCGCTGGGCGCTTTTCAACCAATCCAGGCAGGTCCGGGCGGCAATGCCGAAAAGCCATGACCCGAAGCGATCTGGGTCCGCCAAGGTGTTTAGCCCGCGGAACCCGCGTAGCAATGTCTCCTGGGCAAGATCTTCGGCCGCCGAGGCATTCCGCACGCGAGAATGGCAAAGAGCAGTGACGCGCGCGGCCCAGCGGCGCACGAGCGTTTCGTACGCGGCAGAATGTCCCGCCAGGGTTTGGCGAACCAGGTCACCGTCGCCGTCCAATTTGCCTCCGGTCTAGGAGTCAGTAGATCGAAACCAAAAAAGTAATAGCGGCTTAGAAAATAATACTAACTTCGTCGATCCGTTCTACTGACTGTTACCTTAACCAGGAGATGTTATGCGAAAAATGGCGGCTTTTTGTGGAATATTTTTGACTTCGTCAATGGCTCTGGCCGGACCGGTTCCGGGCAAGCTCGTGGTTCACGAGTGGGGCACCTTCACGAACTTTGCGGGATCGGACGGAGCCTATCTGGATTACCGGCCGTTAGTGGGAAGCGATCTGCCGAATTTTGTGTTGGATCGACAAAAGCAGAACATGCTTCAGAAAAAGGTCGATCTGCTTTCTTTCACGAAAACGGCGCTCTACACGCGAAGCCGGATGGAAACGCCGGTCACCTATTTCTATACGGAGGTGCCGATGGCTCTGAAAGTCCGCGTGGATTTCCCACAGGGTTTGCTGACGGAGTTTTATCCACCCGTAGTGCAAATGGGGCCACCGTCGGATTCGAAGAACAAGGATGCGAAACCCGCGATTGGTAAGGGTTTTTTGGATTGGGGGCAGGTAACGGTATTTCCACCGAATCAGTTGGAGGCTTCGCGCCGGAGAATCCCGGCGGTGGAAACCGGCAATCCCTATGCGGCTGCGCGCGAGACCGATTCTGACATTGTCTGGGCGAGCAATGTTACGGGGAACTATATGGAAAAATTCTTATTCTATCGGGGCGTGGGGAATTTTGAATTGCCGTTGAAAATGCAATCGACGGGAAACGATCATTTTCAGATCACGAATGTTGGGAAAGAGCCCATCCATGGCGCGTTTCTCGTGCAGGTGCGCGAAGGGACAATTCGTTTCACGCGGGTCGGCAACATTGAGAAACAAGCTCAGGCGATTCTGACCGGAAAAACTCAATCGCTCGATGATCTGGGGAAGGCGATGGCGAAAGATCTAGTAGCCGACGGCCTCTATGAGAAGGAGGCGGTGGCGATGGTGAACACCTGGAAATCATCGTGGTTTGGAGAGGAAGGCACTCGATTGTTGTATCTGCTTCCGCAGTCATTCACGGATAAAGAATTGCCTTTGAACATTGCCCCGAAGCCGCAGAAGTGTGTGCGCGTGATGGTGGGACGATTGGAGACGCTGACGCCGGAGATGGAAGATCGGATTCACCAGCTCCTAGGGCAATTGGGTGCGGCAGATTGCGCGCAACGAGAAGAGGCAACACGGCAGTTAAAATTGATGGGTCGCTTTGCGGAGCCTGCTTTGCAGCGGGTAAGTTCGGAAGTTCGAAATTCCGAATTACGCGAGAGCGCCGCGATGGTATTGGCGAATCTTCGGAATGAGAATTAGACCTTCTAGCGGTTGTTGTATCCTGACGAACCGGTTTAGTAGCGGAGCGCTTTCGTACAGCCTGAAAGCGCTCCGCTGCGCGTTGCGGCTAAACCAGTTCGGGACAGCCGTACATGGCCTGAATAGTGTTCTAGTCAAAAGCGAAAACATTGCCATTTCCCTCGCGATTCGATTCGTGGCATACTCCCATGGAGAATTGTCACGATGCGAACTCGTCTCCGAGATTTTTTCGTTTACATCCCGAAGATCGAAGCCAGAGCCGCGCTCATTTCGATTGCGGTGGGGTTGGCGATGCTCGCGGTGAAGTTTCTTGCGTATTTGCGGACCGGATCCACCGCCATTCTTTCTGATGCCCTTGAAGGAATCGTCAACATCATAGCCGGTGGGTTTGCGGCATATTCATTGGCCACCGCGCATCGCCCGGCGGATGAAGAGCACCCGTACGGTCACGGTAAAGTAGAGTTTCTATCGGCCGGGTTCGAAGGGGGAATGATTGTTCTGGCGGCGCTGATCATGGTCGGTGAGGCAGCCAAACGCATTCACGAAATTCACCGGCATGGGGCGAAAATCGAAGAGATTCTCTATGGACTTCTGCTGCTTGCCGTCGCGATGGCGGTGCATGCGGTGCTCGGCACGTATCTGATCCGGCTCGGCAAGCGGCAGAGCTCCATCACGCTGGAAGCCGATGGATGGCATCTGTTGACGGATGCCGCCACCAGCGGGATGGCAATGTTCTCACTCGTGCTGGTGACGGTCACCGGGTGGGTTTACGCGGATCCGTTGGGGGCGATTGCGATTGCGATTTATATCTCCTGGACCGGAATGGGACTTCTTCGTCGCGCGGCTGCGGGGTTGATGGATGAACAAGACAACGCCGACGGCCGTCTGCTTCGCGAGATTCTGGACGCCCACGTGCATGGCCGTGACCCGCGAATTTGCAGTTATCACAAGCTACGCCATCGGCATAGCGGGCGATACCACTGGGTCGATTTCCATATGATGGTGCCCGCCTGGTGGGATATTCAGCGCGGTCATAATGTGGCCAGCACGATTGAATATGAGATCGAGCAGGCGCTGGGAGTGGGAAATGCGACGGCGCATGTTGAGCCGTGCGTAGATGAAAAATGCACCGCTTGTGAAGCAGCGAAAACAACAGTGTGAGGCGGAGTATTTTTTAGCGGCAGCGCCGAAGGCACACGTTTTCTTATCGACACAAAAGAAAATAGTGTGCCTTCGGCACGACCGTTAAAATGGGGCGCTAAAAGGGGACAGATTACTTAATCGGCGAGTAGTCCGTCGCGGCTAGAAATACGCTCTCCACATGCTCGACCAGTTTCCCGTTCAATTCTGAATCCTCGCGGGCTTTTTTCCAGTCTGGATCGGATTGAAACGCCTTCCACATTTTGTCGCGGGTTTCGCGATCGGGATAGGCCAGGATATACACCAGGGTGTTGGTGGATTTGTCGACTTCACCTGGGGTTGGTTTATCGAGCGGAACGGGAGTCCAGTATCCAATGATCGTCATGCCATGCTTGAGAAACAGGCTATTCGTGTGTTCGCGAAACCGCGTGTGCAGGGCATCGATCTTTCCAGGGGCAGCGGTGTAGGTGCGCATTTCAAAGCAGCCGTGCTTGCCTTCCACTTTGGCTTCCTTTCCTGGCTCGCCTGCGTGTAGGCCGCTGGTGATGAGGGTGATGATTGAGATCAGTAGGATCAGATGTTTCAGCATGGGTCTCCGGGTAGATGAAGGGTCTATCGAACAGAGACGATCGTGGCCGATTGTGAGAAAAAAAGCAAAAGGCAGAAGAGGGTGAAATGAGAAAGCCTCG
Source organism: Tepidisphaerales bacterium (assembly GCA_038230975.1). Classification (GTDB taxonomy): domain Bacteria; phylum Planctomycetota; class Phycisphaerae; order Tepidisphaerales; family Tepidisphaeraceae; genus JANXVV01. The sequence goes on from JBBRMF010000086.1 coordinate 17,206, forward strand.
GAGGGGCGACAGGTATCTGTCGCCCCTCCGGGGCTTGATGTGCGGCTCTGCCCACATTCCACTAAATTCTGTTGCCACTCCGTGGCTTGATTCAAATTCAGGCGGCTTCGGCGCGGGGTTCACCGTTGAAGCGGAAACTGCTGCCTGATTTGCCGGAGTCTTTGTTCTCCTTGGCGGCTTCCTTGCTCGTGCTGACGGCGGTATTCGGGGTCGTGCCGCTTGCGCTGTTGCCATTGGCGGACTTCTTCGTCGTGAGCAGCGCGGACATCGCGGCCAGGGCTTCTTCGTCTTCCTTGCTGGGAAGTTGAACCTTGTAGGCATCGCGCTCGGCGGTCAGCTTCTCGATGCTGTCGGTTTGCTCGGTACCCTTCTTCTCAAGGGAATTGACTTGTTCCTGCAGATTGCCGAGGCGCTGGCCCTGGCGATCGATGACGGCTTCGGCTTGTTCGCGGGCGACGGTCAGTCTCGAAACCTGGGCTTCCAGATATTCGATCGACTCTGTCTGCCGTGACAGCTCGGTCGCCTGCTCTTTGTTCTTCATCTCATGATCGGTGATGAGCGAACATTGATCGACAATCGTCTGTTGTTGCTGGCGAATTTTGTCCGCGTCGGTTTTGATGCGGTTGGACTGCTGAACGATGACCTGCTTGGCTTCGTTGAGCGCCTGTGCGAATGACATATCCATGGTGCGTCTCCTTCTTGGGTTCGCGTTAAGTTCAGCGTCGGTGGCCAAGCGGCCTTTCATGCTCCTATACAGTGGCAATCACGACCGCCGTAGTTCTCTGCCTTATTCTTTCGGCGCGACAGGCTGGGGGGTTTAGGCTAATTATTCCCTTCATGCTCCCGCATCTTTGTCGACATCCTGTAGTTTATTTCGGCTGGAACGGGACCGCCAATAAGAAGTGACGGGACTATTTTGTGAACGCCGGTGAGAAACGGGTGAAAGACGATTGGGCCGAAGGAAGGCTCAAAAAGACCGGGTAAACATTCTTGGGAAGATTCCATTATGGGACGGAGATGAATGGGACAGGGACTCAGGCGGACCTGAGGGTTCCAATTCACATAGCCCGTCGTTTA
>JBBRMF010000087.1:0-18274 GCA_038230975.1 Tepidisphaerales bacterium
ACGGCAGGCGATCCGTTCGGCAACGGGGGCGCCTAGTCCAGTCGGTGCTTCCAAGGCGGGGAAACGCCCCCACCCCGGCCCTCCCCCGGAGTACCGGGAGAGGGAATAAGAAGCCATGGCACTCAGAACTGTTCAAAGGTTTCGATGAATCCGAAAACCCGTTACGATGATTCGGCACAACCTGAAATGTGTCGTCGACCCATACGCAGATCCGGGGCGATCTACGTTCTCGTCCTGGGTATGGGGATGCTTGTCTCCGTCATGGTCCTCGGCGTTCTCATCAGCAATCGCATACAGGCTCGCTCCACGGCACAATCGAGCGACTCGCTGTTTGCCGAAACACTCGCCGAATCCGCGGTGGACTACGCGATCGTCGCTCTCAATGCCAACGCCAGTTGGCGGACGACGTATACAAACGCTGTCGAGTCATCCACGGTTTCAGTAGGTGGCGGGACGATCGCCTTCAAACTCATTGATGAAATCTCCGGGAACCTTTCTACCACCGCGACTAACCCCGTCCGCGTCTACGGCATCGGTCGATATGGCTCGGCCACGCGAGTCTACAGCGTGCGGGTGGAAGGAAAGAACGCGCTCACTTGTCTCAACGCCGCGGTTACGGCCGGTGGAAATATTTCAGAATCGAAGAATGCAAATCTCCAGGCCTCCGGGTTCACGCTGGCAACGAACGCCGCGTTTGTCGGGAATACGTCCGGTGGTTCATCGACCGTCAACGCAAACGTCGAGGCCGTAGGAACAGTCACACTCAATAGCGCCACTATCCTCGGGAGATCTTCCGCCGGGGTAACCGCGCGGCTGATGCCCGTATCCACCGTGATCGATACCTATGTCACGATGGGAACCTCAATCGCTTACAGCTCCATCCCCAGCGGTATTATTCAAAATGTCGTGATCAGCCCCGCCTCAAACCCGTACTCAACCGCGCTTAATTTGAAAGGGATTTACGTGATAGACTGCGGAGGAAGCAATCTGGTCATCACCCATTGCCGTATCGCCGGCACACTGGTGATCCTGAATCCGGGAAGTGGTTCGAGTATTGGCACGGGCACGAGTACATCAGATCAGATCAACTGGGCCCCGGCTATCTCGAACTATCCATGCTTAATCGTGAGGGGAAATATGCAAATCGCATGGTCTACCAGTTCCGGTCAAACGCTGAATGAGACGGATCTCAGCGCCGGAGTCTACAATTTCAATCCTACGGGAACGCCGTACCCGTACCCATCCGGATCGACCAACATACTCGTGCTTGATACTTATCCTTCGATCATCGACGGCCTTGTCTATGTCACAGGCAACGTCACGGGTAATGGCAGCGGCACCTCAAACTATCCTACGATCGATCAGTTGATTGTCGGCGGCACGTATGATCCAGTGAAGGACACGGTCACCTATAGCTACAAAGGTAACTATCTGGCTACCCCGCCTCCAGGATTTCGTGGCGGAGGTACTCTTGTCGCTGTCCCCTCCAGTTGGCGATGGGAACCCGTGCAATAACGCCTGCTGCATTTGCAGAAGCTGCAAAAGAAAGCCGCAAAATACGCGGTATGTCGTAAAGTGATTCGCGGGAGAATCCGAAATAGAAGATATAACGGTGCACGCCGGCACCTTAACAACGGGAGAAGGCTATGAAGAACATTCAGAATATCGTATCGGGTTTGACCTCGAAGCTTATCAAGGATGAACAGGGTGGTGAAGTGCTTGAATATGCACTAATCGCCGGCCTGATCGTCGTGGCCGCCATCGCTGTCATTACGTCGGTCGGTGGTAAGGTTCTCGCCCGATGGCAGAGCTTGAACAGCTCCATGTAATGTCCCGGAGTCAGGAGACAGGAATCGGATGGCCGGAGAAAGCGTTCTCCCGTGGCTCCCCGGGAATCCTGTCTCCTGTCTCCTGACTCGTACAGTCCGCGAATTGTCTTTACAGAGTCAGCCATGAATCTGTCACACGATCGTTTTCTGGAAGTGCTTTCGTCGCTCAAAACGACTGACGGTATCTCAACCGATCAACGCGACAATCCACGCGTCGCCCTGCGGGCCTCGGTCATGATCGCTCCCTGTCCAGGCGCAAAGTTAGTCGATGGCAAATGCGTCGATGCCCATGGAAAAGACGCCGAGCCCGGCCCGGCGTTTTCGGTCCGCGTACAAGACCTGAGTTCCGGCGGGGTTGCATTGCAGCACTTCAACGCATTCCCCAAGGGCAGGCTTTTCGTGCTGGACTTGCCCACGCGCGGCCAGGCAGTCGCCGGTGTGCGAATCCTCTGCCGCGCCATGCACTGCCGCATGACTGCCGAACATAGCTTTCTGATTGGCGCCCAGTTCGTTCGAATCTGGAGCGCCCCAGCCCCGACGCTGGATGCGGTTCAGCTCGCCGCCTGATGGTAACTTCCCCCACCCCAGCTTTGACCTTTCCCGTCGATTCCCATACCTTTTCCCCTTCGGAAAAGGTCCGCAGAATCCACGGAGAATTGCATGCCCACATTCAAAGACGTTGTTGTTCCTGCCCATGGTACCGCCATCACGATTCAGAACGGGAAGTTGAACGTCCCGAACCATCCAATCCTTCCCTTTATCGAAGGCGATGGCACGGGGCCGGATATCTGGAACGCCAGCGTGCGCGTGTTTGATGCGGCGGTTGAGAAGGCGTACAAAGGCAGCCGCAAAATCGCGTGGATGGAAGTCTTTGCGGGCGAAAAAGCATTCAAAAAATTCGACAATTGGCTCCCCGATGACACCGTTGCGGCGTTTCAGGAATTTCTGGTCGGCATCAAAGGCCCGTTGACCACGCCGGTGGGGGGTGGAATTCGCTCGCTGAATGTCGCGCTTCGCCAGATGCTGGATTTGTATGTCTGCCTGCGTCCGGTGCGTTACTTCACCGGTGTGCCTTCGCCCGTCAAGCACCCGGAAAAAGTCGAGATGGTCATCTTCCGCGAGAACACCGAAGACATTTACGCCGGCATCGAATACGCCGGTGGCACACCGGATTCGCAGAAGATCCTCGACTTCCTGCAGATCAACTTTCCGAAGGAATTCAAGAAGATCCGGTTCGGCACGCAAGGGGCCACCGCCAGTTGGACCGGTGATAGTGAGGCCAAGGTTGAAGTGGGCATCGGCATCAAGCCCGTCAGCCGTATCGGCACGGAACGGCTCGTGCGATCGGCGATTCAGTACGCGATCAAACACAATCGCAAGAGCGTCACGATCGTCCATAAGGGCAACATCATGAAGTTTACCGAAGGTGGCTTCCGCGATTGGGGCTACGGAATCGCCAAGCGCGAATTTGGCGCAGTGGAGATTGACGGCGGGCCGTGGTGCAAGCTGCCCAACGGCATCGTGATTAAAGATGCCATCGCCGATATTACCCTCCAGCAGGTTCTCACCCGCCCGGAAGAATTCGACGTCATCGCCACCCTCAATCTCAACGGCGACTACCTGAGCGATGCCCTGGCCGCCCAGGTCGGTGGCATTGGCATCGCGCCCGGTGGCAACATCAATTACATTACCGGTCATGCCATCTTCGAGGCCACCCACGGCACCGCCCCCAAGTATGCCAACCAGGACAAAGTAAACCCCGGTTCGGTCATCCTTTCCGGTGTGATGATGTTCGAATTCCTCGGCTGGCAGGAAGCGGCCAACCTGATCCTCACCGGCCTCGACAAAGCCATCGCCGCCAAAACCGTCACTTATGATTTTGCCCGGCAAATGGAAGGGGCCAAAGAAGTGAAGTGCAGCGAGTTCGCCAGCGAGATGATTAAGCACATGGGCTGATCATCTGTGTCGATCTGTGTTCATCTGTGGTTTCAACTGAATGGGTCAACTCCGTCGCACGTCTTGCCGATGAAATTGACATGAGCACGTCAACCATTCATTCCAAATCATCGGTGGGGGCCGGTTCAGATACGAAAGATCGCCGTCGCAGCGAACGAACACCGCGCGTGCTGGATGCGTGGATTTGCTCCCCGACGGCGACTGATCCCTGTGAGGAACGGGAAGAGGTGACTGCCGTCAATCTGTCACGGCACGGAGTGGCATTTGCCCTGGAACACACTGTTGCCACGGGTACATTTTACGTCATTGAAGTCTGTCTGGGCGTCCAAAATGTGGTCTCAGAGATCCGGATCGTTTCATGTCGCGAAACGGACGATGGGGTGTTTGAGGTCGGTGCGGAATTTTGCTGATCCCCTCAATCTTTGTGCAGTAGGTCGTTCGGGTCAGTTTCAGGGGTTGTCAAAGCCCCCCGGCGGTAGTGGCAGACAAATTTGATAACTCACGATCCAAGCGGGATTTGGCGTGACAGATACCTCCTCATCCGCATCTCTTGCCCAAACTCCATGGCGGTGATCCGCGATTCGTTAAGGCGGATAAACATTTCACTTGAAGTCACCCCCCGGTGTCTGTCTATAATGTCAATGACTGTGTCTGCGGGAGGCAAAGGTTTGCCTTGAAGCTCCTGTGGGCCTGCACCGTGGAAGGTAGACATCGTGGATTTTCAACAGAGTGTTCATCGGAGGATTGCCATGCACGCGCCAGTTTGTAAATGTGATCGGCTAAGCCCGCTTCGGAACGCGGTCGCCAAGACCCTGTTAAAGTGTGCCGCACCCGTCGCGTTGCTTGCCTTGTCTGCCAGTCCTGCGATGGCTGCCGAAAGCGCGCCAAACACCCGCCCTGTCGATCACGGTCGCGATCGAGAAATGCCCCGCCGCGAGGAGCCTGTCACGCGCTATGGCCGTGAACCCCGCGACAACGGTGAATACCCCACGTCCGACATCCACAGCGCCGTCGAAGCGAACGCCCGAACCGCATACGCCCGCGCCAATTACCATCGCCTGCAGGATTCGCTGAACATTGCCATCCGTCAGATGCAGTCCAGCTTCGATCAATCCCCTGAATTGATCGATGCCCGCAAGTCTGAGCAATCCGCCTGGCAGGATTATCTGGCCGCGCGGAATGCGGCTCTGAAGTCCGTCGTGAGTGATCCGAAATATCAAGCCAACGTTGCTCTCAAGAACAACTTGACGGAACATATCGCGGAAGTGCGCGGTGCCTACGATTTGCCAAAGTCCTCGAATGGCCGGGTCGCCGAGCTCGTCGATCAATCCAAAATGGGTAAGCTTGTTCTGTTGGCCACCGTGAAACTTGACTACGCGCAGGTCACCACGGATATGGAAGTCGCTGCGTTGAAGAACGATTCAAAGGTTGCCGATAGCCGCTCGAAATTGATGAGTACCGGTGCGCATGTGCAGGCGCTTCGCGAAGGGTTTGATCGATCGCTGCGCGGCAGCCCTGATTTGGCGGCCCTTCGTTCCCGAATTGACGATGCGCGCGTCGCGTTCATCACCGCCGAAGCATTCCGCGATGGCGCTGTGGAAGCCGCGAACGAAGCCCTGGATTACGCCTACTACAAAAACCGCCACACAGGAGGGTTCGCCGGTTATGAATACGGCTATTCCACCGGTTACGGGCGATAATCCAGTCCCCTCCGTTCCCTCCCCCTCATGAGTACATGAGGGGAGGGGACAAATCCATCGTATGAATCGTCGCCTGCTTCTATTGAACACCGACCTTGAACTCGGCGGCACACCCACTGTCATTCGAGAATTGGCGATTCGCCTCCACAATCCCCCGTCACTACATGTGGAAGTGGCGTGTCTCGGCAAGTGGGGGCCCATCGCCGATCAGCTAAAGCACGCTGGCCGTGAGGTCACCGCGCTGGGTGCCCGCGGAATCAGCGATCTTTGGATCATCCGTCGGCTCATCGACCTGATCCATTCTCGAAAGATTGACACCGTCCTGAGCTTTCTCGTTCACGCCAACAGCATCGCCGCCGCCGCCAGGCCCGCGTGCGGAAATGTGCGGTTTTTCCAGTCGATTCAAACGACGCAAGCCTATCCCGCATGGCATTGGCGAATACAGCGTTTCGTTCATCATGCCGCAGAAAAAATCATCGTTCCCTCACCCTCTGTTGCCCACTCGGCGATGGCGCGCGCAAAAGTGCCTGCGCGTAAAATCATTACCATCCCGAATGCGATCGACCCCGCCGATTTTTCTCCATCACCCATCCCCGCGCTCAATCCGCGACCTTATCCGATAGGATTTTTAGGACGACTTGATCCGGTGAAAATGGTGCCCGATCTGATCCAGGCGGTGGGGCTGCTCGGCGATCTGGTCCACCTTCACATCTTCGGTGACGGCCCGGAGCGTGAGAATGTGCAGCGAGCCATCCGCGTGCAAAATCTCGAAAATCGCGTGACTCTCCATGGCTCTGTCCCCGTCCCGCAAGATGCCTTATCCAGAATCGGCCTGCTCGCTCTTCCCTCGATCAGCGAAGGCATGCCGATGGTTCTGATCGAAGCGATGGCCGCCGGCGTCCCCGTCATCGGCCGCCGTGTTCCGGGGGTGACCGATGTCATCACCGATGGCCAAACCGGCCTGCTCGCCCCGACCCTGCTCATTCCCGATCTGGCCGAAACGATCAAGCGACTGGTAAACGACACCCACCCGCGAACCCAACTAATACAAAACGCCACAAATGAAGTGCGTTCAAAATATACGTGGGACAAAGTGCTTCCCCAGTACCAGCAGGTACTGAATGAGTGTGTACGATGGTGATGCGCCGTGGTTCGCTTCGTCCTCTCTCCCGGTACTTCAGGGGAGGGTTAGGGTGGGGGCAGATTCCACCGCGAAAATAGCCCCCACCCCAGCCCTCCCCCGGAGTACCGGGAGAGGGAGTAAGAAGGCGTGACTCCGCCTGCTAAAGCGGACCTTACAAAAGAACACGAAACAACTCAATCGTATGCTTCCGGCGATTCACCCTTCGGCCGGGTTTTCCAACGGCGATGCACCCACCAGTATTGCCCGGGATCTTCACGAATAAACGCCTCGATCGCACTGGAATATCGCTGTGTGATATACCGCAACGGATCGGCCTGCGATTTCCAGTCTTCCGGATAAATCACATCCTGCACGCCCATCTTGAACTTGAATTCATCGTTGATCCGTCGTGCATATCCGACGGCGATCGGCACTTCATACTGCATCGCCACAAGCCCGATCGATTTGTAAGTTGCGGCTTTCCGCCCGAAAAAGTCGACGAAGATTCCCTTGCTCCCCGCATTCTGGTCGGCCACGAATGCCACGGTTCCTTTGCGGTTCAGCACATCCACCACTTCATCGGTCGCCCCTTTTTTCACGATGATCTTCTGCCCCATTTTTTCCCGGACGCCAAAAAGCCAGTCACTGATGTATTTGTTATCCAGTGGCCGCGCAATGCTGCTGGTCGGGAAACCGATCAGTGCCAGAACATAACCCAGGATTTCAAAGTTGCCGTAGTGGGCCGTGAGCACAATCAATCCCCGATCGCGCGAGAGCAGCAACCCCAGCGTCTCCCGCAGATTATCCATGTCGACGTATTTCGTCCATGTATCGATGTGAACCAATCGCGTGGTGAACAGCACCTCCACCCCCAGCATCGGAATCTCCTGCATCGAACGGCGCGCCAGTTCACGACGCTCGGACTCGCCCATCAACGGGAAACTTCGCCGCAGATTGGCAAGCGCCCGTTCGCGATGCTTCCGATCGAATCGAAAGAGTAAATTGCCGATGGCCTTCGCGGTTTTTAGATTGCTGTTGACCGGCGTGATGTGCATGATCATCGACACGAAGCGAAGTGCAAAATACACCAGCCTGTCAACCAGATCGTTACGTTCCTTCTTCTGCTTCTTGCCCATGGCCAGCGGGATTGTAGGGATCGGCGATGGGAAGAAAAGCCATCGTTGAATCCGTCTTCTCCCCCGGCTAAATAAATCGATAAGCGCTACAACCCGGGGAAAGTCTTCTCCGCGCTAAACGCGCGGCTCTTTCTGATGTTCATCCGCCCCGCGCAGGACCGAAACGATCGTCTTCCAAATGATCAGCAGATCCAGCGACCATCGCGCATTTTCGACATATTCAATGTCGTAGCGAATCCACTCCTGGAAATCCGTTCCGGGGGCGCGCGTTCGTTTGATTTGCCAAAGGCCGGTGATGCCCGGGCGGACGCTCAGGCGAGCTTCGCGCCAAGCCGGGCAGAATTGGTTTTCGGTGAATGGACTTGGCCGTGGGCCGACGACCGACATATGGCCGAGCAGCACATTAAAAAACTGCGGAAACTCATCGAGGCGAAATTTGCGGATGATTCGTCCGACGCGCGTCAGACGCGGGTCATTTTCCATGAAAAACTGCGGGCCATCAGCCTGATTTCGCTTTTTGATCAGATGCTTCAGCGTTTCCGCATCGCGGCGCATGGAGCGGAATTTCAGGCAGGGAAATTCGCGGCCGCCCAATGTTTCGCGCTTGTGGGCAAAAAAGACCGGCCAACCATCCTCGATCACGATGGCCAGGATAACGAACGGATAGAATGGAAGCGTCAGACAAATTGCGAAGATCGAAAAGACGATGTCGAAGCAGCGTTTGAAGAAGTTGTGGATTTTGCGCGCCTCGGCCAACGAGTCGATCATCGCCGGTTCCGGCAATCGACGCGCACCTGGAAGATCCACTGGCCCGGCGTTGCGCCAGGGTGAACTTTTCCATCGTACCGGGTCCACCGCCGGGCGAGTTCGCGGGTTGTCCCACAGCACGGCCGGGCCGATGACCATCATCCCGGTTTCCGCATGTCGACCGGTGCCGATCCACACGGAGCCTATCAACTGCGAGGTTGGATCGATCGTCGCATCGCGATCCTTCCACACCCCGGGTGAAACCAGAATCGCACGGTCGATCGTGGCATCCGGGCGAACCCAGTACTTGGTCAAATCACGCACGAAGGAAGCGACTTCAATATCGATGAACCCATCGTACAACATCCCATGCGCCTCAAGCGTCGCTCGATGGCCTTTGGGTAGGTCACGGCGTAGCTGCTGCCAACCCTCGCGGGAGACGGTGGCGGCTTGCCAGATGCGGGCGACTTGAATGTGGCGCGTCAACGCAGCACGGGCCAGTCGACGGCGAGGGCGATCATACAGCCGTTCAAAACGCACGAAGCGATTGTCGGCGTCCGTGACCACATGCTCGCGGGGGATTTGCTCGCGATTGTCGTGAATGCGCAGATACATCAATTCCGAGCCGGCCATCGAAAGCACTTCTTCCGCGTCGGCAGGATCGAAAATTGCCAGGGCGCGCGGCTCCATCAGCAGAAAGAAAGGGGCCCGCTGGGCAAGGTCAATCGGTTCCCCCGGTCGCACGACTTGTACGCCGCGCGACGCCCAGAAGCGGTCGTGTAGCTGTAGAGGATCCAACCCCCAGAGGGTGGGGCCGGTCTGTGAATCGCTGGTTTGCCGTTCACCCGTCGCATGGACCGCGATATGACCGGATCCATCGGGCGGAAGGGCGTTCGGCAAAATCATCGCGGCTCTCCGTGATGACCGTTGTTCGAAAGGGATTCATGTTCGCCATCATCGGTCAACTCACCCTCTGCTTGCTGTGAAATCACATCCACATGGATACCCCCGTTGGATTGATTGGATGGCACGGGTGGCAATGCACGATCTTTGGGCATGGCATTGCCCGGCATGAAGGAAGCGACGGAACGCGCCAACGGACCAAATCGGGATTCCTCGGCACCTTCGCTGATGAGCATCCGTTGCGGCGCGGGGTGCATGCTGATGGAACGAATGGAAGAACTTCCCACCGACCGTTGGAAGTCGCGCTTTTCGGCACGATTAAAGACCAACCCGGCGATGTTCGCGCCGACCTGCCGTAGCTGGCGGACGGAACGCTCGACGAGCGGTTGATGCTGCCCGCGGGCGATCGTGAGTATCACCGAATCTGCCGCCGCACCAACCACTGCTGCTTCAAGGCTGCCGAGAATCGGACCCGTGTCGATAATGACGATATCAAAGATCCGCCGCGCTTCAGCAAGAAGTTTTCGGATTGAAGTCGGTGAGAGGCTGCCCGCGTGAGCCGAGTCCGCGCCACCGATCGGAAGGATAAACAGATTCGGCGTCGTCGTCTTTTTCACGCGCTGATTCAACGTCCCGGCTCCGAGTGCTTCGAGCAATCCCGGTGAATTACGCGCCTTAAGCCGAGTGGTTAAACCTTGACCGACCATGTCGCAGTCGACGACCAGCGTACGCGAACCGCTGGCCGCGAAACTCAGGCCTAGCGCCATCGTCAGACTTGTTTTTCCATCGCCGGCACTGGCGCTGGTGATCATGTAAACTTTGCGTTCCTGCGCCCCGTTCACCTGCAACATGATTCGCAGTTGGTGAATGCAGTGGGCGGCGACGGCTGCCTGCTCCGGGTCGCTCAGGCGATCGGGCAGTGTCGGTAAAATACCGAGCAGCGGTGGCATTCCCGCAGCACCATCGGCTTCATCGCTATAGCGATAGCGCTTGTCCATGAAACCAAGCAACATAAAGAACGCGACCGGAACGGCCCCACCGGCCAACGCGCCGGCCACTGCCATGGATTTACGACGATCTTTAAATGGCACGATCGGGCAATCGCCGTAGTTGATGACTTTCAATCGGCCATCGCCTTTACCTTCATCAAGCACTGCGGCTTTTTCGTTTTCGAAGCTGCGCCGCTCGACCATCGTTTCCTTCACCTTTTCCTGATGGGCATTGAGGGTGAGCAATTTCTTCCCGACCGTCTTCATTTCGTCCATCGCCTTGTTGTACATCTCGGTCAGGGAAGTCACTTCCGCTTCGAGCGATTCCCGACTGACCGCCAGGCGCGTGCCGGCATTGCCGCGCGTATCCGAGCCGGCTTCGGCCATCTTCTTGTTCATCTCACGATACTGTTTTGCATATTCCTCAGCGGCGGTGTGCGCGGCCTCGCGGGCTCGCTTAGCCTCTACGACCTTAGGGTTGCGGTCACCCAAAATACTTTCCAGACGGCGAACGTTCGCATCTTCAATATCGAAGGCTTCATTCTTTCGGGCCATCATGCCGTCCAGCATTCCGATCTGCGCGAGCGTAAAATTGTCAATCGTTTTGATGGGATCGCCCTTGCCTTTGCGCAGCGCCAACTGCAAACGCGTATCGCTGAGCTGCTTATCGAGTGCATTCACGGCATCCAGCTTGTTCTGGTAGATCGCGTGGAAATCTTCCGTGCCATATTCGGCGGCGATCTCGGCGATCGCGCGCTTTTCTGCATTGATCAGTGTTTTCAATTCGTCAACGTGAGAATTCAGGACCTTCAGCTTAGAGGTTTGAACATATTCATCTTTCGCAAGATAGAGTTTTTGATACGCGTTGATGATCGACGTGACTGCCGCCTGCGCCACGCCAGGATCGATATCGGTAAACGCAATGTGGATCGCCTGCGTTTGACGGGGATGTTCAACGGTCAGGCTCTCAGCGAATCGCTTCGTCGTCAGCGCATCATCCCCGCGACCGGTCTTGATCCACAGTGGATCCTGCATCGCCAGGCTAACCGTATTGCGGCTCATGATGACAAGAGTCTGCGTCAGCAGAAACTCCTCGTACATCGGAATGCCCGCCGATGCGCTCGATCGATCGCGCATGAACGGGGAATCCAATTGATATTGAATCATGAGCGTGCCGTCACCGCGAAAAAGCGGCTTTTGGCTCTTCCAACCGAAGTAGCCGCCGATCAGCCCAAAGACCAATCCAAGCGGAACGGCGATCCAGTATCGCCCACGCAAGGCGCGATGAATCGTGACGAGTAATCCTCTGGGTTTCGTCGGCTCCTGACCATACGACTGCGACATCCCCTGATCGGATGGCTCGCCGAAAGTGTCAAATGGTGTCATGGACTGCATCTCAGTGCTCATTTCTGCCCTCCCGTGGTTCCACTTCGCAACGAGCCCAGGAGATCCTGATTGGATCCCATCATCTGTGCGAAAATCTGATTCCGTTCGACCTCACCCACTGAGGCATCAAATAGAAGCTGAATCTGCGCCACACCGTACACCAACTCTCGATAATCCTTGGCGGCGGCAACGACGCTATCCATGTCACGTACTATCTTACCATTCGGCAGCACAAAAAAGTTGCGAATAATCAATATTTGGCTATTTGGGCGAGTGACAACATATTCCACCCCGGTGATCGAGAGTGATCCCGCCTGCCAGGTTTGGGTGATGCCATGGTCAATTGAGCATCCGCTGCTGGGATAGCAGATCGGTGGATAATGCCCTTGCATGTCCCGCGTATCCCGACACTGAACCAGCAATATTTCAACACGTCGACCCGTCGACGGATTCATGTAAAGGCGATGGAGATACGCGTTGGGCTTCAGCATCCCGGCGGCATCATCGGGCAGCAGGATGTCTTTACCGGTTTGAAACCAGGTTTGGTTGGACGTGCCAAATACCTTGGGTACCTTCGCAATCGCGACGGCGGCACGGGAGTGGTAGCCGTCGGATTCGTGCGGGTCGATGCGCAGCTTGTCCGCAGTGGTCATTCCCGCCAGAAGCAGGAGTGTTACCAGGGGGGCACCGAATTGAATCCAACTGCGAGCCATAGTTCGTTCATATCCATGGCGCAGGGCGATACCCTGAGCCACACGTTCACTGACTAAACTTCTGTGGCCGGTTTCACCATGACCGGTAATTTCAAAGCCTGCATCAACTTGACCAGGCCCATTAACACCAGAAACGCGATCGAGACCATGGGCCAACCACTATAGTCATGGAATTTATCGGCTACATTCTTCGACGCATAACCGAAGAGCACAACAGTCGGTAACAATCGAATAACATTGCAAGTGATCGCGCACAAAGGACTCGTCAACAACAGGAGCCATCGAGCGCCAGCCCGAAGTGGAAGCGTAAAGCAAAAGACGTAGACAATGAGAAAAAGCGGAAAAATCATCCGTAGTCCGTTGCACGCCTCTGCGACGGTGACTGGATAACCGTTGATCAAAATCTGATTGCCCGAGCGCGCCACGGGCGCACCGGCGAGGTTCAGTAACCAAGTAGTCACCGAGGCGGTGGCTCGTTCCAACGGGATCGAAATCTGCTGCCGAATCATGCCCGGAACGGGAACGATAAATACCAGGACCAATATTGCCGGCCATACCACGAGTAGCATTCGCGATCCCAGAATGGTCGCAAGGCATCCGATGGCAACCAGTAATGCCCCGAAATGCCACGGGGATTGCCGGGCCCCATAAAACCCCCAGTGACTAACAGCCCAACCAATCGCTACTAACACGGGACCCCAGAAGCTGGTTGACGGTCGAACGGCGGCTAATTCTTTACGCCGAATCCAAGCCAGCCATCCGGCGAGCAATGGTACGAGCCAGATATGGCTCGACTCTTCATCCCGCAACGCAATGTGCAAAATGTCTTCCCATGCCCCGCGCGTGGCTATGAGGCCTGTCAAAACAAACAGCACGGTAACCCCCCAACGCGTGGGTGTGCCACCGCTCACGACCGCGGCATCGGCCGGAGCCTGTGTTGCAGACTGCGAGATTGGAACTTCAATCGCCAAGGTCACGACATTTTACCCGAAAACCGGAATCTGGCTTGGTAAGCATAGGCATCCTGCTGCACTCACATCTGGTGCAATCCAGTGACCCGATGCCGATCCCGCTACTTCTGTATCGGCAGTATACCCTATGCCATGTGGGACACGGAGTGGGTTTTTATTGATACTGTGGTTCACGAGTCTGATATGAGCTAATGAACCAGGCGAATCGGCGTGCGGCGATCAATCTTGCCTGTGCTAGAGCGTTTTTCATGATGATGAATCGTGCAAGATGGCCGGGTGCCACAGGTCGGTGTACTCGCAGACCTGTGTTCTTGCGGCGATCAGGCGGCACAGGTCTCGGAGTACCGCGACCTGTGGCACCCGGCGCGGGGCACCATCTTGAAAAGTGTGCTAATAGCAGGGAGATGCTAAAAATTCGTGGCATGGGCGTCTTGCGCGTGCTTTTCCCTGAAGAAAACGCGGGCGAGACGCTCATGCCACCCAAAAGATTCTCCCGCTCTAACAAGGAACGGTACAGCATCTTAAAAACCGCTATAAAGCCATGCAGGCACCGGTGTTTCGGCACTCCCGGGAATTCAGGCTATCGCGCCCTTTGAGCGTCCAGTCAAAGGCACTGGATAAAGGGTTTCCTGCGTTCCCAACAAATCAGCCGACGAGGATTTGGAAACTCGTTCCCCGGCGATCAACCGATCCACAATGTGCGAACCAGCCGGGATCGCCCGCTGAGGCCCGATAACGCTGCGTATCACCAGTGCCCCGGCACCCACGATCGCACCGCGTAAAATAACCGAATCATGGACTTTGGCAGTGGCATGCACTTCCGCACCTTCTTCGATAATCGCGAAGCTCGGACGGCAGTCTTCGGCAAATGGATCGTTGGAAACCGGTTTTCCAAGGTGCATCCGATATCGGTGCTGAATCGCCGCCACATATTCACTACGCGTTCGAATCGGCATCCCCGTCGGGTAAGTGTGCGGCAGATGGCGGATGTTGAACCGTGTTGCCAGGAAAGGCAACGCCTGTTCCTTCATGTCCACATAACCCGTCGAAGCAATCTGCCGTAACGCTTCGCACCGAATCAACATCAGCCCTGACGGACTCCCATCCTCGTGGGAAACCAAGGTCACATCGGCGACCGGCGCGGCCAAAGCCATCGCCAGATCCAAAAGCGGAGTCAGTAGCGATTGAGCGGCATTTCCAACCAGGATGTAATCCTGATCGTGATAGTTCTCGGCTAAGTCGCGCAAAACACCGGCGGTACCACGATACTGTGAGGCATCGCGTTCGACGGTCACCCGCACGCTTCCAACTCGCGTCGGAGCCGTGGGTTGAATGGACACATGATCGACCATGACGCGGACGGACAAGTCTTCCAATCCGATTAGTTTCTGGAGATCAAGGGCATGATCCCGCCAATGGCATAGGATCGAACGCCGATCTTCCAACGGCATGTCCAGGGAGGATCGACCGAGGGCCAAACTCAACCGTGACGGGCGAATCGAACCGGCTAATAATATCACCGCGCGCAAACGGCCCAGTGGTCCTTGACCTAGTTTCGAATAGTCCGGTGGAGTGCTTGAATGCGGCGCGAACTCGCATCGATTTTCCGGTGAGCCCATCTCGGACATGAATCCCTGAATGAAAGACTGATACACCATGGCCGAACCGGTCGTGGCTCGCGCGCGTTTTTCGGGTTCGCGGGCGATTACCTTTACGATGGAGTCGGACTCTGTGATCGTCAGTTGCTCCATGCCTTTCCCAATGGCCTTGAGCAACGCCTTTTCCTGGGGGGCCGATCGCTTGAGAATGCGAGCCAGACGTTTGGCGGCAACCACTCCGAGCAGCGAGGCCGCGAACGGCATTCCACCGGTGAGGTAGCTTCGTCCGACCGCGGAATGATCGATCTCGTTCAACACAGGGTCAGTGTCCGCATCGGAACTCGCTTCAGCGGGGGTTTCACGAAACGTCCGCCACCGAGCCACGCGCTGGGATTCCTCGCATAGGCTACGGAAGTTATTTCCAACCGTAATCCACCAGGTTCCCGGCAGTTTTTCGCGCAATTTGTCGATCAGGCGTTCTTGCTTAGGCGTGCCCAACGCAACCAGTACGATATCCGGTTGAATGCGTCCCACGGCACCGGCGACGTGCTGAAACGCCTCGTGGTGAGAATCAAAGCCGTCCGGCGCATCATAAGTGCCCTGAAAAAGAAGCGCGGGAAACCGCGATTGCAAGACCAGGGCTGCATCTCGAGTGATCGTCACATCGTCACCTAGCAGAAACAACGTTCGACGACGAGCTGTCGCGTTGGCGATCAGATTCCAGCAGAAATCGGTCCCTGCGCCACGGTGGGGAAGCGGTGTGCCCTGAAGACGATTGGCCCACGCCAACGGAAGCGCTTCATTGACGACGAGTTCCGCATTGGCCATCACGTTGGCGAAGATCGGGTCGCGGGCGCACCAGTGAAGATGCGCAGCCGTGGGTTGTACGACGATGCCGCCTTCACCCTGATCGAGTTTTTCAAACAGGTGGGTAATGCACTGACTTGCGGTCACCGTGCGGAGGCCCATGCCATTCCAGTGAGCGGTCGAGATTTCCGCTTCCAGGCTCATCGCCGGTATCGGCTGACTTTGGGGAAGGGGGGGCAGGTCGACGTTAAAATCTTCACTTGCGTGAGTACCCGCAGGGGCAAGCTCAAAACCGTCCGCGCCGGACATGGCACCTTCGACTCGGCAAGTGCGATTCCACTCCGTATGCCGTTTGGAAAGGAATGCAAAATACATAGGCACTTTCCAGGCCATGTACAAAGGAGCGGCGAGCAGCCCGGACATCGGCACGGTTGTCCGACCGAATCGCGACCAGGCCGTTGCCAAACTCAAAACGATCGCCATCACCGCTGAACAGAGCAGTTTAGCGGGAAGCCAGGAGGCTCCAAGGAATCCGGCAGTGATCGATACCACGCACGCGGTATTCAGCAACATAACCAGCAAAGCCAGAGGCGGTACGGACAGTTCCATTGCCAAAGCCAGGGCTTGCAGTTTGCGGTGTCTGATGCCCGCTTTGAACATGCGCGGAGCTTGTTTGAGAATCGTCTGAAGATGACCGTGTTCCCAGCGGGTGCGCTGTCCGTAGGCGATCGCGTTTTGTTTCGGAAGATGCCCGGTGACCCGAGCGCCGCCACAGAAGAGCGGGGCATGACCTTCCAAGGCCAGGTCAAGTCCAAGCTGCATGTCTTCAACAATGTTGTCGCTGGCAAGTTTCGCATGGGCGATCACGTTCCAGGGGAACGCCATCCCAGTGCCAGTGAGCAGGCAGGGAAGGCCCAGTTGAAACAGTCCCCGGGGGCGCACCAGGTTCTTGATCAGGAACGCCAATGCTGAAACGCAATCTTTCGGCTTCGGATTGGAAGGACTTTCCATCAGATAGCACGCCTGCGCCGGTCGACCTGTTGCCGTGACTTGTGCCACCAGAGCGTCGATCGCACCTGCATGGATCGTGCAGTCGGCGTCCATCATGATCAAGATGTCAGGGGCGCAATCTTTAAGGTACGAAATGCCGTAATCCAGCGCGAAGCCTTTGCCGCGGTTGACCGTATCACATCGATTCAGGACGATCGCCCCGAAGGAGTGAGCGATTTTGGAAGTGTCATCGTTGCAATTATCGGCCACGACGACGACGCGGTCCCCGTTGCGAAGCTGTGGAATCAAGGATTCCAGCGTGTCATGCAGAACCGCTTCCTCGTTATGCGCAGGAATCAGTACGGCAATGGCCGGTCGCGGAAGGGCCGTTCCGGGAGATTGCGCAGCGTCAGATGGCGGCAAACCCGCCGATCGAATTCTGCGGCTCGGCATAAGTGCGGCGATGCACTCGGCACAAAGCACAGCCACCGGCACTAAAAGTACAACGGCGAGCGCAAGGAAAATGTAATTCACCCACTGCAATGCAAGCTCCATGGCTTGGCAACCCACTACCCAGGACCATGTCTACCAAGACAAAGTCGTATCGCCTCGGGAGACACAAACGTGTCACCGATGCCGCATACGATATGAACATACAATACGAACAACGTGGACGCCTGAAAAAAATACGCATGGGTCCCGCGCGAAACGAGACCCCATAAAACACGCCTTAGCCTCACATCAACACATCTTGCCCGCAGAACAAAGACGGAACCAGCAGAACTTTGGTGCCGGAGCACCCTGCGACCCACTGCGGATAACGAAACATAATTATCAAATCCCGCGGACATTGTCACCTACAATTTCATCTTTATTGGAATGAATTGTATAGTTTTTACGACTTACCGGACCATCAAACCCGAATTGACCGATAAAAGTCAAATTTAGATAAAATAGGCGACAATGCAGGGATTGTCCTGATCGGCCCATCGGTGCCGATCCTCTCTATTAACTAATGTATGCAATCTCTTGCAATTTAGGTGAAAACGCCCTCTCCGCCCGCTGCCTGGAAGAGGAGTGGTCGACTTGGAACGATCAAAATCCTCCACGTCCGCCGCCAGTTCAATGTTAAAATGGGGTATCTGTCGCGACGATTCGGACATTGCGGATTGTAGGAATTGCACTGTCTTTGGGGCCAATCGCACCGCGATGCGGGCAGTCGATTATTTTAGCTGATCGACCATTTAAACAAATCCCGAAGCCGCGCGGCTTCAATGTTGGCGTCGTGGTGCAAGGCCACGCGTTGCGCACCGGAATCACCCATGGCGTCCAAACGTTGGTGATCGGCCCTCAGTGCCGACCGCATCGCGTCGGCCAATGGTCCAACCGCACCGGCCGGTACAAGCCATCCACACACTCCGGGCTC
>JBBRMF010000088.1:0-18079 GCA_038230975.1 Tepidisphaerales bacterium
AAGAACGAAGCCGAAGCCAAAGGCGCAAAGCTGATGATCGACGCCTTTGGAACGCCACAAAGCTATAACTTGTATATTTTCGCGAAGAGCTTCGAGCCCAAAGACTTGAGATTGATCTTCGCCGGACCCGGCACCCTGTGGACCGATCTCAAAAGCTTCGAGCAAGTCGGTGCCACTAAATTGATCGAATCGACGCAGGACAAAAAATAAATTGAATCCGTCCCCTCCCTCCATGTACTCATGGGGGGAGGGTTAGGGTGAGGGGCGGCACGATCCGTCAAAAAGGTTTACCTGCCACCCCAACCGAAACCGCTCTAAGCTATTTCCTCAGCCCCCGCAGAATAAACTCAATCGCCTCGGCAATCAGCGAATCATCAAACTTCGACAGGTTCAATGAAACCATTGCATACCCGATGCCGATATTGATCAACTGCCAGGCCGGCACGCGCGGGTCCATATCGCTGATGAAAATGCCGACTTTTTGACCTTCGCTGACCACGCCAACAAAAAACTCTTCAATCTGCGCATAATGTTCCTTCATCACCTTCAGCACCTTCGGATCACGGCTGGTCGATAGCGCGCCGTGAATCACATGATACGCATCGGCTAATTTCTGAATGTGACCCGGGAACTGCGCCGCCACCCGACGAATCCGCTCCTCCGGGTCCGTCACGCTGGCAATGAGGTCATTCCAATGCTTCATCGTTTGTTCGCTCATGGCGCGCACGATGGCAACGAACAATTCCTGCTTGCTTTTAAAATGGCGATAGAGGATCGGCTCGGTAATTCCCGCCGCATCCGCGATGGCCGCCGTCGTCGTGGCTTCATAGCCGTTCCTGGCGAACAGCTTTGTCGCCACTGCCATCAATTGCTCGCGTCGTTGGGGGGCTTTGAGTCGCGCCATGCAGCATAAAATATCGGGGATCGACGTTGGATGATAGGTGACCCCAGACTTGGTATAACTCCCCGCCTATGACTTCCGCACCCCAACAGCGCCTTCTCACCGGTGACACTCCCACCGGCAAACTCCATCTCGGTCATTTCGTCGGCAGCGTCGAAAATCGGCTGGCGATGCAAAACCAATATGACTGCTACTTTATCATCGCCAACAAACACGCCTTCACCACGCGTGCCGACCGGCCGGCTGACATCCGTCAAAGCGTGCTCGACATCGCCACGGATTATCTCGCCGCCGGAATCGACCCGGCCAAAAGCCATATGTTCATCCAAAGCGAAGTCCCCGCGATCGATGAACTGACATTTTTCTTCGCCATGCTCATTCCGTTCAATCGCGTGATGCGCAATCCAACGCTTGCCCAGGAAATCAAAGATAAGGATCTCGGCGACAAATACCCCTTCGGGTTTCCGATGTACGCCGTCGGGCAGTGCGCCGATATTCTGGCGTTCCGCCCGGCAATCGTTCCCGTCGGTGAAGATCAAATCCCCCACTTGGAATTGACCCGCGAAGTGGCCCGGAAATTCAATCAACTTTACTGCGGGGTCAATTCAAACACTGAAGACAAAGACAATGTTAAAAACGGTGGACTCTTCCCGATCATCGAACCCAAAGTCGGTCGCATTCGCCGACTGGTCGGCACCGGAGCCCCTGGGCCCAGCGGTGAACTATTGAAAATGAGCAAGTCTCTGAATAACGCCATCTTCCTTTCGGATGACGCCGACACCGTGCAGAAAAAAGTGATGCAGATGTACACCGATCCCAAACGACTGCGCGTGTCCGATCCCGGTGAAACCGATGTAAACAAAAATCCGCTGTGGGCTTTTCATGAGGCATTCAATTCAGATACCGCCTGGGTTGCCGAACAACGCGAAGCCTACCAGAACGGCAAGGTTGGCGACGTGGTCATCAAGCGCAAGCTGGTCGAGATATTAAACACCCTGATCGAACCGATCCGCGCTCGCCGTAAGCATTTCGAGGAACGACCGGACGATGTCATGGATGCTCTTAAGCAGGGTACGGCCAAAGCGATCGAGACATCTGAAGAGACCTTGTATCTGGCGAAAAAAGCGATGAAGCAGGATTATTTCACGAGATCCGTTTTCTTGAAATAAATGAACGCTCGTCCAAACCCGTTGAATTTTTCGGAGCATGGCGATGCGATTATTGACGCTGATCTCGTGCCTCTGCCTGCTGGTATGCCAGTTTGCGTTGGGAGAGGCACCGGCGACCCAGCCGATTCCGCTCATTCACGTTCATGCCCACAATGACTATGAACACCAGCGCCCCTTCTTCGACGCGATCGAGCGCGGCTTCTGCAGTGTGGAAGCCGACATCCATCTTGTCGACGGCAAATTACTCGTCGCCCATGACCGCAAGCAGGTCAAACCCGATCGCACGCTGCAAGCCCTCTACCTCGATCCATTTCAAGCGCGCGTCAAAATAAACGGCGGTCGTGTTTTCCGCAGCGGTCCTACTATCGTTTTATTGATCGATGTGAAAGCGGATGCCAACGCAACGTACGCCGTTCTGAAATCAGTGCTGAAAGAATATGAACCGATGCTCACGACGTGGCAGAACAATGAACGCCGGGAAGGAGCCGTCACGGTCATTGTCACCGGCGATCGCAATCGGGAATTAATTGCCGCCGACAACCCACGGCTGGCCGCCTGCGACGGAATGATCGGCGACCTGGACATGAACCCATCACCCGAACTCGTCCCCTGGATCAGCGAACCCTGGGCCAAATTTTTCCGATGGAGCGGCCAAGGCGAAATGCCTGAAAAAGAAAAGCAGACCCTGCGCGCGCTCGTCGCCAAGACTCACGCACAGCACCGGCAGCTTCGTTTCTGGGGTGCCCCCGACAACATCGCGACATGGACCGAACTCCGCGCCGCCGACGTGGATCTGATCAATACCGACCATCTTGCCGGTGCGCAGGAATTTCTTTTGAAGACCGAAAAACCCAAACCGTAATCAACCCTTCGGCTGCTTTGCTGGCCGCTCCGCCAGCATATTGCAGAACAACGCTCCCTGTCCTATCGCGTCATCCAGCGCCACATGCGTGTGCGGCGTTTCATCAAACCAGCGCTTCGGCATATTCCGCTTCGTCGAATCCCGATACTCGGTCCCCAGCAATGCCATCGCAAAAGTTTTCATATCCAGAGCCGAATGCGAAAACGGGCTCTCCCCCGCAAATCGAATCAGATACCAATACACAAACATGAAATCGAACCCCGCCGGATACGCCACAAACACCGGCTTGCCCGGCAGCGACTTGATCCACTTTACATAAGCCGGCATCGCTTCCGCCGGGTCACGCAAATCCTTTCGGCAAGCCTCCCACGCCTCCGGCTGAGTCTTCCACCATTCCATCGTCTTTTGATCCCCCACCGCGCCCGGCAGCGTTTCCAAGTTGGCGGAAAACGTGCCGACCAGTTTCTTATCCGCCGTAAACGCCGCCGACGCAAAACTGAGCATCGAGTTCGGACCGGGGATCGGACCATCGGATTCGATATCAGTGCTGATGTAGATTTCGGTCATCGTTTTTTTACCTAGACGATTGGTTTCGCTTCGCGAAGGAGACGTTCCCAATACTGATCTAACGCGAGTTTGCGAATCCAACCTTCGATATAAGCCACGTCAAGGATCTTAAATTGAAGTTCGTAAACGGCCTTCACGTCGCCAAACTGCTTTTCACTTCCCCCGGACAATTCGGCCCAACGAAGTTTTTGAATAATGGTGTCTTCAGGACGAGAGGCGTACGCTTGCACGCCCGCAAGCTCCCACTGAATACGCCGCCGAAAACACTCTTGATCGAATGGATGTTTCTGCAATATCCAGAAATCAACTTTATCACCGCTCGTAATATCCAGCAGATTGAACATGTCGCGACGAGCGATCGCTTCAAGGACAGCAAATTCATCGAGATAATAATCGGGCGGCGGGAACGCCTTCACTATTTCCTTCGCAGCTGCTGGTGTAATTTCCACCACCAGATCAATGTCATGTGTCGCCCGCGGCTGGCCCTGACTGCTCGACACCACCGAACCGGTCACCATGTATTCGACGCGGTTTGCCTCCAACAAATCAACGACGCGTCTCAATAATTCTGATTGTGACATTTTTCGAGCCCCTGCAAAAAAAGCTGATGCAGTTCCGCTTCTGAGACGTCTGGAAATCGTCGGCGAAGACCTTCTCGAAATAACTCCTTGGTCATATCAGAAAGTTCAAACGCTTTGGCCGCGCGATCTGACGGCGACATTCGGCTAATCGCCATCAGATATGCTTGATGATTGGGACGAAGTTTGAGGTTCACTCCTCTATCCTACTCCGCGAACCGCCACGATTAAAATGTTAAATCCACGCTATCCATCTAAGAAATCTCGCGCGGCGTCGCAGCTTGACGGATTTCTTCAAGAAACTCATCGAAGCCTTTGAAGTCTTCCGCGGAAAAAGTCCCCCTCAAATCCTCGAAAGACCGGACTGAATACCCGTACTCGACAGCGAGCTCGTCCAAAGAGTGCGACTGCCAGAATTGTCGTCCGGACTCTTGCGTCAAGTCAGATTGCTCCACGACGGTGATTTCAACGTCTTGGCCGATCATCGCGCGAAGCTCCGGTAGATGCAGAGTGTCGGAGTCGAGATGTTTGCGAATGCGGATGGTACTCATGATCGCTCCACAACGCTTAAGGCTTTATCACCGAACCGCGCAGAACTAAAAACGTGTGAGGATTAAAATCCTCCTTGCCCGGAATCATTTAAAATCCGCAATATTAAAATCGTAACCACCACAACGCCCATGGAAACGAGGATCACCGTGCCGGGAGGCAATGGAAGCGGATCAATCCGCCGCATGCGTGCGACCATGGCTCCCATTGCAGTACAGAGCAATACAATTCCCAAAAGCAGGAACGGGCCCCAGATTAAAAAAGTGAACAAGGAATTGTGTCCGGGAAAAATAAACAATCCAGCGATTGAACATGAGGCGATATTCCCCCACGCGAGCCCGCGAATCCATGTGTAGTCGTCTGGCTCTGGGAGCGACCTAGATTCATGGCGATAGCGCATAAAGTTCTCACTCCCTCATCCCATCCCCATCCACTCCCACGCTCTTACACCACTCCCGATACGCCATCGGCGAGATCTCACTCGGTTTGATTTCACTCCGCCCGCCCCAAAACACATTGGTATACGAGACCGGGATACCAATGCTCTCCAGATGTTCGTCAATCGCTTTCTTATGCGCGAGGACGACGGCTTTGTCCGTCCCGTGGGCGACGCCCATGACGTTGACATTATAAAACTCCGGGCCCCCTTCGCGCCAGTAGGCGTGGGTCATGATATGGAACCGTCCCACTTCACGCCCCGCGTCAATCTCACGGCCTTTGGGAACCGCCCAATGGAACAACGCATTGAACTTGGTCACGCGTTCGCCGCTGGCGTTCGGTTTGACGTGTTCCAGGAACGTAGAGAACCGACCGATCACCCCGCGCGCGTTCAAGCCCGCTGCAACTTCCAAGAACGTGCTCAACGGCACACCGGCTTCGGTGGCGCGATCCTGCCAGAGATTGGGCTTGAGTTCTTCCGGTCCAAATTCCCGCTTCAAAGACATGAGCACTTTCCATTCAAGGTTGCTCAGTTCCACGATTTGCGTATCCATCACTTCGGCCAATTCATCCGACTTGCTGCCCGGCTCCATACCACGTCGGCGAACGTGACCGACGCCCAGCGCAAACAGTCGATTCGCCGGCATCAGCAGAAAGCTTGTCGCGCCGGTTTGTTTGAGCAGAAATTCGCAGTGCTTCGCCATCGAGTAGCCCTGCGGCACTTTCAGAGTCGTCCACAGTCGATACTTCGTTCCCGTGATTCCCGCATCCGTCGAGCGAATCACGACGTGTCCGCTGAACGGATCTTTCTGAAACATGTAATCGAATGCGGCAGCGAGTTTCTCCTCCGGTACTTGCCAGGCGACGAGCGAGCCCCTCGCCAGATTCGTCGCCATCAGCGTTTGGCGGACGCGGCGGATCGTGCCGGCGCGAACCATGGCAGCGATTCGCGCGGTGACCACCGGAAGCTCCACACCACTCAATTTGGCAATTTCCGCCAATGGGTCCGGAAGGAAACCCTGTATTTTGTCTTCTGACACGCTCAGGATTTTGGCGTTGATTGGATCGCTGATTTCAACGGGAATGATGGCAGTGGTCATATCGTAATAGGCCGCGGTAAAAGTTTGCGGTGTTACGATTGTAACCGCGAAAGGCGGTGTTGTCCCCTTCAGACGCAACGACATTGGCGGTTCTCGCAAACGCAAATCGGCCCGGTATCGAATGTGTAGTCACACATTCGATACCGAGCCGAAGGAAGAGATTTCGCTAGACCGTGTAAAGATCAATAACCGCTATAGTAGACGACGCCCTTGGCATCCACTTCGGCATTGGTCGTATTCGGGGCAATCTGGCCGGTTGCGAGGGTGTAGACCCAGCCCACAGTCGTTGGCGTTGCCGCCTGGGCTGCGGCGAATGTCGTTCCACCCTTGGCGGCACCCACCGGCAATGCCGGAATGCTCCGCAGGTAAGGACCGTAGATATGCGTCGCATCCTTGGCCGAAACAGGAGTGCTGTTCGTACCGTCGTTGTATCCAGTGAGCGCCAACGATAAGTTGGCCAACGTTGGATAGTTGCCACCATTTTCAGTTTGATATAAATCCAGCGCGCTTCGCAAGACCGATAGATCCTGAATCAGTGCTGCGTCGCCCGCCCCAGCAGCTCCGCGACTCATTTTCGGAATGGCGATCGCGCCGATGATCGCAATGATCACGACGACGATGACCAACTCAATCAGACTGAATCCCGTAAATCGATTGCGGGTATTGCTCGAACGATCCTTCTTTGTTCCATTTCCCATGATTGTCTCCTCGAAGCTTCTCTCGTCCCTAATCTTTTAATTCACTTACGACATCTGTTGAATCGGCCTGAAATGCGCTCGACTTGAATTCGGATTGTTTTCTATTGTCATTTCAGTGGGGTTGTGCCGTTTCGCGGGGCAGAGTTCTCAATCAGCGATCCTTTTCGATTCAATTTTGGATCTAGCGCAAGTCGAAGCTGTACTTGAACACCCTCACATTCAAATACAGCCGCCGTCTTGGTGACGGATAAAAGCTTAAAATCGTCAAAAACCTCCCCGACGAAGACCCCCTGGCCATCCACATTGGCATATCCACGAAGTCCCACCATCACCGCCCCAAGATGGTGCTCTCGAAATGCTTCCACCCGTTTCGGACTGGGCCCTTGGATCACAGATGCGTCGGCCACTGATGCAGGTTTGACGGGCTTGGCAACCCAGGCTTTTGAGACACCGAAAGCATTTCCCGACACGTTCGGATCCAGTTGCTGATCCTTCGCCAAAACGGCCAGCCGCTGACTAAAGTGGTGACCTGCGACACTGGCGGATGAGGAATCATCGTGCCCCGTTCGTCCTTCTGATGCGGCAATCAGGGGCGATTGCATGAGCAGCCCCCCGCCGGCACTTGCTTCTGCCGCCTTAGGCCCCACGGATGCCCGGTCCCACACCAATCCTAAAAGGGCGACGATCATCGCGCCGCCGTAGATTTTTTGGGTACGTGTCAGTGTCATTTGGCGCTCCCTTGTGCGTTGGGTCGAAGCGTCGATTCTCCCGTCGTTTGTTCGGGTCCACTGCCGTTATGCGCATTGCGATCCGTCGCTTGTTTATGAGGCTCGGTGTACCAGATGAGATCGACGCTGAATTTGGCGCTTGCCGCCTCTTCCTGAGGACTGCC
The DNA here is from genome assembly GCA_038230975.1 of Tepidisphaerales bacterium. Taxonomy (GTDB): domain Bacteria; phylum Planctomycetota; class Phycisphaerae; order Tepidisphaerales; family Tepidisphaeraceae; genus JANXVV01. The sequence continues at coordinate 7,755 of JBBRMF010000088.1, forward strand.
GGATAACTCAAAGGTGCTGATTCCTGTATCCGGGAACTGCGTGTGGACCCGATGCAGCATTGCCGTAAACGCGGGGAATGATCCCGTTCCGGCCACGTGAATCGGAAGAACATCGAATCGCGTTCCGGCACTGGTTTTACCGGGCTGAACGTCATCCAGTGTCGCGCCACCTTGAGTTGCCAAATCCGTAACCAGCGCCAGCCGTTGGTTTAACAACGTAACCGGTTGCAGCTTTAGCGGACTGGCTTTGATCCGCTGCGCCGTCAATGCCGATTTCGCACGCAGATTCGCAAGAACCTTCTGCGCCTCGCTCAGATTCTCTCGCGCAATCGACAATTCACCCTGTTGCCAGCGCGCAAGAGAATGACGTTCTGTAAGAGGGTGAATGCCGAAGAAATAAATCGCGGCGGAAATAGCCAACATCGCCCCGACACCGAGGGTGTCCATTTGTAGTGCGGTGACATTGATCGGCGACCGGACCGCGCTGGCAGGTGCCGCTTTATCGGATGAATGCAGATTCGTGGCAGGCGTCATTGTATGTTGTCTCCCACGCTTGAAAGTTCCGCAACATGGTTATCGCGTGCGCGAACCGGAGCAGCAGCAGGTTTCGGTTTCATCGGCGAGGGCGCATCGGCGGTCATTTTTACGCGGCATTCGACCTGAAAACCAATGGCTTCACCGGCAAGGAATAATTCTCGACTGGTCTTCAAAAGCGAGACGGATTCGAACAGTCCCGTTTCTTCCAACCGCAATGCGAACTGCGATACTGCGGCCTGCGTTTTCCCGTAACCCTTCAACTTCAGCAAAGGAACGGGAATTGACGCTTCGGATATAGCCGGCACACTTTGCGGCGATGTCGAAGCCGCGTCCAACCCGCACTGATTCAGCACCAGGTTGTCGCCCCGCAGATTTGCGACCAAAGCCAGGAGCATGCTCCAATCCGGCTGCCCATTCACGGCCTGATTGGCACGCAAGACCGATTGCGTTTCATTAAACGCAACACGTTGTCGGGCGATGGATTTGGTCAGCTCGTCCACGTCTCCGTGTACCAGTGCAAGCTGGCGTGGTAGATCGTGTCCGTCGTTTCCCCAGAGTACATGCCAAGTTCCATAAATGACCGTCAACAGCACGGTATAAATTGATAGAACGCGTATCCAGGTTTTCCGGCGCGCGTAAAGCTTGCGCTGCTGGCGATGCCGAATCGGGATGAGGTTTACGCTGTTCATTCGTCTTATTTCGTGGGCATCAGGGTTGGTTCATTTCGTATCACGATGGCTCGCGAAATTGCGACAAACCGGCGGCTACCGTCAAACTCGCGTTACACTCGCTGGCGGTCAAAGAATTAGAAGTCTCCAATTGCGCCGGGGAAACAACACTGCATTCCAAACCGATTCGTCTGGACATATGTTCTGCGATTCCCGGAATCATCGCCCCGCCGCCCATGAGCAGCAGTCGCGAAGTCGGCGATTCCGGATACTGATGGCTCGTATAGGAAACGGACTCCAGCAATTCCTGCGAAACCACTTCGAAATGAGCCTCCGCAGTGACTCGAACTTCGTTCTGCAGTTCGATCGGCACCTTGGGCATCCCTCGCGCATCGGCCGGTGCTTTTGCTGCGAGTCCGGAAAAACTCAAAATGTGTTGTGCGAGTGCCGAAGAGATTTTGAGTTCGGTCTCCATCGTCGTATTCAGATTTTTAAGTGCTGCTTCGGTCAACAGACGCTCGTAAATCACAATGCCGTGGTGCAACATGACGAGCAAGGCACCATTCCAGCCCAGCTCCAGCAGTATGACGATTCCCGTTGCGTCTTCCGCATCGCAGGCGCAGGCGCGCGCCATGGCCCAAGAGCGGGTATCGAGCGCGACGACGTCCAGTTCTGCCGTCGCGAAAAGATCCATCAGTGCGTCCGCCTCTGAATGGGCAAACGCGACAGCCATGACGTTGGTCGTTCGCGCCGCTCGGGCCGCCGCCGGCAAATCCCAGTAGGCCATTTCAAATGTCTGGGGATCGCATTTGTAGGCGCGGGAAAATTCCATGCGGGCCACGGCATCCAGGGAAACACCTGCGCCTCTTAAAGGCAGTTCCATTGTGCCGTTGATTTGTTTGTCACCGGGAACCGCCAGGACAATTTGGTTGCCCGAAAACGAACGGCGATACAGCACCTCTGACAGGCGACGGACCTCAGCGCCGGTTAAAGGCGAATTGATCTCGATGCGTGGGAATTGGGCTGTCGCCACAACCTGCCATCCGCGCGAGCCTTGGCGCATTTGAACAGCCTTGATGTTTTGACCGCCAATGTCGACACCGATATGCGTTCGTTCACTGCTTTTGAATAACGGCATTATCCACCTCCCCGCGCAGCGGCCGTCAGATCAAACAACGGCAGGAACATGCTGAGCGCCACGCCACCGACAAGCACACCGAGCACGATGAGGATCAAAGGTTCGATAATGCTGGTCAACGATTTCATCACCACTTCATTCTCTTCGTCCATGAAGTCGGCCATGTTGAGAAGAAGCGGCCCGACCTGACCACTTCGTTCGCCGTTGCGTAAGGCCTCGTAAACGTTGGAGGGGATCAGATCCTCACGGGAAAACGCCGAACTGATCGGTTCACCGCAGACCACCGCCTGTTCCGCGCGGGATAGAAGGTCCGCATAATGATGATTCATCGTGCCGAGCCGCGCCAGCCGTATTGCGTCCAATAACTGGACTCGGCTTTGCACCAGGACTCCCAGCGTTCGAACCAGTTGCGCAGTAATGAAGTTTCTCACGAGGATTCCGAACTTGGGGAAGCGAATCACCAGTGTGTCGATGGATCGCTTGCCCGAGTTGGACCCGAGCCACGCTTTAGTTCCCACGACGATGGCCACAAGTCCGATCAGGATGGCCCACCAATCGTTCCGCATGATATCACTGAGGCCCATCAGGAACTTGGTGGAGGGAGGCAGCGGTGAATCAAGTGTTTTGAATAGATCCGCAAAACGCGGGAGCACGAACGTCAGCATCGTGATCATCACGTTGATCGATACCACAATCAAAAGGCATGGATAGACCATCGCCCCGATGATGGCGCTGCGAGTATGTACCTGTTTCTTGGTGAGGTTCGCCATTCTGTCGAGCATGGCCGACAGATTCCCGCCTGTTTCACCGGCCTCAATCATGCTGCGAATAATCGGGTCGAAATAGCGCGGGTGCATCTCCAGCGCGCCGGACAGTGGAGTTCCTTCTTCCACGCGCGAGTGAATATTGGTCAGGACATCTTTCCAGGGCCCCGGCTTGACCTGACGAGCGAGTGCTTCCAGGGCCTGCGTCAGCGGAATACCGCAACCGACCAGCACATGAAGTTGGCGGGAAAACATCGCGAGGTATTTTAATCGCTTGCCACGCCCAATTCCCCCGCGAACCTTCTTTGTGGTGACCGCCTGGGACGCCGGGCCGATTTCCGTGACGAAAAATCCCTGACGGCGAAGATTCTCGACTGCCTCATGGGTATCTTTTGCTTCGGTGACGTCGTGAACCGTCTGACCGCTCTTATCCATCGCCTGATAGACAAACTTCATGCGGCCTCCAAACTGGCAGGTGCCGCGATCGCATTGGGGGACGACTTCGATTTCGATGTCTCTTTGCCACCGGCGTCTTCGTTATGCGTGACGCTCAGCACTTCCTCGAGACTCGCTTTACCGGCCAACGAGATCAAGACTCCTTCCTCGCGCAGTGAAAGGAATCCACTCCGCCGGGCCTCATCGCGCAGTTCATGCGATGCCGCGGCCCGATGGATCATCCGGCGAACCTCGGGCGTGGTTTCCATCACCTCGTACACACCGACGCGGCCTTTGCATCCGCTGTCGTGGCACTGAGGGCAGCCGCCGCCTTTTCGAAACGCACGACCGTTCTGGTCGGTGATCCCCGCGTCGGCGAGTACGATTTCAGACGGATAGTATTTCGTGGCACAACTCGGGCAGATCGTGCGAGCCAATCGCTGAGCGACGACTCCGTTGAGCGCGCTTGAAAGCAAGTAAGGTTCAATCCCCATGTCGAGCAATCGCGCGACGGCACCCGCGGCATCGTTGGTATGCAAGGTCGCCAGCACGAGGTGCCCCGTCAATGCCGCCTGCACCGCCACGCGCGCGGTTTCTTCATCGCGAATCTCACCGACCATGATGATGTCCGGGTCTTGTCGCAGAATGCTGCGCAGGGCGCGGGCGAACGTCAGGCCGATCGCCTCCTGCACATGAACCTGATTGATTAGATCGAGCTGATATTCAACGGGGTCTTCAATCGTGATGATGTTTCGTTCGGGACTGCGAAGGAGTTCCAGCCCACTGTAGAGCGTTGTGGTTTTGCCGCTTCCCGTGGGCCCGGTCACCAGCACAAGCCCGTGCGGACGTTTGAGCATGCGCTGGAACATTTCCATCGCCGCCGGCCGCATGCCCAGGTCTTCCATCCGAACGCGCAGGTTCGATTTGTCGAGGATTCGCAGCACCAGTTTCTCACCCAGCAACGTCGGCATGCTGCTGACGCGCAGATCGATGTCCCGCCCTTCGGAAACAATTCTTACGCGCCCTTCCTGCGGAAGGCGCTTCTCGGCAATATCCATTTTCCCGATGACTTTGATGCGCGAGGTGATCGCGCCGTGCATGCCCGCCGGCGGTTTCATCAGATCGCGCAGCACCCCGTCAATGCGGTATCGGATACGGGTGCCCTTTTTTTCCGGCTCAATGTGAATGTCACTTGCTTTGTCGCGAATGGCGGTCTGCAAGGCGATGTTCACCAGATTGATGATCGGGCTTCCGGCGATCATCCGATCGAGATCCGTCACCGGGCCTTCATCGGTCTGCTCTTTGAGCACGACTTCGACATCGGAGATTTCCAGTGATGTCAGGAATGCATCGACACTGGTACTGCTGTCCCCGTATTTGCCGAGAAATTCCCGGATGTTTGCTTCAAGTGCCAGCACCGCGTGGATCTTGCAGCCGGTGAGCTTGCGCAGGCGGTCGATTTTCGGCAGGAGCTGCGGTTCGGTCATCGCAACCGTCAACGTACCATGCACTTTGAACAGCGGAATCGCCATCAACTTTTCCGCTTCATCCTTACCGATGACTTTCACCAGCCCAGGGTCCATTAACCCATGCCGCAACTGGCAACCCATGACCCCAAGGCACTTGGCGAGCACGTGAACCAACGAACCGCTGCTGATAAATCCCTGCTCAACTAATAATTCCCCGAGTACCCGGCCGGTGGCTTTCTGCTGGGCCAGCGCGCGGCTCAACTGCTCGGCCGAGAGCACGCCTTCTTTTACGAGCGCGTCGCCGATCCGAACTTTCGGCGGAGATTTTGGTGAGGCAGTAGCCATGATAGCGATTCCGTCCGGTAAGGCGGACCCGACTCAAAATTCGCAGGTTCCGCTGTGCGGAACCTATACGCATCACGAACGGTTATTTACAGGAAGCTTCTGGCCGCACTTCCGACGTCTTCAAAGTGTTCGAAGAGACCCGAAAGTTGAGTGAGTTCGAGCACTTCCCGAACGGTTTTGTTGGCTGCGCACAGCTTGAGAGCCTGGCCGCCTTCTGACATTTCCTCAGTCACTTCCACAAGTGCTTCAAGTCCACGGCTGTCTACAAAGGGGATCGCCTCCAAGTCCAGTACGATGCGGCCGAGGCTCGCGCCGGAGGCTTCGATAATCGCGGTTTTCACTTGATCGGCATCCTGACCGCACAGCGGGCCCTGCGGTCGAATAATGGTGATCGCACCTTGTCGTTGCGTTTGTATGTCCATCAGACGGCCTCCACGGCGATCGGCAATGTCAGCGTGAACCGACTGCCTTTGTCGATTTGCGAATCAACCGTGATCTCACCGCCATGCAATCGCACGACTTCTCGCGCCAGAGTAAGCCCAAGCCCAGTGCCGACGATCTTGCCGACGCGGGGATCTTTCGCACGGTAGAATTTGTCGAAGATATGTTTCTGGTCTTCCGCGCTGATACCGATTCCGCTGTCGACGATTTCAACGGTCAGGCTACTTTTGTCGATCGAAACATTGACCGCGACATGGCCTTTAGCCATCGTATATTTGAGCGCATTGCCCAGCAGATTGTGCAAGGCAACGTTGATCTTGTCGCGATCGCCCTTGATGGCCGGGAGCTTGGGCGGCAGATTCATCTTCAGTTGGATGCCCTTGTCCCGGGACTGCGCTTCGTAGTCGGCAGCTAACTCAGTGAACAATGCGTCGAGGCGAACTTCCGCACGATTGAGTTTGAAACAACCTGCCTCAATCTCTGAAACACTTAACATCTCCGTGACAATACTTTCCAGACGGCGCGCTTCCTGATTGATGACATTCAACGCATTGGTTCGCACCGCGGGGTTGGCTTCACCTTCTTCAATCGCCGTCTCGACGTACAGGCGAATATTCGTCAAAGGGGTTCGCAATTCATGCGTCGCCTGAGCCACGAAGGCGTTGCGAGATTCATCGGCGACGCGCTGCTGAGTCACGTCCTCGATAATGACCATCGCGGCGGCAGAATCCTCGCGTCGTACCGGGCGAATACTGAACTTCAGAACCCCGGTTCCATTCTCACCGCCCTGCTTTACTTCAATAGTCATCCGCTTGCGAACCGTGCCGGCGGCAATGCCTTCAATCGCGGTGAGCACCGGTTTGTACTTGATAAAGTTCGCCACGCCATGCCCGACCATTTCTTCGCGACGTGCCTGCAGGAACACCGCCGCCGCCCCGTTTACGAATTTCGCCTCGAGCTTTTCATTGATCAGGACAAGCCCCTGAGACATCGCATCGAACGCCGCGTCCAGGTCTCCCTTATTCACGCGACGATCATTCACCGGATCACGCGTGGCGCCAACCACCACAAGCGTGGATAATTTATCTTTTTCGAGCAGCAGATCATTCCATGCAACTGCCTCCGGACCGAGGTCCGGCCCGACGGTGAGTGCGGCCATCGAAACTTCCCCATGACTCAGTGCTAATAATGCTTCGCGGATTGCGCCCATCGCCCGCAGACGCCATCGCATATTGCGGTAGACGAGCAAGAGCGAAACGAGCGCCGCTGCACCGATCGCACCTACACCCCCTTGCGTTTCCAGGAACATCCTCAGTGGATAATCCACTGGCGCGAACAAGTCGAGCCGCGCACTCCCACGACCGGCGATCCGCAATGGATGCGACAGCGTTACGAGCATCTCATTGGCAGTATTCGGCCCGGCTTCCATGGGTCCGTCGGACCATGTGGCAGGAAGTTTATGTAGGTTGATCTGCGACGGCTCGCTTGAGGCAATAATGCCATTATCCGGCAAAACAATTCGACAGCGTTTGAGGTTGTAAGTACGTCCGGCATCGGACAAGAGTCGACGAACTGCGGAGACTTCATCCTGCGCGAGCATGATTTCGGCGCTTTGCCATAAGAGTGACTCAACGGCCATCACCTGTTGTCGGCGCGCTGCCGAGACCGCATCACGCTGGGCCTGGTAGGTCAACCATCCGTTGCTGAACATCGCCACCAACACGATCGATGCCAAAATCAGACCGGTGCGGGCAATCACGGTTTCACCTCGCATGAGCAAACGTGACTCACGAGAAACGTTCCCCTCGTTCTGCGCAACGGCCCGCCCGGGAAGCCCGGCGTCGTGCGGGCTGCTCAAAGTCGATTCAATGGATTGCGCCTTCTCAGAAGACGGCTCTATGTTGCGACGTTCCACTGATTCCTCCTGCTTCCCAGACCTTGGGCGCAGTCCAAGACCGCGCTACACTGCAAATATCATCGGTCCACTACGCCCCCACTTGAGCCGAAGGAGTCGGAAGGAATGAATAATTGGGATATGAGGGGCACTGGGTTCCGTTTTATCGCATCGGTGACGCCCGATAACATCCCCCCTTTCAAGGTATATCTCTCGCAATGGCGGCTTTATGTTGCTAGTCTCTTCCGCCGCTTGATTCTCGATTCGAGGCTTTTTCCCAGGTGACTGATTTGGAACATTCAACCCACGACCTTTCTCAAGCACCGTCACCCGCCGGGCAATCCCTCTTGAGCGAAAGCACTGAGCTCGGTCAATCTGGCAAAATGCTTGTCCTGCTGGCCGCCTTTTTGGGTTGGATGTTCGACGGATTGGAAATGGGGATTTTTCCGCAGATCGCCCGCCCCGCACTGCAAAACTTATTGAGCTCAAAAAATCTTTCTCCAGTGAAACTGAAAGAGACCATCAAGTTTTGGAACGTGGTGATCGATGCGTCGTTCCTCTTTGGCGCCGCCTTCGGTGGACTGGCGTTCGGCTGGTTGGGCGACAAGATCGGTCGCGTCAAAGCGATGTCCATGTCGATTCTTGTCTATTCCGCTTTTACCGGACTCCTTTTTTTCGTGCAGTCCCCGTTGCAAATTGCGATTCTTCGATTCACCGCGGCCATCGGCATGGGCGGCGAATGGGCACTTGGCGTGGCGCTCGTCATGGAAGTGTGGGATGCCAAACACCGGCCGATGTTGGCCGGTTTGATCGGAGCCGCATCAAATGTCGGATTCGTTCTGGTCGGTGTCATCGGCGTCTATTTCCCAGTGACGGAAACCAGTTGGCGATGGGTGGTGCTGGCCGGCGCGGCACCGGCGGCCATCACGTTCCTGATCCAGATGTACGTTCCGGAATCGCATAAGTGGGAAGCCGCACAAAAACAGGCTCCGTCTAAACCGCTCACGGAATTGTTTGGCAATCGCAAGTTGATGATGACCACGCTTCTGGCGATCTGCTTTGCCTCGATCGCGCTTTTGGGAACGTGGGGCGCTGTTCAAAAAATCCCTTCCTGGGTTGATATCGAAGTGAAGAATGCTCCCATTCGCGGGAAAGGATATGCACAGATTACGTCGGGCGTCGGCGCGATCATCGGTTGCCTGCTGGCTCCGCTGATGGCCGCTGCATTGAATCGCCGAATTGCATATTTTCTTCTATGCCTCGGATCCCTGGCGTCTTGCCTGATCCTGTTCCGTGGGTTCACCAGCTATGGCCTGGGATTCCTCGCGATGGTTCTCGTCTGCGGAGGATTCTCCGCGGCATTCTACGGCTGGCTGCCCCTCTATCTGCCTGAGTTATTCCCAACACGCGTGCGCGCGACCGCTCAGGGAATCGCCTTTAATTCAGGTCGAATCCTGGCGGCCGTTGGATCAATTTCGTTGAGCTTTGCAACCGTGAACTATGCGAAGATGGGGCAAGCTGTTTCGCTGATTTATCTCGTCGGTATGGTCGTCATCTGGCTTGCACCGGAAACGAAGGGGAAGCCCCTCCCGGAATGATTATTGTTTTATCGAATCCGGCATGGCCACCTCAGGTGACCCTGCCATTGACGAAAGTTCTAAAACTGTGACCCACCCGTATCCGGCTCATAGTCCATCATGCGCGGGGCCAATCGGTAATTCTCCGTATTCATTCCTAGCACATCGTATCCTGCAGGGCCGTGCCACCAGCACCAAAGTGCCGCATACGCCGACATCGCCGCCCGAATCGCCGCTGCGGATTGCGCTCGCATTTTCCCAGTCGAAGGCAGACCATCCAAAAATTGAGTGAGAGGCCTGAAATCAACTGAGGGGGACAACGTACGCATCGCCTCAAGCACCGGCATCGACTGCCCTTCAGTCGCGCCACCAAAAGCCCGTTGAACTTCCGTCGGATCAACGCGAACCAGCGCTCGGGTTCGGTGCTTCGGGGCAAGCGAAAAAAGTACGCGGTAGTCCAGCACGCGATAAATTCGCTTCATCAGTTCGCCGGAGGATTCAGTATCGCGCCCATGAAGTGCAATCACACCGCTGCTGCCGGCCTCGGCGGCAAGATAGCCGAGCAATTCTTCATCGGTATAAATCCGACACGACCACTCCGTGAGAGTGACCTGTCCTTTTTGTCGATGCAACACCACGGCCGCGTGCCGCGCCCGAACTCGATTCCCCCCGCACTCTATGCCAACGAATGTCGTACCCATCAACCATCAGGATACCTCAAGGCACTGGAAATGTAAGAGCCGCAACCCCCGCCCATGACGGTGCATATTTTTTTCGCGCTAAGGCATGGTGAGCTAGATAACCTTTAAGGTCTGTGACCTTGCTCGAACTCCGAAACGTCTCTACATCTTCCGATCAAAGCTCCAATTTAGGCTTCGCGATCCACCGCTGCGGCGATTCGCTTGATGGCTCGCATCATCTCCGCGAATTGTTGAGGAGTGATGGACTGAGCACCATCCGTCATCGCATGTTCAGGATCATTGTGAACTTCGATGATTAAACCATCCGCGCCAGCCGCCACCGCAGCGCGGCACATGCTGTCAACCAGGTAACTCTT
>JBBRMF010000089.1:0-18059 GCA_038230975.1 Tepidisphaerales bacterium
CAAAGCCGCCGCATGCGCCAAAAAAGCAGCTTCCAGCGGCAAAAATTGCAGCGGCCGTCACCTCAGGGGCAGGAGTGCGGAAAAAAGAATACCCAACAATTCGCCCTGGCAGAGGGTACGGAATACCGGACGGTATTGGTGAGGACACCCACCCTACGAGCTCCAATCTCGTCACGTATTCGAGCGGGATTGTACTTGCTAGGCCGCGGCTTCTTCCACATGGAGCAAGTGGTATTCATAGGCGTCGACCAGGGCCTGCCAACTGGCGTCGATGATGTTGGTGCTGACGCCGATGGTGCCGAAGATTTCATTGCTGCCATCGGGTCGGGCGCGGCGGCTTTCGATGACGACGCGGACCTTGGCGGCGGTTTCATCTTTTGAATTGATCACGCGGACTTTGTAGTCGACCAGATGGACCTGTCCGATGGCGGGGTAGTGGGGGAGTAGGGCTTTTCGCAGGGCGAAATCGAGGGCGTTGACGGGGCCATCGCCTTCGGAAACGGTGTGTTCGGCCTTTTCGTTGACGTGTAGCTTTACCGTGGCTTCTGCTACGCCTTCAAAGCCGTCGCTGCGTAGGGACATCACGCGGTAGTGATCGAGCTGGAAGAATTGTTTGTAGCGGCCGATTTCTTTGCGGAGCAGCAGCTCGAAGCTTGCCTCGGCAACTTCAAACTGATAGCCAACGCTTTCAAGATCCTGCACTTTTAGAAGTACGCGGCGGAGCATTTCCTTGTCGTTTTCGAGATTGAATTTTTTCCCGGCCTTCGTGGCGATATTGCTCACGCCGGAAAGTTCACTGATGAGGATCTTTCGCGTGTTGCCAACGGATTCCGGTGAAACATGTTCGTAGGTGCTGGCGTCTTTCTGGACGGCGTGTACGTGCATGCCACCTTTGTGGGCGAACGCGCTCGTGCCGACGTAGGGTTGGCCGGAGACGAGGTTGTAGTTGGCGATTTCGTAGACGTAACGGCTGACTTCCGTTAGCCGTTGCAGCGTGCCGGGGCGGAGGCAATCGAGTTGATATTTTAGTTGCAGGTTGGCGATGAGGGTGATGAGATCCATGTTGCCGCATCGTTCACCGACGCCGTTGATCGTGCCCTGGGCGTGCCCGGCTCCGACGTGGATGGCGGCTAGCGCATTGGCGACGGCGAGCCCGGCATCGTTGTGGGTGTGGATGCCCACTAAAACACCGGTTTGTTTTTTGACGGTGGCGACGGCTTCGGCGACGAGTTCGGGCATTGATCCGCCATTGGTATCGCAGAGGGCGAGTACCGACGCACCGGCTTCTTGTGCGGCCAGCAGGGTGCGGATCGCGTAATCGGGAGTTGCTTTGTAGGCGTCGAAGAAATGCTCGGCATCGTAAACGACCTGTCGCCCGGCTTGCCGCATGAGCTTTACGGTGTCGCCGATCATGGCCAGGTTTTCTTCAAGCGACACGGCTAAAACCGTCTTGACTTGATACTCGCTGCTTTTCCCGACGATGGTGACTACCGGTGTCTCGGCGGCCAAGAGCGCCTTCATCCCTGGGTCGTCTTCTGCCTTGATACCGCGTCGCCGGGTCATACCGAAGGCGGCTACTTTTGCGTTCCGGAGTTTCAGTTCTCGAACATCGCGGAAGAACTGCTCATCTTTTGGGTTGGAGAGGGGGAAACCCCCTTCGACGTAGTCCACGCCGAGGTCATCGAGCCGTTGGGTAATGAGCAGTTTGTCGTTGAGCGAGAGGTTGAAACCTTCGCCTTGGGTTCCATCGCGGAGGGTGGTGTCGTAGATTTCGATGCGTCGGGGAGTGCTCATGGTCTCACCTTGGATGCGGGTTGCGAAACTCTGTAAACAAAAATGCCCTGCCGCGCGGGCAGGGCTGTGTTGAATATCGTTGGCGAACGATTGGCCCTACCCGCGATGTGGCGGGTTAATAATGCTTGGGGCGGTAACCTTGTTCGCGTTCATTGAGGTGAAATCGTAGCGGGAATCATCGAAGAGTCAAATGTGTGCATCGCCGGACAGGGGCAGGATCGGATTATTGGGGGAACGGTGCGGAATTAAAAGACTTTGGCTTTCGGGCGTTTTTTTAGTGGGAGGGAAAAGACCCCTCACCCTATAGCCCTCCCCCCATGAGTACATGGGGGGAGTGGACCCGATGATTTCGTGATTTGGGGTGGCTCCGGTATTCTCCCCGGTCCATGAGTGGACTGACCTACGAGCAAACCGGCGTAAATTACGACACCCTTGATGCGTTTAAGCGGGCCTGCCAGAAGGCGGCCGGCACGACCACGGGATCATTGGCGAAGCACGGGTTGATTGAACCTGAATCCGTGCGAGGGGAAAGTTCGTATCTGCTTGAGACGGCGAATGAATATCTGGCGCATGTGGAAGAGGGACTTGGGACCAAGAATCTGGTTGCGGATGCAATCTTGAAATTGACAGGTCGCAGCTTTTATCGAAATATCGGAATCGATACCGTGGCGACGATGGTGAACGATCTGATCACCTGCGGGGCGTTGCCGATTTCAGTGGCGATGCACGCTGCGGTGGGGGATGCGGCGTGGTTTGAAGTGCCTGGTCGCAGCGAAGAATTGGCGGCAGGGTTTGCGGAGGGGTGCCGTCAGTCGGAAGCGGTTTGGGGTGGAGGTGAAACGCCGGCGCTGAAGGGGATCGTGAATCCGGAGACGATTGTGTTGGCGGGGTCGGCGGTGGGGCGTATCTGGCCTAAATCGAATCGCATCACGGGAAATGTGAGCGATGGGGATGCGATCATCATGCTGGCCAGCAGCGGGGTGCAGACGAATGGGCTGAGCCTCTGCCGTGCGTTGGCAGATCGTTTGCGGCAGGGGTATCTGACGCCGATTGAGGATGGTCGGATTTATGGAGAGGCGTTGCTGGATCCTTCGGTGATCTACGTGAAGTTTATCGCGGCGTGTCAGGCGGCTGAGTTGCCGTTGCATTACGCGGCGCATATTACAGGGCATGGATGGCGGAAGCTGATGCGATTGGATGAGCCGTTTGTGTATCAGATTCACACGGTTCGGGAACCGCTGCCGATCTTCCGCTTCATCATGCGGAGTGGGCCGGTGGATCAGCGTGAGGCGTATGCCACGTTCAATATGGGGGCGGGTTTTGCGGCGTATGTGGATTCGGCGGATGCGGATCGATGCGTGCAGTTGGCGACTGAAAATGGGTATGACGCGTGGGTTGCCGGGACGGTTAAAAAATCGGGGGAGCGCAAGGCGGTGGAGATTGAGCCGTTGGGGATAACGTTTGAAGGGGATACGTTACAAGTACGGTAGCGCTACGCAGCGCGTGGCCCGATCAATGCGGCCATCCGACCGGTAATTCCGGCGTCGCGGCGATGAGAGAAAAACTCATCGCGATCCCGGAAGGTACACAGATCGTTCGTCTCAATCTGATTGGCCGATAAACCCGCTTGGATTAGTTGCAGATGCACGGCCAACTTCAAGTCAATAAAGCCTTTTTGACCTGCGGCCTTGATCGGGGCATTGGGGCCAAAAACTGAGGTGAAAGCATCCAATACTTCTGGGCCCACTTCGAATCGCTCGGGTCCGATGCAAGGTCCGATCGCTGCAACCAACTCATGAGCGGCGGAGTGCGTTAGATCGAGTAGAGATTGAACGGTGGCCGGTACCACACCTGCGACTACGCCGCGCCACCCGGAGTGAATGGCGGCGACTGCGCGCCCATCAGGGGTCGATAAAAGCACGGGCACGCAGTCGGCGTATTTCACGGAAACCAGTCGCCTTGGATCGTTGATGACCAGGGCATCGGCCTTTGCACCGTTGTCGAAAACTTCGCCCTGGCGCACGGCACAGACTTCTGGCCCGTGTACCTGGTGAACCCAACATCGTTCTCGGTTTTCGCAACCGATAGCCGTGCGGAGGCGTCGGTAGTTCTCGAAAATGTTGGGAAGTTGATCCTGTCGCTCAGAGTCGCCGAGCATGCCAAGGTTGAGCGAATCAAAAGGGGCCGGACTTACCCCACCGAGGCGCGTGCTAAACGCGTGGGGAACACCGACCTTTTGAAGCAATGGAGAGAGGTAGATTGTGAGGCCGGAATCTGTTCGGTGGCGATGAAGCATTTTTGTGAATGTAGCTTGAATGCGATGAATTACGAATTACGAAATTCGAATTCACGAAAGGGACAATTCGAGAGATTTACGATTAAGGATGGTCTGAATTCGTGAATTCAAATTTCGTCATTCGTCATTTCTTTTGATATCTTATCTCCCATGAGTCATACGCGAAGACGAGCGGTGTTCCCGGGACAGTTCGATCCGATCACCAACGGCCATCTCGATGTGATTCGGCGGGGTGTCACACTTTTCGATGAATTGATCGTGGGTGTCGGTATCAATCCGGACAAGCGGGAGATGTTTACGCTGGAAGAACGCGTCGAAATGATCCGCGAGCTATTGAAGGATATGCCGAATGTTCGCGTCGAATCCTTCACCGGGCTGACGGTCGATTTTGTGCGTCAGATGAAAGCGACAGTGATTCTGCGCGGGATTCGGGACGTATCGGATTTGCGATATGAATTTCAACTGGCGTTGGCGAATCGAGCGGTGGGCGAGGTTGAGACGGTTTTCATCATGACGGGCGATCAATACGCGCTGACGAGCAGCAGTTTGATTCGGCAGATTGTGTCGCTGGGGGGAGAGCTGAAGCAGTTGCATGGGCTCTTGCCGGAACTGGTGATCCGAAGTTTACGGCAGAAGAAGAAGGAGATTGCGGGACGAAATCCACCTGCGCCGGATGCGCCGGCGAATTAGCGAGGAAGAAATGGGTGGCATGGGCGTCTCGCCCGTGCTGTTGGCCGAACGATACGCACGAGTCTCGGAGTACCGTGACCCGTGGCACTGGAATTCTTCTGCCGTCCTACCTGGAAATTTAAATTTCTTAATGAGCGTTCAGCGAGAGGACTCAAGAAAAGCACGGGCGGGACGCCGATGCCACTGCTATTTCCCGTCGTTGATTTCATCTACCAGGGGTTTGAGAATGACCTCGTATTTTTCGGTCATGAGGAGGTTCGCGGCCTGGTAGAGGTTGTAGGCGTCGGTGCGTTCGATATTGAAATAAGTGGCGATGTTATCGAGGCTTTCGCTGAAACTCTGGAAGGGGACTTTGCCTAAGCCGTTCACCTGGGACAGGGCGAAGTGGACGATGTGAACGGGACGGCGGTCGCGGTCTTCCGTTTTGAGGTAGCCGTTGGTTTCGAGATCGACGATGCGCTGGCGAAGCACTTCGGCAGTGGTTTCGGCGGGAGAGTATTTCACGATGAGCTCGGCCATGGAGGCGGAGCTGGCGCGGGAAAGGAGCGCGGTGCTGGTTAAACCGGAGCCAAATTCAAGGGACTCGATGAAGCTGATATCGCCTTTGTCGGACAGTTTTGCGTTGAAGCGGGTTTTGGCATCGATGACGATAAAAATCGCGCCATTGGGATAAGGGGGCGGCAAATTCTTTACGACGGCCGCATTATTTTGACGGTCGTACACTTCGACGAGTGTTTGAATGCCGAGGTTGTCGGCGATTCCACCGTCGATGAAATGGCGGTATTGCCTGAAGATGGTGGAATAGTCGCGGAGCGTGACTTGATGCAGCAGGACGGGGACGGCGGCGCTGGCGGCGCAGGCCCAGGCGATGGGGTATTTGGCAAGATCGCTGTTGAGGGTATCGAAGGTATCGTTGCTGAAAATAAATTTGCGACCGGATTGCAGGTCGGTGGAATTGATGAGCAATCGGGGGCGATCGGCACGGAGATCGGCGAAGGTAAGCCCGCGACCGTCGCGGGAAAAGAGTGTCGATTGAAAGGATTCCGCCAGAAGATCGCTGCGGTCGTAATCGGTGAAAAAGGTGGCCAGCATTCCTGTGGGCATGAGAAATTTGAAGATCAGATCGCTGGCAAAACTGTGCGACATCCGCTTTTGCAACTGCTCGGGATTCCATTCTTTGTCGTCGCTCAGGCAGTAGTAGGCGGCCGTGAGGGATCCACCACTGACGGAGGAAACATAGTCTGCTTTCTGGAGCAGACCGATGCGTTCGAGCTGGAGCATGCAGGCGGCGGAGAAATTTGCGGAGCGCGATCCACCTCCGCTGATGGCAATGCCGACGAAATATCCACTGCGATTGGGTCGGTGCGTTTCATCTTCTGATACGGTGGAGGCGCGCGTGTGATTGTGAACCTGCAATTCCAACGGGACATTGGCGGCATTGAGGCGTGTGTTTTTATGAGTGCAGCCGGTGAGGAAAATGGCGAGGCAGATGCTGAGAACTGCTAGTGCATTGTCATGCCTAGTAATTAGGGAAACGTTGGATCGGGTGCCACGGGTCGCGGTACTCCGAGACCTGTACTCTTCTGGCGCGGGATGAACACGGGTCTCGGAGTACCGCGACCCGTGGCACCCTAAATCCCAGCTTTGACAATGCACTAGGAAGTTTTCTGGAATTCTTTTTGGGAGGGGGGGACTTGCCGGTGGCGTCTCACCCGCGTTCACTAATACAAAAAGCACGGGCGGGACGCCCATGCCACCGAAAGTTCCGTCCACTGAAGCGGACCCTACGTGAGACGTGGAAATACGATTTTGACTCATCCGGGGCATGGGGCGGGATTGTAAGGACAATGACGATGCACTGCACTATGATGCTGGCATGATGACCACGGAATACAGCGCGGACGTGATCATTGTGGGAGCCGGGCCGATTGGGTTGGAGTTGGCGGTTGCGTTCAAGAAAGGGGGGATTGATTACCTGCAATTCGATGCCAAGCAGATTGGCGACACGATCAGTTGGTTCCCACCGCAGACACGGTTTTTCAGCTCGAATGATCGAATCGCGATTGCGGGCGTGCCGTTGCAAACGCCGGATCAGAATAAATGTACGCGAGAGCAATACCTGGCGTATCTTCGGACGGTGGTGCAGCAGTTTGATTTGAAAATCAATTCCTATGAACCGGTGATTTATATCGAGCGGCTTCGTGAAGGATTTGCGTTATTGACGCGTTCGCTCTCGGGAGAACGACGATATGCGTGTCGTCGATTGGTGCTGGCGACAGGCGGGACGGCGCGATCGCGCAAGCTGGAAATTCCGGGTGAAGGATTGAGCCATGTGAGCGATCGATTGGATGATCCGCACGTTTATTTTCGGAAGCGTTTGTTGATTGTCGGTGGGAAGAATTCGGCGATTGAATCAGCGCTGCGATGCCATCATGCGGGGGCGAAAGTAAGTTTGAGCTATCGTCGTGCGGCGATTGATGCCAAGAGCATCAAGTATTGGTTGATGCCGGAGATTGGCGGTTTGCTGAAGAGCGGGGAGATCGAAGGGCACTTTGGGACTCGGCCACTGCGGATTCATCATTCGGCGGTGACGATGCAGCGAGGGGATGGGGAGACATATGAGGTGGCGGCGGATTTTGTGTTGACCGCCATTGGTTATGAAGCGGATATGACGCTGTGCGAATTGGCGGGTGTCGAATTAACGGGCGAAGGCCAGAAGCCTACGTTCGATGAAAAGACGATGGAGACCAATGTGCCGGGGATTTATCTGGCGGGGACGGTGACGGGGGGAACGCAGGGTAAATATGCGGTGTTTATCGAGAATGGGCATGTGCATATCGATCGGATTTTGAAGGCGCTGACGGGGCATGCGGTTCGGCAGGAGGAAGTGGTTTATGAGGAGCCGGAGAGTTAAAGGGTTTGGGGGCGGAGACGTGGCTGCTGAAGCAGCTACGCCACGGTTCGGAGCGGCTCTTTCACTTCGTTTCGAGGTTTTTTTTGAGGGTTTCGATTTCTACTTGCAGTTTGCGGAACTGGACAACCAGTTCGGGCAAACGGCGGAGGGCGGCTTGCTCGCGCAGGGACTGACGGTGGGGCAGGGCGGGGGTTCCGCTGACGATTGACTTGGCGGGGATATCTTCGGCGACGCCGCTGGTGCCGGCGACCATGGCACCGTCACCGATGGTGATGTGATCGCGGATGGCCGACTGCCCACCCAGAATCACACCGCGACCTAGCTTGGTGGAACCGGCCAAACCGGCCTGACCGACGATAATGCAATGCTCACCCACTTCGACGTTGTGACCGATTTGGACGAGGTTATCGATCTTTGAACCGCGCCCGATGCGGGTGGTGGAGAACTTTGCGCGATCGATACAGGTGCAGGAGCCGATTTCCACGTCGTCGCCGACGATGATGGTTCCGATCTGAGGCACTTTGGCGTGCTTTGACCCGTCCCAGCGGTAGCCGAAACCATCGCTCCCTAAGGTGCTGCCTGCATGAATGACGACGCGGTTACCGAGTGTGATGCGTTCGCGAATGACGACGTTGGGGAAAATAACACAATCTTCACCGAGCGTTACATCATCGCCGATGTAGACGCCGGGATGAAGAATGGTGCCGCGACCGATCTGGGCTCGCTCGCCGACAAATACGAAAGGTCCGATGGCAGAACCTTCCCCGATGACGGCGGAGGTTGCGACACGGGCGGATGTATCCATGCCGACGGCTGGCCGGGGGATGGGTGGGGCAAAAAGTTCCAGCACTCTGGAAATGGCGAGCTCGGCATCGTCGACCAATAGGGTGGGGATGTGCGGCTGATCCGGCAGTTTGACCCGCTTATGAACGATGGCGGCGGCGGCGCGGGTGCCGCCGAATTGTTTGGCATATTGCTCGGAAGACAGGTAGGTGATTTCGGAAGGGGTTGCCTCGTGAAGTGTGCCCACGCCGGAGATGGGTCGATCGACGCCCTCGGGAAGCGGGCAGTTGAGGAAAGCGGCAATTTCCTTGAGCGTCCGGGCGGGCATTGTGGTCCTGATTATCTTGGTAGTGGGACGCAAACCGATATTCGTAGGGTCCGCTATAGCGGACCCTACGAAGAATAAATAATAGTGTACCGTTGAGGTTTATTTATACGAAGCATCGAGACGGGCAGTGACATCGGCGCTGATGTCGACGCCTTTGGCGGTAAACAGAACGTTCTTCTGTCGAATGAGCGCGTGCAGTTGATCGGGCGTGAGGGCGTCCAGATCCTCGGGGAAATCCGCGCCGTAGTCGGCGATCACCAGATCGATTTTCTTGTCGGCCGCAACCTGGGCGATGGTGGCCTGGATCTTATCGAAAAGCGCTTTGATTTCTTCTTTATGCCGACGGGTTAATTCGGCTTTTTTCAGTTCGACCCAGGTTTGAAGCTCGACGCTCTTGGACAGCATCTGATTGGTTTTTTCTTTCCAATCCGGCGTATTTTTAGTGGAGAATTTGTCGCGCTGGTCTTTGATATCCTGGATTTCCTTGACTTTGGCTTTTTCCTGTTCGTCAAGCTGTTGACGTTCTTTCTTTTCGGTTTCGTTCTTTTCCTGGGTTTCCTTCATCTGGGCGAGAATGCGGGAGGGATTGGCGGTGGCGACATGAAAGGCACCGTCTTGCGCGTTGGAGGGAGAATTCAGATTGAGCGCCGATAGGATCAAAGCCGACAGGGCAATGGATTTCAACAACTTCATCGAAGCAGTCCTTTCAAATGAGGGTCAAAGACCCGAGAGTTTAAACGTAAAGGTCATACCACTGGGGCACACGCATTATTCTCACCGGTCGGCGGGGGAAAGATCCCTCACCTTCACTCTTCCCCAGTACCGGTGGGAGGGGATCATTGTTGCATCACTGGGCAAAACCCAGGGAGAAGTTGATGATCTGCTTGTCATCGGTTCTGGCTTTGGTGATCGGGAAACCGAAGTCCAATGCGATCGGCACCTGACCGAAGATTGGCAAGGTCAGTCGAACACCGAAACCCACGCTACTGCGGAGTGTACTGATGCGGACGTCGCGTTCAACGGTGCCGGCGTCGGTGAAGACGACGCCGCGCAAGGTTTCGCCAAAGAGGGGGAACCCGACTTCGACGGTTCCGGTCGTGGTGAATGTGCCACCAATCGGATCATTATCCGGCCCGGAACGCGGGCTGATGCCGCGATATCGGAACCCGCGGACGCTGCCACCCCCACCGCCGTAAAACTGCTCGAAGAATGGTGCGTCGCCTCGAATGTAACCGGCGCGACCGCGAACGGCAAGAATGGTTTTTCGATCCAGCAGATCTTCCTTCAGCGTGTAGTAGGCCGAGGCGTCTGCGCTGAATTTGTCGAAGTTGGCCTCGCCCCCAAACGCGCCCACACGTTCATATCCCACTCCGATGACGCTTCCGCGTGAGGGCAGCAGCGGGTTATCGGTTGTGTCACGGCGAAGTTCGAGTCCGGCGCTGGTGATCGTGTGGTGGCCTCGCCCGTCAAGAATTTCCGGAGCGCGCAGAGCTTTATCTTGGACAGAGCGGATTTCGACATCTTCACCACGAAGGGTCAATCGGGCGATCCAGTCGCGGCCGAAACGTCGACCCAGCGAGGTTGTTACACCCGCCCGAACTTCATCGTAGTGCTCACGCGATCGCGTGGAGTAGTACAGGTTCAAACCAAACGCATAAGGCTGATCGAACAGGTAAGGTTCCTGGAAGCTCACCGAAGCCCGGCTCTGCTCGGTGCCCGGCTCCAACTGGATCTTGAAATACTGACCGGCCCCGGTGAATGCCCGGGTGCTGAACGCCTCGCTGAAGGTCGAGGGCCAGTTGCTGATGTCAAAGTTTCGCTGCTCGTAGCTGATATTGCCCAGGACGCCGGCATTGCTGGTGAAGCCCGCGCCGACGGTAAAGAACGCGGTCTGGTTTTCTTTGACTTCCACCAGCACGTCGCGCACATCCTGTCCTTCACCGATCGGAGTGACTTGCACGCCGGTGACCAGGTTTGTGCCGCGCATCCGGTCGATTGCATCTTGAAACTCGGATGAGTTGTATCGTTGTCCGGGTGAAACGCGCAGTTCGCGGAGAAACACCTTGTCTTGAATCTTTGAATTGCCGCGAACCAGAATTCGCCCGACACGGAATTGCCGGCCTTCATGAATTTCATGAATCAAGTCAACCGTGCCGGCCTCTTTGTTGAAGACGGTTTTGGTTTCGATATTCAGGTAGTCCGGATTCTGTGACTGCGGCTGATAGATGAATCCACCGACGGCACTGTAATCCTTGACCATCGAGCGCACGTCGCGACGCAGAATATCCTGATCGTACGCGCGGCCTTCGGTCAACTTCAGGCCATCCCGCAAGGTTTTTTCAGAAACGGTCGCGGCACCCTTGAAGGTAATTCGCCCGACTTTGTATCGCAGGCCCTCGTCGATCACAAAAGTGATCATGACTTCGGTTTGATCCGGAGAAACCACGATTTTGCGGCCAACGCGAACGTCGAAAAAGCCGTGCTGTTGATAGAACTGTCGGATCGCCCCAACGTCATCTTCCACAATCTCAGGATCAAATCGGCCCGGGCTGAAAAAGAGAAACCAGGTCCCGCTTTTGACCTGGTCCTTGATTTTGTCATCGGTGTAGGAGTGGTTTCCCTCGATCTGGATTTTTCGAATGCGAACGTGCGGGCCTTCGACGATGTTGAAGATTAACTGACCTTCTTTTGTCAGCGCATCCTGAGCGACTTCAACGTGGGCCTGTGGATAATTTCGTTCGAGATAGAGACGCTGAATGGCCTGCCGCGCGACGGAGATGCGGAACGGGTCGATGGATTCACCGGCTTTAAGCTCGATTAATCCAAGAAGCGTTTCGGTTTCGACGTGTGTGTTGCCGTTGAAGCGGACTTCTTTGATTTGGCGTTGTTCGGAAACATCAAAAACGACGACGACACCGCCGGGAGTGGGTTCAACTTTTGCTTGAACATTGGCAAATTTTTTCAGGCCGTAGACGCGCTGGTAGTCTTCTTCGACGGTGGCCGGGTCGAACGCATCGCCCGGGCGCGTGCGAATCAGGTTGCGGATGATCGCGGTTGAAACCGTGGCATTGCCGATGATGCGAACATCTTCGACGGTACGTCCTTTCAATTCCGGGGCGACCGGGGTTGAGCGCGCGGGCGCGGTGGTGGGGGAGGTTGACGGGACCGATGTCGGAGCCGGCGCTTGCTGTGCGTGTACAACCGCGCCAGGAAGGGGCAATCCAACAAGGCCCGCCAAAATACACGTCGCGAGCTTTGCCCTGAGGTTGTTACCAAGGGTTCTGCGCGACGACTTCCGTGCCGAGAGCGAAGCTTTCAAGTGCAATCCGCCGATCTGAGGAAATTCCCAATAAACTGACGGGCGAAAGTGTAGCGGCGGCGCGAGGGATGTAAAGACCGTTAAAATCAGATTGGCACCAAGGGGATGACAATGGTTCTGAATCGGGTAGGCTTCATGCACCTTTCTTAAGATAGAGATTTCTATGATTTCACGTCACTGCGTATTGTTGATGGTTGGATTTTTTGGGATTGCATTCCCGGGCGTGGCGAGGGAGGTGACCGTGAATCATCGTCACTTTACGGTTCCGGATGGATTCACGGTGGAGTTGGTGGCAGCTCCGCCGCTGGTGGATCGTCCGGTTACGGCGGATTTTGACGAACAGGGGAATTTGTATGTTGCCGATTCATCAGGTTCTTCGGAGGCTCCGAAGAAGCAGTTGGAGAAGAAGCCGCACCGCATTGTGCGGTTGACGGATACGCAGGGAAACGGTGTTTTTGATAGCTCAAGGGTGTTTGCCGACCAGATGATGTTTCCGTCGGGGACACTGTGGTTCGATGGATCGCTGTATGTGGCCGCCCCGCCGAGTATTTGGAAATTGACGGATTCGACGGGCAAAGGGGTTGCCGATCAGCGTGCAGAATGGTTTGCGGGTAAGACCCTGACGGGGTGCGCCAATGATTTGCATGGCCCGTATCTGGGCCCGGATGGATGGATCTACTGGTGCAAGGGAGCGTTTGCCGAGCAGACGTATGACCGGCCTGGCGGTAAGCCGTTTGTCACGCGGGCGGCGCATTTGTTTCGATCACGGCCGGATGGAACGGGGATCGAGCCGGTGATGACCGGGGGGATGGACAACCCCGTTGAGATCACATTCACACCGGGCGGCGAGCGTATTTTCAGTTCCACCTTCGTTCAAAACCCGGCCAATGGGAAGCGCGACGGAATCATTCATGCGATCTACGGCGGGATTTACGGGAAGATCCACGACGTGATCGACGATCATCCCCACACATTTCCGGAAGTGATGCCGGTGCTGGTGCATACCGGACCTGCCGCGGAGTGCGCGCTGACGCGCTATGAAGGGACGGCATTCGGCGCTGATTTTCAGGACAACTTCTTGGCCAGCTCGTTTAATTTACACAAGGTGACGCGGCATGTGCTTACCGTGGAAGGGGCGACCTTCAAAACGGTTGACTCCGATTTTTTAACCTGTGACAGCCTCGATTTTCATCCGACGCATCTGGTGGAGGATGCGGATGGAAGCGTTCTGGTGGTCGATACCGGCGGTTGGTACAAGCTCTGTTGCCCGACGTCGCAACTGGGGAAGCCAGATGTACTCGGCGCGATTTATCGGGTGCGGCGATTGGACGCGAAGCCTCTCGATGATCCGCGCGGATTGAAATTGGACTGGGCAACATTGCAACCGACTGCGCTGTGCGGGCTGTTGGATGATCCACGGTTGTTCGTTCGGCGTCGGGCGATTTCGGAACTGGGAAAGCGAGGAGAATTATCGCTGCCCGCACTGGCAGTGATGAAAGGGAAATCTCCGTTGGCGCGCCTGAACGCGGTTTGGGCGGCCACGCGAATTGTCGGCGTGGAAGCACGCGCGCTGTGTCGGATATTTTTACAAGATGCGGACGCAACGGTGACGCAGGCGGCAGCCCATTCAGCGAGCGTCTGGCGCGATCGCGAGGCGGTGCCGGCGCTTTTGGAACTGCTCGCAGGCGATTCGGCGCATCATCGGCGTGTGGCGGCCGAGGCGCTCGGCCGCATGGGGGATGTTCGTGCGGTGGCGCCTTTGCTGCAGGCATTGGAGAAGCCGATCGATCACATTCTCGAGCACTCGTTGGTCTATGCTTTGATCGAAATCGCGGATGGGAAGGATACGATGGCGGGGCTTGCCAGCCAGAATCTGCGCGTTCGGCGTGGCGCGATGATGGCGTTGGATCAAATGGTGCCGCGCGGTGATCTGCGGGCGGAGGTCGTGGCAGAAGAACTTTCTGCATCGGATACTGCCTTGCGTGAAACGGCGGCGTGGATCGCGGGGCGTCATGCTGAATGGGGCGAGGCCCTTGCAGGTGCAATGCAAATAAGAATGGAGTCAGCTGCATCAGGCGCGGATGAATCACTGCAACTCCAGCATCAATTGGCGAAGCTGGCGAAATCACCCGCGATTCAAAATTTGATCGGGCGGCTGTTGGGTTTATCCGGGCCCAAACGGCAGATTGCGTTGGCGGCGATTGGGGAATCTGGTGTGAAACCGCTCCCATCTCCGTGGGTGGATACGATCACGGAGATTCTGGCGGGAAAGGATGCTGCGGGGATTCACGCGGCTGCGGCCGCCGTCGGTCGGTTGCCATTGGAAACGGGGGCAGCGTTCGCCAAACCTTTGCTTGGGGCGGCATCTAATTCAGAATTGCCGTCGGGAATCCGGCTTGAAGCATTGTCGGCTGTGCCGCGCGGATTCAAGCAAGTCAGTCCAGAGCTGTTTCGATTTGTCATCGCGCAGTTAGCGATGGAACAATCCGTCAGCGGGCCCATTCCTGCCTCCGCCGCGCTGCGGCATGCGAAGTTGAATGACGGGCAGCTGGCCGAGCTGATTCCGTTCATTCGTAACGCCGGCCCGTTGGCGATCAACGATTTGCTGGAGGCGTTTGAGCAGACGACTGATGAGGCGATTGGGCAGCAGCTTATCGCGGCGCTGCACGATGCCAAGTCGGTTAAAAGCCTGCGGGCCGATCAGATCAAATCCCGACTGGCGAAGTTCGGGCCGAAGATTCAGCAGGCGGCCAATGATCTGGTGGCCCAACTGAATCCTGATGTGAGCGCGCAGAAAGCCAAATTGGATTCTCTTTTAGCCACGTTCCCCCCGGGCGATATTCGGCGCGGGCAGGCCGTTTTTAATAGCGCCAAAGTGGCGTGTGTCACATGTCACGCGATCGGATATGTCGGCGGCCATGTGGGGCCGGATCTGACGCGCGTCGGAAGCATCCGGGCCGAGCGAGATCTGTTGGAAAGCATCATTTACCCTAGTGCCAGTTTCGCGCAGAGCTACGAGCCTTACATCGCGTTGACTAAAAACGGCGATCGGTTCGATGGCATTCTTCGCCGCAATGATGCTGAAGAGGTGATGCTGGTCACCGGCCCGGATCACGAAGCCCACATCCCGCGAGGCGATTTGAAGGAACTGAGACCGGGGAGTCTGAGCATTATGCCATCTGGGCTGGATCAGCAAATCAGCTCGCAGGAATTGGCGGATCTGGTGACGTTTTTGAAGGGGTGTAAATGATGCGGTGAATTTGATTTTGTCTTTTGTAGGGTCCGCTTTAGCGGACGGAATATTTTTCTGTCCGGAACGATTCCATCCGCTAAAGCGGACGGTACGATGCTCGCCACAGCACCTTGAAAGCCGCTCCATCGTCAATAAAACCACACTTCCCATTTCCCTGTAAGATTTCCCGCATCGCGAGCGATATCCGATTCGACGGCACAGAAAGGGGGCCACCACTCCGATTAATAAGTGGTGGCCCTATTTTGTATTTTAAATATCATCTAACAATCTTAATTCTAATTCTTTTTCGAATGTCGGGGATTTCCCACCTTGCGAATCAAGCGTAAACACCATTACCGAAATTGCCGGCGGAGTTGAAAATAGTAGTATCCTTTGAATCGACGACACCGTCCCCGTTCAAGTCACCCGCCTGGTAGCCAAGGGATGTGGTCTGACTGAACAAGCCGAAAGTGTTGAACAAACCTGTGTCGTAGGAATTGACCGTGCCATCCCCGTTCAGGTCACCCGTCAACGTCGCTCGAATCAGAATTTTGCTTTCCAACATCGCCGTGCCCGCACCGGAATCAGAGTTCGCTCCCAGAATCTGGCCGATGTAATCCGGATTGCTCGAATTTTGTAGGGCTCCGTTGTAGTAGCCGATGCTCACGTAGTCGGCGTTGGCTATGGCGTCGAAGCTGGTAATACCGGTGGTACCGTTGTAGTCGCCAAATCCCGTGGTGGAGTTGATGTTGAATCCGGAATTGATGTAGGAATGGATTAGCGAGAAGAGCGTGGAGGTGTTGTCGACCTACAGAAAGCTCTTGCCGATGTCTAACAATCCGGTGGAATCGATAGTGAGCGCCGTCACCGCAAGAGGGGTTCCGACAACGCTCCCGTTGAGGTCCACCATTCCCAACACGTTAAGGGTACCGATCGTTGAATCGCTGGTGATGTGTATCGTGGCTCCAGAGTCCACAGTCAATATTCCCGACGCTGCGTTCACGGTACTCACCGTGGACGGGTTGGCTGTTCCGGTGAATTCGGTAGTGCCGTCTCCGGTCAAAGTCGAAATCGTTGAAGGAGCCTGTACATGCGTTGTGCCGTTGTTATTCAAAGTGATGATCGTTGAAGCCGCGTCGACAACAACGGTGCCGAGGGAATCCACTTCGATATCGCCGATAGTCGAAGCATGCGCGACATCCAATGTGCCTCCACCATTGACGTTCACAGTATCGACAACCACGGTGTGGCTCGTTGAACCAATTTGGTTCAGCACGGCAGTTGCGCCGCCGAATAAGTCCAGTTCATTGCCCAGACCCAAGCCATTCCCAGAACCGCTTCCCGCTCCGAAATCGATGGTGGCCGTCGTGGAATCATCGCCATCCGTATACAACATGACCGCGTTGTGACCCGCGCCGGTGCTGATTTGCGCGTTTTGTACCGTTTCCGTGCCTCCGAGCCTGATCAAATCATACGTGCTCGCTCCGGTGTAAATCCGCAGTGTCGTCGCGGCCACCAAGCTGGGAACATTCACGAGTGTCCCATCGGTGGAAGCCGGCGTGCCACCTAAAACCGGTTGGGTGCTTGCAATATTGTTGTTGGTGCGCAGCGTCAGGTTACTGATGCCAGCACCGTAACTGGAAATCCCGTCCACATTGGCCGAAGTATCGGTTAACTGTACCGAGCCGCTGATCGACGTGCTCGCCGTCACAGTGATGATCTGGTCGTCAGGACCGGCGTCAACTTCCAGAGTGCCGCTTGACCCGGCGCTGACGGTGATGCCGCCATCAGGCGTTCCAGCGGCGCGTACCAGTTGGTTGAAGATCACCCCGCTGCTGGGAGAGGTGATCACATCCGTGTCTGCTGTTCCTGTAAACGTGTGCTGGATGGTGCCGAACTGAGAGCCGTATCGAACATCCACCTATTTCGGATTTGATCCTTGCGTAAGATAGACTGATGCGGCACTGGAATTCACCGATGTAGATGCCACTGTAAACGTTACCGTGGAAAGCAATCGCCGATCCTCTAAAATCTCAAACATCGGGGCCGTGGCTTCCTTCAGAATCTCAGTTCGTAGAGATTTTCGGTTTGAGATCAATGCACAAAACTTCCGCGACAATGTTACGAACATGCGAACTCCTTGTTATTAATCACAGGCGCACTGCAAGCGATCTCCTGGTCGGACACTTCCAAACCAGAAACGAAGATCGTCTTTAAAATATGCCTGTCAAAAATGCGATTTAGTATTTCTGGACGACGAAACTCGATTCTCTATTGAGCATCTGGTAAAGATTGCGTGAGACCCGAATCGATCACAAAGTCATCGTCGATCGCTGTCGCATGGCCATCCATGAACGCAGCATTCGCCTGCGAGGCCATCACCATTTTCGTATTCCGTGAAATCGCTATTCCATGGTTCTGCGACAGTGGTCCGCCGTAGCTCCATACCGGCTTGTAGACGTAAAAGGGCTCCGTGATCAATATTTTTATGGATGGCGCGCGCCACTGTGATAGTTTAGTGCGGCCAATTTGTGATCCGACTCCGTTGCCATTACCGGAAGCATTCATTCCATAGCTGTAAAGATAAGGGCCTTGTCCTTTGGAAATCCCCGGAAAGACTTTACGACCTTCAAAGGAATCCGCAGGACACCGTAGTAATCTTTTGAGTGGCTCACCGGCGACTCCAAGATATTTTGCAATCGC
>JBBRMF010000090.1:0-18035 GCA_038230975.1 Tepidisphaerales bacterium
CATCGGTTGCATCCGGAACAGGAGTTTGCACGTAGAGACTTGGAAGAACTGGCCGCGCATATTACGGATTTTTCCGCCTGCGCGCTCGAGGCGATGGCCGGGCAGTCGAAAAAACAATCAACCTCGAAACGCCGCAGCCCGGGCCGAGAGCGCTCGTCATGAATGTTGTCGCATTCAAAATGCTCGTGGGTGACCGCGCGAAATATCTCGGCATCATCATGGGCCTGACCTTTGCGTCACTGCTGATCACACAGCAGGCGGCTATCTTCATCGGATTGATGGAGCGAACCTACAACGCGATCACCGATGTGGGATTGCCGGACATCTGGGTGATGGACCCCAAGGTTCAATTCATCGACGACGTCAAGCCGGTTCAGGATACCAAACTGTTAACGGTGCGCGGCGTGCCGGGAGTGCAGTGGGCGATGCCGCTCTACAAAGGCCTGCTCAAGGCCAGGCTCGACAACGGTAATTTTCAGACCTGCATCGTGCTGGGCCTGGATGACACGACGCTGATTGGCGCCCCACCCAAAATGCTCAAGGGAAGCATTTCCGATTTGCGTCGGGCGGATTCGATCATTGTCGATTCTGTAGGCGCAAGCACGAAGCTGGCGCGCGAAGATCCGCCGGGCAGCAAACAATTCCGGTCATTGCAGGTGGGCGATCTGATGGAACTGAACGACCACCGGGCGACCGTGGTCGGCATTTGCGAAGTGGCCAGAACGTTCCAATCGCAGCCTGTGGTGTATACGACGTATACACGAGCCACCACATTCGCGCCTCGCGAACGGCGGCTGCTAAGCTTTGTGCTCGTCAAAGCCAAACCCGGGGTCGATCCGACGGCACTCTGCAAGGTTCTCGAGGAAAAGACGGGTCTCGCAGCGTACACTCAGGCGGGATTCGTTAAACTGACCTACGACTATTATTTCCAGCACACGGGCATCCCGATCAACTTTTTTATCGCGATCGCCCTTGGGTTTATGGTCGGAACCGCAATTGCCGGTCAAACGTTCTACAACTTCACGCTGGATAATCTGCGACACTTTGGCGCGCTAAAGGCGATGGGAGCCGGCAACGGTATGCTGTTGCGAATGATCCTGCTTCAATCGATGCTGGTTGGGTTGATCGGTTACGGGCTCGGGGTTGGGGCGGCGTCGGGGTTCGGATTCCTCACCGGAAAAACAGAGCTGGCATTCAAAATGCCCTGGCAACTGCTCGTGGGTACCGGTTGCGCCATCGTCGTCATCTGCATGCTTTCGGCGACGCTGAGCATCATCAAAGTCATGCGCCTGGAACCGGCGATCGTATTTAAAGGATAACACACCGTTGACTTACTTAACATCGTTATCTAAAATGCTGTCGTTATCTTCCAGGAGACGCCATGGGATCGAATGACCGCAGGCAGCGCGAAAAGTTGGAATTGCGTACGAAGATCCTCGACGCCGCGCGGTTGTTGTTTGCGGCCAAAGGGTATGAGGCGGTTTCGATGCGTCGAATCGCCGAGGCCATCGAATACTCCCCGACCGCCATTTACGTCTATTTCGCCGATAAAGACACGCTCGTACGCGAGCTTTGCCATGAAGACTTCGGGGCACTGGCGGGCGTGTTTCGGGAGTTGACGGCCGTGAAAGACCCGGTCGAGCGGATTCGGCGGATCGGTCAGGCTTACGTCGAGTTCGGCGCAAAGTATCCGAACCACTATCGGTTGATGTTCATGACTCCAAAGCCATTCCACGATATCGAGGAAAAAGATCTGGCCACGCGCGGGCAGCCGGATGAAGACGCCTACGCGTTTCTCCGCGCTACGGTCGTCGAGGCGATCGCGCAAGGCCGCCTGCGGCCGGGTGTAAAACCGAATGCGGATCTCGTCGCTCAAACCTGCTGGGCCGGTGTTCACGGCGTGGTAGGCATCGAATTGACGCACGGAAAAGACAAGTGGATCGATCTTGGCAGCGTGGAAGAACGCACTCGCGTGATGCTCAATACCTGCTCGCACGGACTTTTCACCGAGACCAATCAGGCGCGGAAACCGAAATCGGCCGCCGAACGCAAGGCGGGCAAAAGATGAACTTCATCGCACTGAAAATGTTGATCGGCGACCGGATGAAGTATCTGAGTCTCATCGCCGGGCTCTCGTTCGCATCACTTCTGATTACGCAGCAGGCTTCGATCTTCACCGGCTATTCGCTTCGGACCGGTTCATGGCTGCGCGACACGGATGTCGCGGACCTGTGGGTTTTCGATGAGCAAGCGGAGTTTTCCGATGATTTCAAGCTGATGCTCGATACCTCGCTAAACCGCGTTCGCGGCATCCCCGGTGTGCAGTGGGCACAGCCGCTGTACAAAAACTTTGTGAATGTCATCCTCCCCGATGGCACCTCCACCAACACGCGCATGATCGGCCTGGACGCCACGACCTTGCTCGGCGGTCCACCGGAAATGGTCGAAGGAAAAATGAGCGACCTTCGACGCGATCGCGCCGTCTTTATCAACGTGGCCGACGCCAATGACAGCCTGCGTCTCAAGCGAGATCCAAAAACATCGCGTCCACTGCGCTTGGGTGATCGCATCAGCGTCAACGATCACGAAGCGATCGTGGCAGGCACGTATAAATCCACCAAAGAGTTTTTCTGGGAACCCGTCATTTACACGACCTTCAGCCGCGCCACGTTCATGGGGCCAAAGGTGCGGCGATCGCTGACCTACATTCTCGTTAAATCCCAACCGGGCATCACGGTTGCGGAACTCGCGGCACGCATCCATGAAAAGACCGGGCTGGCGGCTCTCACAAGATCGCAATTTGAACGGCAGTCGATGCTTTGGATCATCAAAAAAACCGGCATTCTCGTCAATTTTGGAATTACGATCGGCCTCGGTGTCGTCATCGGATTGTTGGCTGCCGGTCAGACATTCTTCAACTTCATCCTCGACAACACGCGCCATTTTGCGACCTTGAAGGCCATGGGTACCAGCGGCCACAAACTGATTCAGATGGTTTTCGTACAGGTCACATTTGTCGGATTGATTGGTTATGGAATCGGGCTGGGTGGCGCGTGCCTGACGGGGCTTGCCTTTCAGCGAGTGGGTTTGGCCTTCATGATGCCCTGGCAAATACCCTTAGTCGGTGCGGCGGCGATCGTGCTGTGCTGTGCGTTCGCAGGGTCCATCAGCATGGTTCGCGTGCTGCGGCTTGAACCGGCCATTGTGTTCAAATGAGGTTGTTTGATGGTCGCCACTGAACAAAATATCGCGATCCGTTGTCGCAATGTCGTCAAGACGTATGGCGTCGGCAGCTCCAGCGTATTTGCCCTTCGCGGAATTGATCTGGACGTCAATCCCGGTGAATTGATGATGCTCGTGGGGCCCTCCGGTTGCGGTAAAACGACCCTCATCAGTGTGATTGCCGGAATTCTCGATCAAGACTCCGGTGAATGCACGGTCTACGGGAAAAATCTCAATGCCATGAAACAGCGCGATCGCACGGCCTTTCGCGGGACCAACATCGGGTTTGTATTCCAGGCGTTCAACCTTCTTCCGACGCTGACCGCCGCGGAAAACGCATCGATTCCGCTGTTGATCAATGGTGCAAAAAGAAGATTCGCCATCGACCGCGCCCGGGAGATGCTCGATCGTGTGGGATTGGGCAATCGCACAAACTCGCTGCCTGGCCAGATGTCCGGCGGGCAGCAGCAGCGCGTGGCAATCGCTCGCGCGCTCATCCACGATCCTAAGCTGATTGTCTGCGACGAACCCACGAGCGCGCTGGATCACGAGACCGGCCAAAAGGTGATGGAAATGCTTCGAGAAGTCGCGTTGAAAGAAAATCGCTCGCTGGTGATTGTCACCCACGATGCCCGCATTTTCGGCTTCGCCGACCGCATTGCGCAAATGGATGATGGCCGGGTCATGCGGGTTTCTATCGGTGATCATCAACCGGATCAGGTTCTCTCGCCCCACATACGCACGGGCGGAGGGTTAGGATGAGAGACTGCGTTGAATTTCATAGGGTTCGCGCTGCGCTGGAGAACTTATTTGTGGCACGGGCTTCCAGCCCGTGTTTGTGGATCAGGACGGAAAAAAGAGTTTTTTCAGCAGCGATTCGAGTTCGAAAGTCCCAAAACGGGCTGGAAGCCCTTGCTACGAATTGATTCTCAAGCTCAGTGCGAACCACTTTTTTCAAAGTAGAATCGGTCCGAAGGAGTTTTTATGGTCTTCAAATATTTTCTGCCGCTGCTGTCGATCGCCGGGGTGTTGTTCGCGATCTACTCGGTGATTACCAGCACTAAAGTTACCCCGGCTGCGTTGCCAATTGTGCAACCTTCGCAGAGTCCGTACAAATCGCAAATTGCCGGAAGTGGCCTTGTCGAAGCGAATACGGAGAATATCTCCGTGGGGACGCTGGTCTCGGGTGTGATTTCAGAAGTAGCCGTCCAGGTCAATCAGAATGTCAAAAAAGGAGACATGCTTTTTCGGTTGGATGACCGGGATCTTCAGGCCCAGAAAAAAGTCGCGCAAGCGGCATTGATGTCGGCACAACGCAAATTGGATAAGCTCAAGGCGGCCCCTCGTTCTGAAGAAATTCCACCCGCCGAGGCCGCCGTCGCCGCTGCCGACGCCATGCTCGGCGACGCCCGGAGCCAGTGGCAGCGCGCAGAGGATATGAAAGATTCAAAGGCCATCAGCCTTGAAGAATTGTCTCACCGCAAATATCTCATGTTGCAGGCCGAAGCGGCATGGAAACAATCGCAGGCGAATTTGGCGCTGCTGAAAGCCGGCACATGGGGCCCGGATCTTGAAGTTGCCAAGGCCGAGGTGGATAGTGCGGCGGCCAATCTTCAGGCGATCGAGATCAACCTTGAGCGCCTCGTCATTCGCGCGCCGGTCACCGGAAGGGTGCTGCAGAAGAATGTGCGCGTGGGTGAATTCGCCCAGGCGGGTAGTTTTGGAGGCCCCGCGTCACCGCTCTTGCTGCTGGGCAACGTTGATCCTCTTTATGTCAGAGTGGATGTGGATGAGAATGATGCCTGGCGTGTGGATGTCAAAAATCGACCCAATGCCGAAGGCGTTGTCCGCGGTGACCCGACGGCAAAAGCCAATCTCAAATTCGTGCGGATTGAGCCCTATGTCATTCCCAAAAAGTCGCTGACCGGCGACACTACCGAACGCGTTGATACCCGCGTGCTGCAAATCATATACAGCCTGGAGGGCAGCAGCCTGCCGGTTTACCCCGGCCAGCAGATGGATATCTTTATTAATGCCTCGGCACCGGTTGACTCATCGGCGAGGTCCGCCGAGCGGGAATGAGTGGTTTGAAATAATCGTGGCATGGGTGTCTGGCTTATGCGGTTCGGGCAAGGAACGTTTCTATGAATTCAAAATTGTTAGTAGTCGGTTCCACAATGCTTGCGATTTTCGCAGGTTGTACGGTTGGTCCAAACTATGTGCCTCCGAATCCATCGCTACCGAATCATTTTGGTGAAGCCGACTCCGCAAAGCTGACGACGACCCAACCATCTACAATGCCTGCCACGACGCAGACATCGAGCGGGCAAATCGAGAAATGGTGGCAGAATTTTCAGGACCCCCAACTTGATTCGTTAATCGAGCGCGCGGTGAAGTCAAATCTGGATCTGCAAGCCGCCGAATCTCGCATTCGTCAAGCGCGCGCTCAATATGGAGTGCAACTGGCAGGAGAATTTCCCACGGTTGGAACCACCGGCCGCTTTTCTCGAAGTCGCGGAAGCACTTCGTTGGGATCGCAATCATTTTCCAATCGATCGACGCATCCGACCAACCTGTATCAGGCCGGGTTCGATGCCAGTTGGGAAATTGATGTGTTCGGTGGGGTTCGCCGTGGCGTGGAGGCTGCGCGGAGTGACATTGAAGCCAGCGTCGAGGATCGGCATGGTATTTTGCTCACCCTCTTGTCGGAAGTTGCCCGGGACTATATTAACTATCGAGGATTCTCGCGCCAGATCGACATTGCCGTTGAGAATCTGAAGGCGCAGCGGGAAACGCTTGCCGTCACCCGTCGCCAGTTTGAAGCCGGCTTAAAAACCGCAACAGAACTCGACGTGGCGCGCGCCCAGGCGCTGGTGTCCACGACGGAGTCCCAAATCCCGACGTTGGAAACGAACCAACGGCAGACCGCGCACGCGCTCGCCGTATTACTTGGAAAAGAACCCAATGCCCTGATGCAGGAACTGGGACAGACCAAACCGATTCCTGCGGCGGTGATTCCGGAGATTCCGATCGGCCTGCCATCCGATCTATTACGCCGCCGACCCGATATCCGCCGCAGTGAGCGACAATTGGCCGCCGCGACGGCCCGCATTGGTGTCGCCACCGCCGATCTGTTTCCTAAATTCAGCCTGACGGGTTCGCTCGGGCTGGAGAGCAGTCAGTTCAAAAGCATCGCTAACTATGGGAGCCGTTTCTGGTCGATCGGGCCGAGCGTCAGTTGGCCGATTTTTGATGCCGGTCGAATCCGGGCGAATATACGTGTGCAGGATGCGTTGCAGGAGCAGGCTGTGATTGCCTATGAGGCGGCTGTGCTTAATTCCCTCGCTGAAGTGGAAGATAGTCTGATCGCCTACGGCCGCGAGCAAGTTCGCCGAAAAAGTTTGACCGATGCCGTGGAAGCCGATCGCCGCGCCGTGACCTTGGCGACCCAGCGGTATACGGCCGGGCTGACGGATTTCTTGAGTGTGTTGGATGCCGAACGCAGCCTCTATGCCGCGCAGGATCAGCTGGTGCAGAGCGATCGGTTTGTGTCCGAAGACTTGGTCGCGGTGTACAAGGCGTTGGGCGGTGGATGGGAATCCCTGGAACCCAAGGCGCAGTGATTGGAAGAACTGAATTTAAGAAAGCCGGGCGGATCCGCCGCCGGACGTTTTTCTTTCCGGGGATGCACCGCGGTCCATCATGGCTGAATTCGATCCCGATCATCTAAGACTCACCGATTTTCTGGACCTGCAAACCCTGCAGGAGATCCAGGACAGTTTCGCGGCCGTCGCGAACGTAAAGGCGGTCATCACCGATGCGGGCGGCGGCAGAATCACTCAACCCGCGCCGACGACGGAGTTTTTACGCCGCCAGCGTGCCATTGCCGCCGCAGAAGATAATCCCGACAAACCGCAAAAAGAAGGAACGGAATATGTTGCTCCGATCATGGTGAATAACCAGCGGCTCGGCACAATCCGCATGGCTGCCACCCGATCAGAAGGCTTGCCGATTGATGATGCCCGCCTTGCCATTCTGGCAGAAAAAGCCGGGCTTGAATTTAAGCAGGTGAAAGGACTAGCGCAACAAATCAGCCGCGAGATCAACCGCGTCCGCAACGTAAAACCGGCGGCAATCCAGTTCCTGTTCCTGTTGGCCAACGCAATCGCGCGACTCTGCTTTCAGGAATTTCAGCTCCGCCAGCGCATCAATGAACTGACGGCCGTATACACAGTGACGATGATGCTTTCCGAAGCACGCGATTTGAATCGTGTGTTGCAGCGCACCGCCGAACTGGTTTGCGAACTAATGAGCGTGAAGGCAACCAGTATCCGATTGGTGAACAAGGAGAGCGATGAACTGGTCATTCGCGCGGTTCACAATCTGTCGGCTGAGTATCTGAACAAGGGGAAAATTCTGCTGAGCCAGGCCGAGATCGACCGTATCGCGCTTTCCCCGAAAGGATATGAATACGTTCGCAATATGGCGGTCGATCCGCGAATTCTTTTTCCGCAGGAATCGATCCGCGAGGGAATCGTTTCGATGCTCTCGATCGGCATGCGATACAAAGGCCGACCGATCGGGGCGCTTCGATTGTACACAAGCCAGGAACAATCCTTCACGCAATTGCAGATCGATTTGCTCAAAGCCGTCGCGGCTCAAGCGGCGGCGGCGATCGAGAATGCCAGATTGCAAGCGGAGACTGCCGAGGCCGATGCCCTGGAAAAACAGGTAATGATGGCCCGCGATGTCCAGCAGCGAATGATGCCGCACTCACCACCGGAACTTGCCGGCATCGAGTTCGCCAGTATCTATATCCCCTGCTTTGAATTAGGCGGCGACTTCTACGATTTTATCCCCCTGCCGAGCGATAACCTTGGCCTGTGCGTCGCCGACGTGAGCGGCAAAGGCGTTCCGGCCAGCCTTACGATGGCATCCGTCCGATCCTCCCTGCGCGCTCACGTTGACTACATCTACTATCTGTACGAGGTGCTGCAGCGCATCAACACCATGCTCTATCGCGACACGAAGACTGGTGAATTTGTGACGCTGTTCTACGGCGTGCTGGACACGCGCAATCGCCGACTCACTTATTGCAATGCCGGTCATCCCCCAGGCCTGTTATTGCGAGATGGGCAACTACTCGAACTCGGCAGCGAAAACATGGTGCTCGGTGTCGATCCCGCCGAGCGATACACGCAAGCCGTCATCGACCTGAAATCCAACGACACCCTGCTTCTGTACACCGACGGTGTGCCCGATGCGATGAACTTCCAGCAACAAAGCTACGGCCGCCAGCGACTGGTAGATGCATTCATGAAAGGCGGCGAAACTGCCGGAGCGGTCGTGCAGAATCTGCTGTGGGATATGCGTAAGTTTGTCGGCCTGACCAAGCGGACGGATGATGTGACGATGATTGTGGTGAAAGTGAAGTAAAGTGTGTATCATAAAAAGGATCGATCATGGCGCAATCCTCCTTAAAACATCGAATGAACGTGCTGGAGCAGGAACTGCTAAAATTGAAAGAGCAGATCAAGACCCCCCTCGGAAAAGCCCTAGTGGGAAGAGCTCTTCGGGGTCTATAAGGATGATCCCGCATTTGAAGAGGCGATGCGATTAGGGCGTGAATACCGCGAGTCGCTTCGTCCCAAGCCTCGAAAACAAAGGGCCCACCGCAACGGTCATCCTTGATACGGATCATGTGAGCCTGGTTTTCGACGGGAGCGCGGCGGGACGGCGGATTCAACAGAGGCTATCCGCTCTCTTGCCGGAAGATGTCGGCACAACCATCATCACCTATGAAGAACAAAGCCGGGGATGGCTTTCGTATATCTCCGGTGCCAAGAACGTAACTGATCAGGTCGAAGCATATCGCAGGCTGGAAAATCACCTCGAATACTTTAAGCGGCTCTTCGTTCGCGGCTTTTCACAATCTGCCGCCGTCGAATATCAACGCCTCCGAAAGACTGTCCGCATCGGGACAATGGACCTCCGCATCGCGGCGATCGCACTAACCCACCCTGCGACAGTGCTATCGAGAAACCTCCGAGATTTTGAGAAGGTGCCGGGCCTGAAGATTGAGGACTGGTCAAAACCGTAAAAAGCATATTCCATATAGGTGCAAGAGACGGCGAATACTTTCTCGATAAATCTTCGGCGGACGATTGAACATATCATCGCCAAACAACACGGTGGATTGGGCGTGGAACAGAACATAACCGCAGCGTAAAAATTCCTTACACCGGTGCCGCAAACAACTGCCTCTCATACAACTGCTGATACACCTCACACGTCTCCAGCAATTCCGCGTGTTTACCTTGCCCGACAATCTGGCCTTTTTCCATGACGACGATCGTGTCAGCCGAGATGATCGTGCTGAAGCGGTGCGCGATGACGAACGTGGTCCGTTCGTGCATGAGACCTTCGATTGCTTTCTGAATGAGCCCTTCGCTTTCGGCATCCACCTGGCTGGTGGCTTCGTCGAGAATGAGGATCGGCGTTTCACGAAGGATGGCGCGGGCGATACAGAGGCGTTGACGTTGACCGCCGGAAAGTTGAGCGCCGTGCTCACCGAGGACGGTGTCGTAGCCGTTTGGCTTTTCGAGAATAAATTCGTGGGCGAATGCCCGTTTGGCGGCGGCGATGATGCTTTCTCGCTTCGACAGCGGCTGTCCGTACGCAATATTGTCCGCAATGGTGCCCGGGAAAATCACGGCTTCCTGCGTCACGATTCCAATCTGTTTCCGCAGTGAACGTAGCGTCGCCTGTTTGATATCCACGCCATCAATCAGCACGCGGCCTTGTTGCGGATCATAGAAACGGGGGAGTAGAGCCAGGAGCGTTGTCTTGCCACTTCCATTGCGGCCAACTACCGCAACGCTTTTGCCGCGGGGAACAACCAGGTCGACGTTTTGTAACGCGGGGGAAGTCGCGTTGGGATAGGTGAATGTCAGATTTTCGAAGCGGACTTCGCGTTGCAGTGGAGGGAGTTTCTTTCGCAGGGGCGACGAAGAACCCCGGGCGTCGCCTACGGCTTTCGCACCCGGCTTGTGGAGGTATTTGCGATCGCGCTCAACGGTGACATCCATGGTTTCAAAAATGCGGGCGGCGGCGGCGTTCGATTTTTGCAGGGCGTTGTTCACCTTGCTGAATTTACGGAGCGATTCACCAATGACGGTCAGACAGGCCATCACCCCCATGAAATCAGTTGGGTCTAATTCGCGGCTAACACGCATGAGGTAGGCGGCATACATCACGATCGCGCAGACCACGAAAAAT
This sequence comes from Tepidisphaerales bacterium, assembly GCA_038230975.1. Lineage (GTDB taxonomy): Bacteria > Planctomycetota > Phycisphaerae > Tepidisphaerales > Tepidisphaeraceae > JANXVV01. Next base: position 10,501 of record JBBRMF010000090.1, read on the forward strand.
GTCAGCGTCTCCATCAGCGGTGCGCTAAACGCATCAATGCGGCTCATCTTCAACTGTTCACCGACGAGTCCGTTCATGATCCGACTGTATCGCCGTCTCTCAAATCGTTCGGCCCCGCCGGCTTTGACGACGCGGATGCCGATCAGCGTGCCTTCCAATTGGCCGAGCATGCTTGAGCTACTCTGCAGCGCCTTGCGGCTGGCCCGCCGCATTTTTTTTCCGAACTTCTTGATGATCGCAAACATCAGCGGGCCAAACAGCACGATGCCCAGCGTCATGCGATAGTCGAGATAAACCGCGAGCACAAAAAAGATTGCCGCCTTGATCGGCTCCTGAATGCTCTGCCCGAGCACCGTCTTGAAACCATCCTGCAGCCCGCCAGCATCCTGCACCAATCGGCTGGTGACATCGCTCGTTCCCTTCATCCCAAAAAAACCGAGGGGAATATGCAGGACATGGTCGTAAAGCTCCCGCCGCAAGTCATTGACGGCAAGGATCGCAGCTTTGTCGGAATAATATTCTTGAAAATACCGGAGAATATTGCTGATAATGGTCAACCCACCGACGATTCCCAGCACAACCGCCAACGCCCAGATGGCATCTTTCGGCAGTCGATTGGCGGTATTAATCATCGCCCGGTAGTGCCATGACAGCGGAGGAAGCTGCAACTGTATGAGCTTCTCAACGTGCGAGGACGAGACCCGAAGATTCAACGCCGTCACATTGGGATCGGCCAATGCCTGAAGCGTGCCCTCATGTGCATCCGTGTGAACGGTGTCGAACTTCTTCAACCCCGCCCGGCCGGCCACGCCTTTTTTCTCGATGGAAAGCAGCCTGACTTCCTCCGGATTCTCCGAGATGCGTACGCCAAGCCGATTCCCCGCCACAATTCGGGCGGTGTAATTTTGCAGCGTATCTTCGCTCAGCAGAAGTCGCAGGATCGGGAGCAAGGCTCCCATTCCACCGGCACTGGTAAGCCCGAACAATATCGCGCAGCTAATCGAGATCGCGACAATTTTTCGATGAGGATACAAATAGCGGCACGCCCGCCAGAAGTCGGCGGTGCTCTTATCTTTTTTTCGCTGCTCTCGGGGAACTTCAGAACTCATGCGGCGCGGTCCTCTCGGTCGATAAACACTGACGTCCGATGTTTTATCGGACGAAGCAGTATAATCGCTGGAGCGACGAAATGAGAGTGATGTATAACGAACGACAAAACGAGAATGACGAATCAATGACGAAATCCAAATGAAAGACTCGGCGATACATTCGTCATTGATGTCATTCAGGTTTCCAGTTTCAGGTTTCGTCATTTCACCAGAAAGTGATCCATGTCCAAAAACATTCCCTTAGCCCGTCCCGATATCACCCAGCGCGAGATCGACGCCGTCGTCGATGTGCTGCACAGCGATACGCTGTCGATCGGCCCAAAAGTTGAAGAATTTGAAAAGCTGTGTGCGGCCCTTGCCGGGCGTCGACATGCGGTAGCGGTTTCGTCGGGCACCGCCGGGTTGCACTGCTGCATGATCGCCGCGGGCATCGGTGAAGGGCACGAAGTCATCACCACCCCATTCTCGTTCGTCGCGTCGGCCAACTGCATCTTATTTGTCGGGGCCAAACCGATCTTCGTTGACATTGATCCAAAGACGCTGAATCTTGATGTGAACAAGGTAAAAGCCGCCATCACGCCGAACACCAAAGCGATTGTCGCGGTGGAGGTCTTCGGGCATCCCGGGGGAATGATCGAATTGGAGCAACTGGCTCAACGGCATGAACTGGTGCTGATCGAAGATTGCTGTGAAGGTTTTGGTGGATACGACGGCAAGCGCGCCATCGGATCGTTCGGCCGCGCGGGGGTCTTTGGGTTCTACCCCAACAAACAAATTACCACCGGTGAAGGGGGCATGATCGTCACCGATGACACTGCCTTTGCCGCCATGTGCGCCAGCCTGCGGAATCAGGGTCGCGATGGCATGGCCTGGCTCGCCCACCAACGGCTCGGCTACAACTATCGTCTCGACGAAATGAGCGCGGCCCTCGGTGTGGCACAAATGGAACGCCTCGAAGACATCCTCGACAAGCGCCGCAAAGTTGCCCACATCTATATGGAACGGTTGATGACCAGCCGTTACCTCATTTTGCCGACTTTGACTGAAGATGATCTGATGAGTTGGTTCGTCTTTGTCGTCCGCCTCAACGACCTATTCGAAATCGGTGATCGCGACCAGGTCATGAAAGACCTTCGTGCCGCCGGCATCGGCTGCAACAATTACTTCCCCCCGATCCACCTACAGCCGTATATCGCCGAGAAATTCGGCTACAAAATCGGTGATTTCCCCATCACCGAATACGTCGCCGCCCGAACGCTCGCGCTGCCATTCTTCGGAAAAATGACTGGGCGGCAGATCAATCATGTTTGCGATTCTCTGGAAGGCATTTTGGAGAAAACGTTGATGGGGAGGAAGGGAAGGTTTTGATTGATCTGGAGGTGGGTTTACACCCTTGGAGTGCCCCACGGATGCCGAGGGTCTTTTCACCCAGATCAATGCACCGGCGCAAACGCCGGTCTAAATGAAAAGTGGATCGGCACATCGGCCCGCCCATCCCTCACTGCAACGAACACGCGATCACCGGATCCGGCGCTTCGTTCTCACCCTGCAACCAGCGCCGGCCATCATTTTCAATCAGATCCATCCCGCGCTGTGGACCCCAGCTACCGGGCGCATATTCATCTGGTGGCCTCGTCGATTGCGCCCAGCCCTGCTCGATCGGATCAATCACCGCCCAGGCGGCCTCGGCTTCATCCCCGCGAATGAAGAGTGTTTGATCGCCGGTCATCGCATCGAAGATCAACCGTTCATAAGCCTCCGGCGATTCAACGCGAAACGTTTCTTCGTAGTTAAAATCCAGCGCGACTGATTTGATATTGAGCGCGCCACCCGGCACCTTACCATTCAGCCGCCAACTGATCCCTTCCTCCGGCTGCACTTTCACGATCAGATCATTCGGGTACACCGGCGAATCGCACTGCTTCTGAAAAAGCGTCAAGGGTGGCGACCTAAACCGCACCACCACCTCGCTCAATTTCTCACCCAGATATTTACCCGTCCGCAAATAGAATGGCGTGCCACTCCATCGCCAATTGTCGATAAACAACTTGATCGCCGCAAAAGTCTCGGTCGAGGAATTCGGGTCAACGCCCTTTTCTTTTTTGTAGCCATCCGTCTTGGCTTTGTCCGATCCACCGGCGGTGTATTGGCCGCGCACCGTGAAATCATTCACACCATTGGCCCCACCGCGAATCGGGCGGATCGACTTAAACACCTTCACCTTTTCGTCGCGAATGCTCCGCGCATCCAGCGCCACCGGCGGTTCCATCGCCACCAGCGCCATCAACTGAAAGATGTGATTCTGCACCATATCCCGCAGCGCGCCGCTCTTGTCGTAGTACCCACCTCGACTGCCAACCCCAAGCGTTTCACTGACGGTAATCTGCACGTGATCGATATATTTGTAATTCCAGATCGGTTCAAACATCGCGTTGGCAAAACGCATCACCATCATGTTTTGAACGGTTTCCTTACCCAGGTAATGATCGATTCGGAAAACCTGCTCTTCACCAAAGTTCTTGATCAACAGTTGATTGAGCGACTTCGCACTCGCCAGATCCCGGCCAAACGGCTTTTCGATAATCACCCGCTGCCAACTGCCTGCCGCGCCGGGTTGTTGTTTGTGTCGTTCACCGAGCCGTTCGATGATCGGCTCAAACGTGTTGGGGGGCGTCGAAAGATAGAACAGTCGATTGCCGCCCGTTCCCACCGATTGATCGAGCTTCGCCAGTTGATCGGCCAATTTCGCATGATCATCATTAGAGCCGTAGTCTCCCTGGACATAGCTCGTATTTTTCTCGATGCGATCCCACACCGCCGCATCAAATGGCTTGGTCCGCGCAAACTGCTGCACGGCCTCGCGACATTCCTTACGATACTCGTCATCGCTCATCGGCGAACGCGCGTACCCCACCAGCGCGAATTTCTCCGGCAGGAATTTCTCCCGAGCCAGTTCGTAAATGGCCGGGATGAGTTTCCGCTTGGCGAGGTCGCCGCTGGCACCGAAAATCACAAGGGCACAAGGAGATGCAGTCGGCATGATTAAGCTCCGTATCGGGTCACCGTTTCAAGGTCGACAGGATACGGGAAGATCGCCGTGCTTCAAGCCGGGCCAGCGGCTTTCACTCCCGGTTAGATCACCCCGCGTCCCACGCGATGGGTCGTACTCGCCCCGCCACGCTCTTTTGTGGACACATCCAGACCCACTCCACCGCCGGTCATCTGCGGGCCTCTTGGCGAGAAAACCTGCTGCCCTGGTCGCGATTTCTGCCCGCGCTGCTGCCCCGAACGCCGCCGCGACCGTTCCGAGGGTTCGAGTTCCGCAAAAAACATCTGATAGGCCAAATATCCCAATCCACCATACACCGCGAGTTTTAACAACGACATCGAGATCTCCAAAAGTTAAGACTATTGGATAGTAAGGGTCGGGGTTTCGGTGCGTCTACGGGGAAAATGAGCATCCTCATCCTGCGATTTGATTTGAGGCGTATGATAGTGCAGATGAAATTTCGCCGCGTTTTCAGTGGCTTCTCAGGTTTCCCTTCAAGGGGCGGAATACTCGTCATCGTCAACGGCGTCCTTCAGGCCCTTTCCATTTATATATGCGTAGATCGTCCGATGTCGCCCAATTTGCAGTCAGGTCTTAAATGAAGTATCTGATCGTCATCGAGCCGACAAATACAGGTTTCTCGGCGTATTCCCCTGATGTTCCGGGCTGTGCCTCTACCGGTCGCACGCGCCAGGAATGCGAAAACAATTTTCACGACGCCATCGAGTTTCATATTGATGGGCTTCGGGAACAAGGTGAACCTGTCCCCGAACCCGTTACTTCCACGGCCTTTGTCGAAGTGCTGTAACGCTCAACTCACCAGTTGTAACTCACCTTATAATTGCACTTCCATCCCCCGCCCGCCGCGCCCACTTCGATCTGATCGAAGTTGTACCACTTCACATGTCCGTCCTCGAACAGAAAGTTGCCCCCTTCCGGCGTCGTCGCCTTACCAACATGGCTCGAATAATAATTCCAACCCCTCGATACATCGTATTGAAGCATGTCCGACATGATCGGGGCAAACTTGTACACCTGCGCAAACTTCTTCTTTTCCACCCAACCCACGCCATCAGGATTCGACACGGGATTGTAAACCAGAATAGTCGCACCGGATTTCGCATTCCGGTGCGGCATATAAAAATACCCCAGCAATCCATCCTCCAACTTCGGATCATAAGCAATCGTCGCATCGCGATGATAAATCTGCAGCGGGCAAAACATCACATTATTTTTACTGAGATCTGCCAGCGATTTATTCTTGATCAGATAATCCGAGACGAATTGCAGCACGATGGAACTGGTCCAACTGATATCCTGCCCCCCACGCGGACACCACTTCGCAACCGCATCTCCGTTGTAGGGAAATGTACCCTTATTCTCGCCCGCGTAATTCGCCAGCGCCATCCCCCACTGCCGAAGCTGCGCCGCGCATTGCACCTTCACCGCCTGGTTCCGCGCCTTGGATAGCGCCGGCAGCAGAATCGAAATCAGCAGCGCAATAATGCCGATCACCACAAGAAGCTCGACAAGGGTGAATGCTTTTTGTCTGGTGCGCATAAACTTTTCCTGACTGCATCGCGTGAAATGAAGGGCTTGCAAACGACGGACCTGCCGCTGCAATCATACCCCGGCACTGGGCCAATCACTACAACATTTTATCAATTGCTCAATTTGCGGGTGCGTGATAGCTCCGTTATGCCCGATTTCTCCCTCTCCCGGTACTCCGGGCGAGGGTCGGGGTGGGGGAAGTCCGCTGAACCATGTCAATTTATCGAAAAAGGCCCCCACCCATCCCTCCCCCCGCAGTACCAGGAGAGGGGACAATGCCCGCAGATCTCGTCTGGCCCGTGCTTTCTTCGGAAGAAAACAGTCGGTCCCGAAAAGCCAACCCCGCGAATAACGCTGCCGCCAGATGATGAGTTTGACAGTCCAGTGCATTTAGAAATCGAATTTCTCCGTCTGTCTCCGATGTCTCCGCATCTCCGCGTTGCATTTTGAGCGGGTCCTGAAGTTGGGCCACGCCCAGCACCACTCCCCGCGCTTGTCATCCCTCTTCCTACGCTTAGAATCCCCTTCATGCGTGATCCTCGTTTGCAGAAACTAGCCAGCGTGCTGGTCAATTACAGCGTCGGTGTGAAAAAAGGGCAGATCGTGCGGATCAGCGGACCGCCGGTTTCGCAGCCATTGATTGTGGCGTTATACGAAAAAGTGCTCGAGGCCGGGGGTCACCCTGCCGTGCGGATGGTGCCGGAGGAACTCAATGAGATCTTCCTCAAAAAAGCCAGCGATGAGCAATTGAAGTTCTGCAATCCCATCGGTTTGTACGAATACGAAAAACTCGATTGCTCCATCGGCATCTGGGCCGAGGAAAACACCAAGGCTTTAACCAACTGCGATCCCAAAAAAATCGGCACCACCCAGGCCGCCCGCAAACCGCTCATGGATCTATTCATGAAGCGCGCCGCCGAGGGCTCGCTCCGTTGGGTTGGCACGCAATATCCGTCCCAGGCCTGCGCGCAAGACGGTGAAATGAGCGAAGCCGAGTACGAAGATTTCGTCTTCGCCGCCGGGTTGATCGATAAACCCGATCCCGTCGCCGCCTGGAAACTCGTCAGCGAACGGCAACAGCGCCTCGTCGATTTCCTCAACGGTAAAACCGAATACCACGTCAAAGCCGCCAACGGAACCGATGTCCGAATGAACCTCGCGGGCAAAACCTGGATCAACTGCGACGGTCACGAAAACTTCCCCGACGGTGAAGTCTTCAGCGGCCCGGTCATCGAAAGCGTCGAAGGCCAGATCAACTTCAGCTTCCCCGCCGTCCATCACGGCCGCGAAGTCCAGGATGTCAAACTCACCTTCCGCAATGGCAAAGTCGTCGCCGCCAGCGCCAGCAAAGGCGAGGATTTCCTCATCTCCATGCTCGACATGGACGCCGGCAGCCGCTTCCTCGGTGAAGTCGCCATCGGCACCAATTACGACATCCAGCAGTACACCCGCAACACCCTCTTCGACGAAAAAATCGGTGGCACCTGCCATTTCGCCCTCGGTGCCGGCTATCCCGAAAGCGGCAACACCAACCAATCCGGCCTCCACTGGGATATGGTCGTCGACCTACGCCCCGGTGGTTTCATTGAAATCGACGGAACGAAGATCGTCATCGATGGCCGATTCACAAAGGATGGGTTTCCCGGACCGGTGTGAAAACGCCCCCCACCCTAACCCTCCCCCGCGAGTAGGGTTTGTCGCTTTATTTAGTCGGTTTGCTTGGAAACCGTGCAGGGCGGCTGATCGAAGCCCTCTGACACGGGTCGCAAGCGACCCGGCTAAATAATTCGACCGCCCCAGTACCAGGGGGAGGCAACGGGAAAATG
>JBBRMF010000091.1:0-17784 GCA_038230975.1 Tepidisphaerales bacterium
CCCCTTGTTTATTTTTTCGGGTGCGCCCCTTCCGCCCGCTTTTCCCCGGGGGCCGTAAAACACCGGGCCCCCTCCGCCACTGCCGCTAAAAATGAAGGATACGCGGAAGCGTTCAAGCGGCTGATTACGCGGGCCGCGCGGCACGGCGTCGGGCGACGCGCTTTCTACCAAACGCGTCGGTGGCCGTCATCACTTTTGATTCTCGCGTGGGATCGGTCGCCAGGGCAATGGCGAGTTCCATTTGCTTCGGGTCGCTGCCGTTTGGTTTAAGAATGACCTGTTCCATCGCATGCGCCAAACGCTTGCGGGCGAAACCGACATATTCTTCGGATTGATCGATCCCGACGTATTTTCGATCGAGCATGGCGGCGGCCACAGTAGTGGTGCCACTGCCGTTGAATGGATCGAGCACGATATCACCGGGATTGCTGCTGGCCTTGACGATGCGGTTGAGAATGCCGATGGGCATTTGGCAGCCGTGCCAGCCTTCGCGTTCTTTGAAGGTGCCGCAGACGCGACTGAAATTCCAAGTGTCGGTGTCGGATTCAAAATAGCCAAAAGGTGCGGCTTCCGGTGGGCGAAGCAGCCAGGTGTCATCAGGCAGCTTTCCCTTGCTGTTGGCCCGTTTGTCGCCGTAGGTGGTCTGGCGGGCGCTGGCGACGCGGACAGAATCGGGATTGAAAGTGAAACCTGTTTTATTCTTGGTGAAGTACAGAATATGCGTGTGGCTTTTGGCAAACATTTGCTTGGTTTGCTGGCCGAAGGTGTAATGCCAGATAATCCAGTTCCGCATGTTGAAGCCGATCTGTCGCCGGGCGATGACGGCTAGATCGGCGGCATATTCATCACCGATCGCCAGATAGAACGAGCCAGTGGGCTTAAGGGCGCGATGGACAGCGCGCATCCAGTCTTCACTGAACTTCAGGTAATCTTCCATCTTTCGCTCGTCATCGTATCCGTGATACAGATACCCAATATTGAAAGGTGGATCGGCAAAGACGAGATCGACCCATCCTTCCGGGCCTTCGTTGAGGGTCTTGATGCAATCACCTTGGACGATTTGATTTGTTTCTGGCATACCCCGGCGATTGTACAGGCTCGGACGAATCGCGCATATTCGGCCGGTCGATTTCGCCAAGGGAAATGGTATTTGCTTGATTTTACGCGATTCAAGCGTTTTCAACCCGAGTTCAAAAGCAAGTTTTCGCGAGTTCATGCCGCGCGGAACGCCCATGAGAACAACCTTTCATTACATCCCGATCCATTAACACGGGCTGGAAGCCCCTGCCACAATTAGTTTCTCAAGAACAATGCGGACCCTGAAAGAATCCTTCCTTCATCGCAAATTGAGCGCCGTAGCATTGGGAGTCGCTGGTCCTATAATCGGCCCACCGTGAGTTTCCCCGTGAATAGTTCCGTGATGCGACTGATCGACGCCAACGCCAACCGCGCCCGGGAAGGCCTGCGCGTGCTGGAGGACTATGCCCGGTTCGTGCTTGATTCCCGCGAGCTATGCGAATCACTCAAGGCGATTCGACATGATCTCACGACGGCAACCCGCGAGATTTTGAGCGAAGCGATTTTGCATCGCGACACGCCGGGAGATGTTGGCACGGAGGTGAAGACGCTCTCTGATATCAAACGGGAGAATCTGAACGATGTCGTCACTGCCGCCGGCAAGCGGCTTGGGGAGGCGCTTCGCGCGATCGAGGAATATCTCAAAACAATCTCCCTCGAAGCCGCTTCCAAAGTCGAATCGGTACGGTATCGATTTTACGAAATCGAAAAGCGCCTTGCGCTCACTCTCCGCCCTGCCGGGATATTCAAACAGGTGAGTCTCTATGTGCTCATCACCGAATCGGCGTGCAAAGGGGATTGGTACACCACTGCCGAGGCGGCGATTCGCGGGGGGGCCGATGTGTTGCAGCTCCGCGAAAAATCGTTGGAAGGCGGGGAACTTCTCAGCCGCGCGAAACGTTTCGTCGCACTTTGTCGGCGACATGGCGTGATTTCGATCATCAATGATCGGCCGGATATCGCGTTGCTGTGCGATGCCGATGGTGTGCATGTCGGGCAAGGCGACCTGTCGGCGGTCGATGTTCGCAAACTGATTGGTGTATCCAAAATCGTTGGGGTTAGCACGCATCACATCGAGCAGGCGAAACAAGCGGTATTAGACGGCGCGGATTATATTGGCGTGGGCCCGATATTTCGCAGCGGAACGAAACCAAGAGAATTTATTGCGGGATTGGAATATGCGAGTCTCGTCGCCAAGAGTATTTCAATTCCTGCCATCGCGATCGCGGGGATTACGGAAGAAAATATCGACGCGGTGTTGGCGTGTGGGGTTCGGGCAGTGGCTATTACGGCGGCGATTGTGGGATGTCAGGATGTTGAAGGGGCCGCGAGACGGTTGAAGGCACGACTTGGTGGCACCGGGAAGTCTTAGGTGGCGTGGGCGTCTCGCCCGCGTTTTCTGAAATAAAAAGCACGGGCGAGACGCCCATGCCACGCAAGGAAAGTGATGCCTGAAACTGAAAGGACCGCAACAGTTGAGAAGCCAGCCAAGTCATTTCTCGCCCATGCGAAATTGATCGGGGGCATCACGCTGTTCAGTCGAATCCTCGGGATGGCGCGGGAAAGCGTATCGGCACAATATTTTGGCGCGGGGATGGTTTCGGTCGCATTCAGTGTCGCGTTTTCAATTCCCAATCTGTTTCGGAAGCTGTTCGGTGAAGGCGCGCTGTCCGCGGCGTTCATCCCGCTTTACACCAAAGCGATTCGGGAAGATGCGGCCGAGCAAAGTTCATCAAACCCGGCGCAATCCTCAGCGGATTTTGCGGCGGCGAGCGTCAATTTGCTTTGCGTCATGCTCTTGATCATCACGGTTATCGGTGAGCTTGCGATCTGGTTGACTTGCGTCATCTGGCATGACATGCGGGCGGATTGGCTGCTGACGCTGAAGTTCACGGCCATCATGCTGCCTTATGTGCTGCTGATTTGCGGGACGGCATTTCTCAGTTCGATTTTGCAGGTTCATCGCCGATTCGGGATGCCCGCTTTTACACCGGTGCTTTTGAATGGCATTCATATTCTAGTGCTGGTGCTCGGCGCGAAACTGCTGCATCTGCATACGGGTGGCCGTGCGAACGTTTACGATCCTGACACAGAGGCCAAGCAAACCTCGCTGGCGTATTGGTTGTGTGCATTTGTGCTGATTGCCGGTGTTTTACAGGTAATGATATTGCTGCCATCGCTGCGGCGAGTGGGATTTCATCTGCGGTGGGTACGACATTTTTGGACGCCGCGCGTCCGACAGATGCTGAAAATGTCCGCACCGGTAGCGATCGGGGCCAGCGTGCTGCAAGTTTCCGTGGCGATGGATAAAGGGATTTCGCTACTACTCTCGAAAGGGTTTGATTCTGCTGGCAAACTGGTGAGCACGTTTCAGTTCATGGGGCATGCCGTGCGGTATCCGATGGAGGTCGGGGCGACGGCGCGGTTGAATTGGGCGCAGGTGCTTTACCAATTTCCGCTGGGTGTTTTTGCGATCGCACTGGCGACCGCGATTTTTCCAGGACTTAGTGCCGATGCACTCGATCGCGATCGCACGGGATTTAAGAAGGTGTTGCGCGGCGGGATTGAAGCGACGATGTTCGAGGGATTTGCCGCAAGCGTGGGACTTATCATCGTGCGGGGCCCTGCGGTCAAACTGCTTTTTCTGCATGGCATGACGACGCTGCACGATGCCGAGCTGATCTCCCGATCCGTGCTGTTTTATGCGACCGCGATCTGGGCCTTCAGCATGCTGCAGATTATCAATCGAGCGTACTACGCGCTGCACGATACACGAACGCCGTTGATCATGTCCGTTGTGAATATCGTCATTAATCTGGCCGTGGAATTGCCGTTGGTGTGGGTGCCGGGGATTGGCGAGGCCGGCATGGCGATCGGGACGGCGGTGAGCTTTGCGGTTCAAGGCGTGGTCATGCTTTACATATTGGATCGCCGTATCGGGGGATTGCAACTCTCAAAGAGTGCGGTTAGTGCCGGAAAAATGGTGGTGGCCGCGCTGGTGATGGGGCTGTGCTGCTGGGCAATTCAATCATTGCCGTTCTATCCACATGGCGAGAGCAGAACGATCTGGATGATTCAGTTGATGGTACAGATGAGCCTCGGTGCCGCTGTTTATCTTGGACTTTGCATCGCGATGGGAATCGGTGTGATGGAGCAATTGATGCCGAAGCGATTCCGAAAGACGAGCTGACGAGGGTACGATTGTCGTTGAGAGAGTTCCGTGGGAACAAGTTCCCTGGGCGTTCTTTCTTTTGCCGTTAGATCAGAAATTTTACCAGCATTGCAAGCACGACGGCGGCTAGAACCATCCCGCCGATGATCGTCGCAAAAATGACGGCGGCTTCGCGCGGCACGCTGCTCATGCGGTGGCATCGAATCGATTTATACACGATTGATAAGGCTGCGCAGATCGGGAGCACCCAGGCGATTTGCGCGAAGTGTCCCCAGAGCGGGAGCGGTTGTACAAACGGAGTGTAGGCCAGAAAGATCATGGCCCCTCAGTCGCCGAAGGTTCGTAAGGATCTTCCAGCGTGGTGCGATAGGAAGAGTCGATGGTCGCCAGCAGATTAAGCATGCCCGCAACGGCCGTGTATAGAGTGCCGATATCATTCGCCCGGGCATGAGAGGCGGGCTGCATCGGGCCGATCCATCCGCTGATCAACCCAATCGCCCCGCTCATGAACTGCCCGATATACCAGGGTTTTTCGAGTATCGTGCGAACGACGTTGCCTTTCAGTGCCGATAGATTCGGCGGATCGACCACGTGAATCCCACCGATAAGAATCCCCAGAGTGAACAGGATGAGAATCGTAAACCCGATCGTCAGGCCACGGGCAACCTGCCCGAGCATGAGGTAGCCCGACCCGGGAATAAGCCAATTCACGATGGCGATGACGGGCGCGGGAGCATTGAACGGTCGACGCTTGGGCATATCAGGAAAATCACTGTAGTAGGTTCCGCTGTGCGGAACAAGAATCGCGAGCCATAAAAAGATGTTCCGAACAGCGGAACCTACATTTCCAGACGCGTCATCGCGCACGGTTAAATAGAAAAAAAGCAGAGCGCCGTTTTTTTGACGGCGCTCCGCTTTTTTATCCTGAGAGGGTACTTTCAATTATCCGTTGTGATATTCGTAGTACGTCTTGATGCTGCTGCCGTAGTAACCGCCGCCCTGGGCACGAACACCGTTGAGCACGACACCGAGGTGTTCGGCTTTGACGGCCTTGAGTGCTTCACGCATTCGGGTCAGCAAACCACGACTGTTCGTGCGAGCGCGAACCACGGTGATGACGCCATCGACCTTCGGGGCCATGGCCTGCGATTCGCTGACGACCATCATCGGGCCGGTGTCGAAAATGACATGGTCGAATTCTTCGAGGGCTCGCTCGATGAAATCGATCAGCAACTGGCTTTCGAACATTTCGGTGGAGTTGATCGGCTTGGGGCCGCTGGTCATGACCGCGAGGTTCGGCACCTGGGTTTCCTGCACCACTTCGTCGAACGTGACCGCACCGTTGAGCACGTCGCTGAAGCCTTGTTCGTTGGCCAGCGCGAAAACCTTGTGAATTTCCGGGCGGCGGAAGTTTCCGTCGACGAGCAGGATCCGGCGGCCGTTGAGCGCAAGGCCGGCGGCCAGGTTGCAGCAGATGGTGGTCTTGCCGTCGCCGGGGCTCGGGCTGGTGACCATGATACTGCGGGTGGTATCGAGCGAGGCGGCATGTTGCAGCCGCGTACGAACCTGTCGAAGCTGCTCGGCAGTCATCGAATGCGGTGCGTCGAAGATCACCAGAGGCAGGCGGGCGCCGGCGGCCTGTGGATCCTGCGTTTCGTCGCCGATCATACCGAGCAACGTCATCTGACCGACGCGTTGAATATCGCGCGGCGAGCGGATGGTCGTGTCAGTCATTTCACGCAGGAATGCGATGCCCAAAGCGATCATCAGACCGATCATCAGGGAAATCGGCATCGTGTACTTCAACTGTGGGAAGCTTCGATTCAATGGAACTTCCGGCATGTTGGACCACTGAACCTTGCCGGACAGCTTTTGATTCTGCTCGGTTTCCAGAATGTCCAACTGACGTTCGACTTGCTTCAGCAAATCGCTGTAGCCCTTCTGTTCGGATTCGAGGGCAAAGTAACGCACCATCTGGTTGGTCACATCGCCGAGCGCCTCGGAGACGTCCACAATCTGCTTAGCCAGTTGGTCCAGATTCGTCTGCATGCCATTCATGTTTTGCGTTAACTGCTCGATCATTGAAGAGCGCGCTTTGGTTCGCATTTCCGCTTCGTACTCTTCGGCCTTTTGTTTGTCGCGCTCGGCCGCCTTTTGGAGCTGTTGATAGATCGGATGGCCTTCCCCCCATTTGTCGCGCGATCCCTCGAACTGCAGCCTGGAGTTCTCATATCGCATCTTATACTGCTGCACCATGGAGTTATTATCGACTTGCGCTTCGACGTACGTCGGATCGACGCCGATATCCAGATTCCTCTTCACCGAATCCAATTGCGACTTCGCACTGCGGAACTCAATTTCAATTTTGCTTTGGTCGGTTCGCAGCTTTTCAAGCTCGCTTTCCTTCATGCTCATCTTGGTGATGACCTGCCCGCCTTGATTGTTCACTTTCGTGCGAAGACTGAGCAACCGGTTATCGACTTCCTGATATTGCGAACGATACTTCGAGCGAAGCGCGTTGAGCTGTTGGCTCTGTTGCTGGCCCTGGAGAAAGATACGCTCTTGTTCGTCGGCGATATGTAGCGAACCGATTTCCTTCACGATGGTCTGACAATCGCGGGGAACAGCACTCGTAAACTCGATCTTGACGAGTCGAGTATCCGTAATTGGTGTCACATTGTAGTTGTCGAGGAAGTCTTCCTTTGCCAGCGGGATGCTGTTGTTGAATTTTTTGAACCAGGTGGTCTTTCGCGTCTCGCTGCTTTCGTTTTGAAGAACCTTGGTTAGCAGCGCGTCAGACCGCAAGAGCGCGGCCTGCGTTTTTTGTTCAAGGGTGATGGTTGCCGGGTCGCCGACGTCATTCGTCTTGCGGAGCAACGGATCCACCGTATTGGGCTGAACCGAGATATAGCCCGGGGTGGTGAAGTGCGGATACTTCTTGGCCAGGAACTCGTTGGCGAGATATCCGGCGCCTGCGGAGAAGGCCAGCATAAACAGGATCAGCCAGATGTTATTGCGCAGGACACGCAATATATCACCCCCCGACATGGCTGCGGAACCTGCTCCAGCAGCCGTACCTAGCGCAGGCACACCACCCGCGCCTGGGGACAGTTGCATTTGCCCTGAGGGACGGGGAAGCCGAATCGCGGTCGTTTGCGGTAACGTCGTCATAGATCTACTCCTCTACCACTCTTTACGATCGGTCTCAAGCATAAATCGACTGATTCGGATTCACTCAGCAGCAAGGACCGTTAATCCGGTCAACCTTCATCAGCAATTCTAAATGCACACGCTATTCCGAGTCTTTTTCGTCGCAAGAACCTGATTCGCTGTTCATCAAGGTCCGACAACTCTAAACGCGTAAACCGCGTCTCTATTTTTAAAACTCTACGGCTTGGCCACGTCTCCGGTTCCAGAAGAAACCGGTGCGGTCGCCGGCGGAGCGTTCATCAACTGCTTGGCTTTTGCCAACGATTCATTCAAGCGAGTTTCCAGCTTGGCATCAATCGGTTGACCTTTGTTCTTGCGGTCTTCCAACATCCTGTGGGCGCGGTCCAGTTGCTGCTGGGCTTCGGGAATCAGATTTTTCTTAAGGAGTGCCACACCGAGATGGTAATACGCTTCCATCATCTGCCGACGATCCAGCGCTGCCTGAATGTAGATAATGCCTTCATCCACCTGGTTGTTGCTTGTCAGAACCCAGCCGTGTGTGTCCATGATGTTAGGATCCGGGAAGCCACGCTTCTGCATGACATCCATGGCCTTGTGACTGTAGACCAACGCCTTGGTCGTGTCCGGCTTATCAAGGTATTCAGCCCAGATACAGGCAAGATTGTTCAACGCAACCGTGTCTTCGGGGTTGATTCCCAGCAACTTCGAGTAGGAAGATTCGGCCTTGATGTATTCGCCCGTGAGCATATAGACGGACCCAGCCACACCGTAGGCCGTTTCTTTTTCCGCCGGAGTCAGCTTGGCGGCGTTCGCCAGGACTCCCTCAATGGTCGCCTCGGCGTTGACGTAATCCTTCTTGGAAAAATACAGGTAAGTGAGGATGACGCGCCAGTGCGTATTGCCGTCGCTTGCTTCGCGTTCGCAACGCGCAATGGCTTCTTCCAGACCGATCGTCTCTGCGATCGTCTGGATAATCAGCACAGTGGCATCATCGGTGCGAACGCGACCGCTGATTTCGAGCGCTTTGTCGAAGTCCGACATCGCCGCGGATTTGTTGTTGCCCAGTTTCGCATACGCAGTGGCGCGCATGTGGTAAACCCACCAGGCACTTTGCGCCAATTCAGGGTTCTTCAGCAATTCATTACATTCAGACAGCAACTCCGCATACTTATTCAAGCGGGCCAGAATATTCAAATAGTCATGCATCAGCGGCACGGTTTGCTGTGGCTGACCTTTTGACAGGCGAATTGCCTCGCGAATCGCATCCAACGCTTTTTCCGGCTGATTGCGTGCGATCAAGGTGTTTGAACGAAGGCGCGGCCAATCCGGATCTTTCTCAAATTCCTTCATTTTCTGGGCATCGGCCAGCAGCCGATCCACTTCACCCCAACTCGGTGTGACCAATCCACTCAGCATTTCGATTAACTTGATGCGGATTTCTTTGTTGGTCGGCTGCAAGGTCAGACACTGGTTGATTTCCTGAATGGCATCATCGACCTGTCCATGGGCTCGCAGTGCTTCAGCCAATCCCATGCGGGTTTGAAGTTGGGTCGTGACACTCTGCTGTGAGTTGGGATCATTCGTTGTATCGCGGGCGGCCGTCAAATCCTTGATCGCATCTTCGATCGACTCCGGGCCCTTACGCAATTCGATCATGCCACGATAGTAAAGAGCGGTCTGGTTTTTGGGATTCTCAACCAATGCCGCATTCAGAACGGCAAGGGCTTCGGGGATTTTCTTCTCCTGGAGAAGCACAAAGCCCTTGGTTGACATCAACTGCGAATCTTTGGGGTTGGCCTGCAATTGCTTATCGAGCAACTGCTCGGCTTCGGTCAGCTTGTTGTCGGCCAACAGAATCTCGAGCATCTGCTGCATCACTTTGCGATCGGATGCGTATGGCTGCAGCGTCTTGAATGCCTTATCGTACTTGCGCGAGGACATGTAGAACGAAGACGCCTTTCGGATGTTGTCTATGGAGACCGCGTCGGTCTTGCCTTTCAGACGGTCGACAACGAAGTCATAGTTGGTTTCTGCAAGATCAGCCTTGCCGAAACGGTAGTAATATTCCGCCAGCAACATGCTGGGATCGACAGTGTCTTTCCATTTGTCACGTTCGGCGAACGTTTTTAAGGCTTTTTCACCGGCGACAAAATCGCTTGAATAGGTGGCGATATCCGCCAGATAGGCGTAGGCGAATCGGTCGTCAGGCCACTTGGTGATGATGTTGGTGAATGTATCACGGGACTTGGCCGCAAATACCTTGGCGTCGGCGGGCTTGCTCTTCAACTCCAGGTGCTGCGCAACTTGCCATTGCGCGGCACCGTAAGCCAACTGTGCACCAAGCGACTCTGGATTTCGCTGTGCTGAGTCCTGACGCGACGACAAGGCTTTGGTCGGATCACCGTAATTCAATTCCCACGCGATTTTCTGTTCGGCCAGCCAACTGTCGCTCGGGTTGACCTTCAAACCGGACTCAATGAGCCGCTTGGCTTCTTCCGGTTTCTTGAGTTGGTAGTTGCATTCGATCAAACCCCGATAGGCCTCCAGATTCTCACTCTGCTTTTGCAGAGCCATCTGGTATTTGCTCGCGGCGTCATCAAACTGATGCTCTTCCTTGAGAACATCACCGAGGCATATCCAGCTTCGCGCAAACTGCTCGCGCGTTTTGACCAGTTCGCGGGCAAAATCTTCTGCCTCTTTCAGATTTCCACGAACCATCGCCAGGCGATACTTGTAAATCAGACCGTTGGCTTCATCGTAGTCCTTTAGCGCCAGGCGATTCACGTAGCTTGCCGCGACATCAAATTTGCGATCAAGCAGCGCAAACCCGAATCGAAGGTCCATGATGCGACCATTTTCCGGGTCGGCTTTCTCCGCGAGGTCCAGATGCTTCATCGCCTCGATACGATTGTTTTGACTCGAATAGAATTCGTAGAACTTCAACTCGCGGTCTAACGGTTCCTTGATGGCTTCGATCGCCTTGTTGGTCAGCTCTACAATCTTGCTTTGGTCTTTGTCGATTTGGGCCCGGACGATTTTCAGTGAAATATTCTCCGGATCTTTTGCCAGCGCTTCGTCAGCCACCTTAACAGCCAGATCTTTTTTCTGCTGGCTCATGTAGATTTGCGCGAGCGTGCGGACCGTGTCCACATCGGCAGGGGATTTGGAGCGAATGACTTCAAACAGACGAATCGCATCGTCGA
This sequence comes from Tepidisphaerales bacterium, assembly GCA_038230975.1. Taxonomy (GTDB): domain Bacteria; phylum Planctomycetota; class Phycisphaerae; order Tepidisphaerales; family Tepidisphaeraceae; genus JANXVV01. Next base: position 10,624 of record JBBRMF010000091.1, read on the forward strand.
TTTTTCCACCTGCGAGGTACATCGGAATTTTTCGACGAATCTCCTCATTGGTCGATTCCGGCATGGTCTCGATGACCTTGGCAATTTCAGCCGGCGACATGGTGGTAGGTTCGATCAGATAAAGCGCCATCTCCAACTTCGGAATATTGGGATCGCTGGGAAACGCCCTTTTGAAATCGCGAAGCTGCTCGCGAGCCATATCACCATCACGATTGTTGATGAGCAACCGAATCAGCATGACGCGGGCAGGAATGAAACTGGGTACGCCTGTGACGATATCCCACAGACGTACTTTTGCCAGTCCGGTCTGGTTGCTGTCGACATAGGCGGTGGCCAGCAGAAATTCCACTTCCCAGTAGTGATCATTTCGACCCACGTGGGTCTGTTTCCACAGTTCCCTCGCACGTTCCAAGTCAGGAATAGCTTCGATCGCGCCCTTTTGCCCACCTTTCATCAATGAAATCTTTCCCTTGAGATTTAAGGTCACCGGAACGACGCCGGCCCGTTCGACCAGCTTCTGGTAAGTTTCGTTGATATCTTTTTCGAGCGAGGCGCGTTTGGCCACATCCGTCGTCGCGGAGTGCGCTTCGATCAGGTAGTTGGTGAGGTCCACAAAAGTCTGTCTTTCCAGCAAAATCTTGGAACTGAAAGTTAAGACGGCCTCACCCCCTGGATCGGTCACCGGCTTTTTGAGCAGTTCGATTGCCTCATCGCGCGTTTTGGAATTTCCATGAATCAGGGCTCCCAACGCCAGGCGGGCGCTCTGGTCATCCGGACGTTTGACAATGAGGTCACGAAGAACGTCCTCCGCATCCTTCGCCTTCTTATTCCTCAGGAGAAATTGTGCGTAGTTTACGAAAACTTCGGTACAAGCCGGATCATCTTTGGAAACGCTTTTCGAGGCGTCATTCAACAGATCGCCCATCTGCTTGACGTATTCCTGTTTGTCGGCCTTGTTTTCGTCATCCGGCGAGTCCCCCAGAGCATCGCTGACGGCGCGAAGCACCTGGTAGAATCGAAGAGACAAAGCAGCATTTTTCGGTTGAATGAAAGAAACTTCAATCAGCACGTCGTGAGCCTGCTTCTCCAAATCTTTTGCCCCTTTGACGTCCGGCAGAGTTCGAAGTTCACGAGCCTTCCGCACGTACGCGCTACCCAGATAGTACGGAATATCAGGATTGATACGCCCTTCAATTTCTCGTTTCTCAATCGCTTTAACAGCTTCTTCTTTTTTAGCGGGATCAGCGATCTGCGCGGCTTTGGCAGTTTCAACGACAAGATCATTCTTCAACTGAATCGCTTGCTTCTTCTCGATATCCAGGAGCCGGGTTAGATCTTCCGTGCTTTTGTCAATGAGTCCGGGCGGGGTGACGATATCAGCCATCCAACCGGCGATGATTGCAATGGAGGAATACGGCCGGGCGCGGGTTTTGAGCAACGCGATCTTGTCTGCTTCCTGAGGGTCTTTCCCATCGGCCTTCAAGGCGTCAATCTTCTTGGCAATGTCCTGCAATCGCTGAAACGCTCGAGGATCTGAATAGAATTCGACGATCTCAATTTCCGATCGCAGCATGCGCTCCAGCGCTTCGCGCTGCGTTGGGTTGGCGGTGAGCACACCATCCCACACCGCGCGATCGCGACCCGCGAAGGTTTCATCGGTTTTGGCCAACTCATGGAGCACGTCCCCGTATTTGACGCGGACGTCGAGGTTCTTCTGGTCAGCGTCAACAGCGATCTTGTAATTGGATTCGGCATCGATCAGCCGACCCGCTTTGAAATCCGCCTCCGCGAGCGAAATGTATTTCTTGGGGTCTTTCTTGAAAAGGAAAAGTTTGGCACCCACCAAAGAGCCCATGAGCCCAATGATGACCACCAGTATCACCCCGACGGCTTTGACATTTACGCGACGCTGTGACATTCGACCACCTGTGCGAAGGCTCCGCAAAGAGACCTTCGATTCATTCAAAAGTTATCGTTCCGAACCAAAACCCTGCTCACTGTCTCTATCATTGCGATATTTTCGTTGCATCACTTGCGTGGAAGCTTGGACCAATCCGGAAAACATTTTTCGATTTCCGGCAGCGCGGCAGTGAGAAACTCTTTCATCGCCTCGCCCGATTTTTTACGATCATCGTCCTGAATCATGACTTCCACCTTGGCGTAATAGCCATATTTTTCCCATAGATTCTGCAGCGCGATTCGGACTGCTGTTGGATCGCTCATGTAGGAACCGTTCGAGTGGAAAAAGTACGCCACATTCCGCTTTACCTTGGAAGTGCCCGCCTGATCTTCAAAACTGATATATCGAACATCGAGTTTTCGATCCGGGTTCTGCCGGGTTCCCAGATTCCATTTTTCGATAATGAATTCAGTGGGCTCATAACCGTCGGCGGTATAACAGCGTTCGGGAATGTGGGCCACAGTATCGGCCTTCCCGGTATAATACGTCACCGCGAAGCTAATGATCGCGCGATCCAACTGACCTTTATATTTGTCGCGCAATCCCGAGAGCAGTTTTAATCGCTCGTGGCTGTCTTTGCCGTTGAACGCGTCCACATCCGCTTTCTGGACGACCGCGGTATTGATGTAAAACCGCATCACATACTGATCCGTGCCGAGTTCCTGCTGGATGTCATCCGCCAATTGATCTTTGGAAACGGAGACCCAGGAACCGAGAGTCAGCGGAATGTTGTCAAAAGAGCGAGCCATCGCAACAGGCAGTTTCTTAAAGTGAAGCTGCATGAACTGCGTGGCACCGTTCAGCCCCACCGCGGCCAACAGCAACACGATGAAAGCAACCAGAAAACTCGGCTGGCGAGCCAACCGTTTTGTGGCATCAAGGATCACACTCATTTGACCTCCGGCGTTTCAGGAGTAGTGGGTGCAGAGACGAAGGGTTTGCTGACAGTTGCGGATGCAACGGGAGCAATCGCCGGCTTTGCAGTTGCCGCCAGTCGAACCGGCGCAACCGAGGTCGCAGATGGCTTGATGCTGGGTGTTCCGGGCGATTGCGGTTTCGGACCGGTTGTTGGCGGCACAATGGCGGCCGGCCGCTTCACCGGTATCGCCGCAGTCACCGGAGCGCCTGCAGCGGCGGGACTGGGTGGTTTCACGGCCGGTGATTTCAACACGGGTTTTGCGGCGATCGCGGGTCCGTTCGGGGGCAGAGCCACGGGTTTTGGAGTTGCCACCGAAACAGCCGCAACTGCGGGAGATGTCGTCTTCGGCAATTGATTTGAGGGGGTCGGCACGGCCAGTTTTGAAGCGGGAACCGCTTTGAGTGGAGGCGCAACGGGCCTCGAAACCAGCGCAGCCGGTGGTTTTGGAGCAGGCGTCAGGGTTGGCCTTGCTGTCGCCGTCGTAGGAAGTGAAGTTGTTTTTGCGAGAGGCTGCAAAATAGAAGTTGTAGTTCCGGTAATCCCCACTTCAGCCGTCGATGCAGAAATTGCAGGCTTTGGCAGGTTCTCAAGACGCGCCATTTTTGCGGGAATCGCTTCCATCGGCTTGGTGGCCGGTTTGATTGGCGCGCGGTTCTTTCGAAGCTCTCGCTCATCCACCACTTCAATGAACACGACGTCGAGCAACCACCCCACGAACAAGATCATGAAGAACCCGGGCACGAGCATGACGATCCCGACGAATTGGTGAGCGAACCCTTCGGAGAGTTCCTGGCTCCAATAGTGGTCGAGTATTCCCTGACCGGACACCCGCATCACGTTACAGAAAATGGCAATCGGGATGGCCATGAACGTCACGATGATTTTCTGCCATAGCGGCCGGGCCGACAAAAACGCGATCGCCGCCGCCACGGAGATAAATGTCATCAGCGAGCGCAACCCCGCGCAGGCTTCCGCGACGTTCAATGTTCGCCAGACATTACCCTTGGCGTTAATGATGATTTTAGTCCCGGCATTGAACGCCGTGACGTTCAACGCGCGCAGAACACCCACCGCGACGCTCGCGGCCAATCGCTGCAAAGGCGACGCGATGTAGCTATAAACGAGTTCCGGCCATGGGATGGCGCAGATGAGAAACACAATGGGAAACCACGCGATTTTCATGACGCGCCAGCCGCACAGCAAGGCGACAACGCCAAACAGCGCGACGACCATTCCGAAATCTTTGACGAAGTCGTTTTGCCCCGGATAGATGCCGTAGGCAAATAGCAGAATGCCGAAGATCAGAATCCCAAGCCCGCTCCACGCCGTGTATGCCTTGGTTTCAAGAAGCTCGTCGCGATGAACGAATAGATAGTAGAACCCGATCAATGGCACACAAATCGCGTGACGCCAGTTCGGTTCACCACTAAACGGGTTGGTCTTCAGCCAGAGGCGTAGAAGATTGAATCGGAATGTCGCGATCATCAGCGCCGAAACGATCGCGATCTTGAGCCACGCAGCAACGCTGAGACCTTGAAAAGTCGGCTCGACGTCATTTTCGACGGCGTGCATCGGATTGCGATAGTCGACAGTGGCGTCCTGCGTCATAAGCCTTCACTCGCTGAAATCGGTGCTAGCAATGAACTTCAACCCGCAAACGCGGGACAAGCCGGATTAAAATTACGGCTGAGCGGCCTTCACTCATTATTCATATCGGCAGCTAATTAAGCCGTCTTGGGTGAGATTCCACCCAATGCCGATAACTTTATCAACCTTCACAGTCAGTGCAGTAATGAATCGAGAACAATTCTTTACGTGGGGATCTATCGCGCTGTTCTTACAGGTTGCCGAGGATTTTTGAAAAAAAGGTGTCACCCGGTAGCCACTCGCAATTATCCTTGCACTGGACGCAATTCGTCTCATGCACTTGCAAAAGTGTTCATTCCCGGGTCACCTTCCAGATGAGGTGAAGGAATGACATTAGCATATGAATCCCCCCAAAGCAAAGGATTTTAACGAGACAAATGTCGCCTGAACCCGATCTTTACCGTTTTCATTATAGGACGTAAGTCGAATCGATCCATCCGCGGAAAATCAGCGTTTCCCATTACCTTGACTAAAAAAACAGGCGGATCGGAAACAATTTGCTCCCGATCCGCCGTTGTAATGAACTGATGAGGCTTTTCTTCGGACTACCGGGTTCGACTGCCGGCGTTCTGCTGGCTTGGATCCAGGTAGAAGTTGCGGTCGTACAGGAAGCCGAACCCATAGGTGATTCGGAACCCATTTCGCACGGCGGCGAAGAACGGTGCCAGGGCATTCGTACCCACTTGAACAATATCGTACGGCTTCAGGAAGATATCGGGTTGTTTGCCTTCAAACACCTTTACCAGGTTCACTCGGACGAACACTTCACGATCACGGCCAATGCGGCGGATGATGTCCGTGCGCTCCGGGATCGCGATTTCATCCAGCATTCCTGCTGAAATAATCGCCTGTTTGAGGGTGATCTGACGACCCGTCAAGCTATATACACCGACGCGAGCCACATGCCCGCCCATGTAAAACTCACCGGACTCAGGCACCGGGAGGGTTACCGTATCCTGCGGCTTAATCACGACATTGTACTTCAAATCGCCGTTCAGAAGCAGACGTAACGGCACTTTGATGATGGTCGACTGATCATCCGGCAACGGAGCGTTGAACTCAAAGTTCTTTGAGGTGTCCTTGGTTGCATCTGCAACCGGGGCCGTTGTTGCGGACTTATCTGACTTGGCATCAAGTGGTTGCGCACCGTTCACAAACACGGTCGGTGGCTTCTCGTCGCCGGTACCTTTGGTCGCATTTTCCAGCGTTCCAGTTCCGGCGGGCTTCGGAGTCGCGGGTGCGCCCTCTGTCTTCTCGGCAGGATTCAAACCGCGTTCAACCTTCGGTTTCGGTTCAAGCAACCCCGGTCCACCGGGCGCGGGTTTGATCGGAGTGACGGACGGCGCGGTGGTGGGTTGCGTCGCAGGATTTCGATTCGCGGGATTCGGGCGAATCACATACAGATACTCAATATTCGGTACAACCGGATCGCCCGCAAGCACGAGCGCATCCAGCACACGGAAATCGCTCTGAATGATGGCGTACTGACCGGCCCGCTGAACCGCACCACGGATCTGAAAAGTTCGCTGGCGAGCTTCGATAACGGTCACAGAGACCTGGGCATTTTTGACGATGCCAGCGTCTTGGTATTTCTGCGCAATGGCCTGATCTAGCTGGTGTTCGGTGAATCCTGCCGCCGGTACCTGTCCAATCAACGGCAAGCTGATATTCCCGCTTTCGCTCACGCGGGTGGTCTTGACCGTCTCCACGCCCGGCGTGACATCCGTCAGCGAAACGCTCAGGAGATCGTTCCGACCAATCAAGTAGTCTGCCGAATCCACCTTCAGGTCTTCGGCAATGACGTTTCGCGCCAAGGCAAAATCCTCGCTCGGTTCGTCAAGCCCGCTCAGCTTGTCCAGAATCGGCAAGGGAATCTGGTTATGCGTCAAACGCATCATTTCACCCGGATTCAGAAAACTTTTTCCAAACGAGTCTTCAGGGCCTGCGTTCTGACAGCCATTGAGGCCACCAAACGCTAGAATCAAGGCACCGATAACCGGTTTGCGTAACGACGATTTAATGGCCCCGAGTCGCAAGGGAGCGCTCCTTTCAGAGGGTAAACTGCTGGTGCTTCTTCAGAGTTTGAATGCCCGTGTCAATGTACGTCGTAATCTGGGTTTATCAACCTAAATCCAATCGCCATCGTCAATTCACTCCTTCGAAACTCTGGGATCAAAGGAGTTAGTCGCACCACTCAAATCGCCCGGATCATTCGGAATCATTAGAATATTCTTCCTATATTCCCATTTGTTGGGTTATGAGACCCAAACCAAACGCGAGAAGCTGGTGTATCTGGCGAAACTGCGCGTCTTTTTATCCGGAGTATCTGGAATTTGCAAAATGAAACGGTTCTTGAGTAGCGGCGCGAGGGTGGGTGACAGTTCCAGCGTGCCCGTTTTCTCCCGCTCCCTAGCAGACTATTTTAGGCGACGGTCTGCTGAAATATGATCGACAACGTTATCGATTCTGTAAAACAGAAACGCAAAATCCCCCGGCGATTGCCGGGGGATTTGCAGCAGCACATACCGGTGCAGCACGGTCATATGACCCTGACGGGATTCGAACCCGTGTCGCGGCCTTGAAAGGGCCGTGTCCTAGGCCTCTAGACGACAGGGCCATGCGAAAAACGATCGCG
>JBBRMF010000092.1:0-17305 GCA_038230975.1 Tepidisphaerales bacterium
ACCTAGTGTAACGCTACTTTTAAAGCGCGACAAAGCACTCGCAGCATACGCATTTCAAGGGCATCTTTCATGCACTCAATTCAATCCGTTGATGAACTCGATGAACTCCTGAGTCGGCCTTCTGCGGGCCTGATCGAGACACTGCAAAAAGTGCAGGGCGATGTGATTGTCCTCGGGGTCGGTGGAAAGATGGGGCCGACCCTGGCAAGGATGGCTAAGCGCGCCGCCATCGCGTCGGGTGACAATCGGAAGATTTTCGGCGCTTCTCGATTTTCATCCCCTCTTTTACCTGCGCAATTGCGATCCCACGGAATCGAACCCATTGTGGTGGATCTGCTTGATCGTGCCCAGCTTGCTCAGTTGCCCGATGCTCCCAATGTAATCTACTTGGCCGGAATGAAATTCGGGGGCAAGGGCCATGAATCGATGACATGGGCCATGAATTGTTGGCTGCCGGGTCTGATTTGTGAACGGTATCGCGACAGCCGCATCGTCGCGTTTTCCACGGGGAATGTTTACGGACTTACACCTGTGATTGGAGGTGGTAGCCGAGAAACCTCACCTCTGAATCCGCTTGGGGGTTACGCCTGGAGTTGCGTGGGTCGCGAGCGAATGTTCGATCATTTCAGCCGTACCCTTCAAATTCCGACGTCGATCATTCGATTGAACTATGCGATTGACATGCGATATGGCGTGCTGATCGATCTGGCCAAGCGTGTGTGGAGTCGGCAACCGGTCGATGTCTCCATGGGACATGTCAACGTGATCTGGCAGGCCGAGGCTTCTGAAATGTCGCTTCGTGCGGTCGAGCACGCATCGACCCCACCATTCATTCTAAATGTGGCTGGTCCTGAATTACTGAGCGTTCGGAATATCGCGACGCAATTCGGCAGATGGATGGATCGGGATGTCCAATTTATGGGTGAAGAATCAACCGATGCGCTTTTGAATGATGGGAAAATGGGCCACCAGCTTTATGGCAGCCCGCAAGTCACCGCTGAAACGATGATGCGCTGGGCCGCAGACTGGGTCATGCGTGGTGGAGAAGATTTGGGTAAACCGACGCATTTCCAAACGAGAGACGGAAGATTCTAACTTTATCCCGGGTCAGTGCGGTGGCGGTTTCTCATGAAATTAAACCCCGAGATTTCTTTGAACGTTCGTCGGGGGATTGCCATTCCCGCCAGCCCGCTCGCACTGAATGCGCGGCGGCAACTTGATGAACGTCGCCAGCGGGCGCTCTTCCGATACTATGCCGCCGCCAACGCGGGTGGCATTGCGGTCGGGGTGCATACGACTCAATTCGCCATTCGCGATCCGGCGATCGGACTCTTCCAACCCTTATTGGAAATTGCCAGGGAAGAGTTTGACCGCGCCGATGTCGGTCGGCAAAACCGATTGTTTCGCGTCTGTGGGATTTGCGGCAAGACGCCACAAGCGATGGGTGAAGCCGCTCTCGCCAATGACTTAAAATTCCACGTCGGCCTGCTCAGTCTAGCCGCCCTGAGAGATGCCGACGAAGTTGATCTGCTGGCCCATTGTAAAGCGGTGGGGCAGGTCATCCCCGTGATTGGTTTTTACCTGCAACCGGCAGTCGGAGGTCGCATTCTATCATACGCCTTTTGGCGGCGATTCTGCGAGATCGATAACGTTCTGGCGATCAAAATCGCGCCGTTCAACCGCTATCAGACAATCGACGTTGTACGAGCGGTAGTGGAATCTGGGCGCGAAGATATCGCGCTCTATACTGGGAATGATGACAACATCGTTGCCGATCTGATCACACCGTTTCGATTCACCGTGAATGGAAATAACGTTGAAAGGCGGATCGTCGGTGGATTGCTCGGGCATTGGTCGGTCTGGACTCAAAAAGCCGTCGAGCTTCTTCATGAATGCCAGATTTCGCGCGGAGCTTCAACGGAACTCATGGCGAAAAGCATCGCCGTGACCGACTGCAATGCCGCATTCTTTGATGCCGCCAATGGTTTTGGGGGATGCATCGCCGGGCTTCATGAAGTCTTGCGCCGTCAGGGACTGCTCGAAGGAATTTGGTGCCTTGACCTCGATGAAACACTAAGCCCGGGTCAGCAACAAGAGATCGACCGAATCTACGCCGCGTATCCTGCTATGAATGACGATGCGTTCGTCCGCAAGCATATCGATGAATGGCTTCGGTGATACCCAGCGTTGGCTATCAGTCCCTTCCCCCCGATAATGCGACAAGGCGTATTCCAAGGGAGAGTTAGGGTGAGGGGTCTTTTTTTCGGCTATGTGAATCATCCCGCCGGAGTGAAATTGACCTGAAACGAAAGCTGTTCCAATTGCACCGACAGATCCACCGCGTTTAACGCAATGTGTGGAGGAACCGTGACGGAGGTTGGAGCGAAATTCAGAATCCCCTTCACTCCGGCTTCCACTAACTGATCGACCACGCCCTGGGCATTGTCGGCGGGTACGGCGATCATCGCCAGGCGAATCTGTTCCTTTTTGACGGTCTGGACCATCTCGCTGATCGGTTGAATCGTAAACGGTCCGAGCTTGCGACCCGTTTTAGTGGAGTCGGCATCGAAAATCGCCACGAGCCGAAAGCCCTTCGCGTTAAACCCCTTGTACGCACTTAGCGCGCGGCCCAGATTGCCCGCACCCACCAGTAATACATTCCACACTTTGTCCGTGCCCAGAATATGCCGTACCTGCCCGATCAGTTCATCCACCTGATATCCGATTCCCGGGTGACCGAATTGCCCAAAGTAGGCCAGATCCTTCCGCACTTGCGCATCGGTCAATCCAAGACTTTCCCCAAGCTGACGGCTGGAAATCGTACGCCGATCCTTCCGCTTAAAAGATTCCAGTTGGCGAAGGTACAGACTCAACCGCCTTACCGCTGGATTGGGAATCAGATCCAACCGACTTTCAATGCGTGTCTCCCCTCGTTCGACCTCTACCTTTGGGGCAGGTTTTTGAATGGGCTTCGCGGCAGACAGGGAATTTTCGACGCGAGTTTGATCCATGCGACACTTGGTTTATCGACGATTCATGCGAGCAGCCTACGAACTGCATCAGTTTGGCTGGAACACGATGGACCGTCACTATACCCCAAACCCGGGCCGATTGTCGCGGACAAAGTGCTTCATGATGCGCTTGTCGCCAAGGAAGGCAGATGGGCGGGTCAAGCTGGTTCGGTTGTATCGCGCAACTGTCCCGGCGCGATCGCCTCACCGGTGCATGTATTTTCGATAGCTGGCGACCACGCCGGGCCCCATGTCGAGCGTCGTTGAGAGCTCGCGCTTAAGTTGACCACCGGTATCGAGAATGACCAATCGCCATTTGATGCCATCACGGCTGACGTTGCAGAGAAGCTCACCTTGCTCGGTCCAGTCGCAGAAATAGGCTCCTTTGTAATCTGATCCCAGCAAATCCGGCGGGCGGGCCGAGGGGGCCGTCACCAATTTCACGGCGACGGACGCTTTGCCCGCTTTGGTTTCTGTCCAGGCGGCCCATTCGCCCTGGGGATCAATCTTTGGCAATTGCCGGTCGTCCATCGTCGTGATCTGATTGCTGGACCAGATCACCTTTCCCGGAGTCAAATCAGAGCGGATAAAGGACACCGCCAAACTCCGGACTTTGGAACCGGGGGCATTTCGGAAAATAATTCCCACGAGGGGTGCCAGGCTCTGCGCGGCCACCGGGGCAATCGACACGATCTGCACGTCATTCGTGTTCGCCACTTTTTCAACGAGGTGGGTGTCCGCGTTTACGACGAATTCAGAACCGCCATAAGCACCCTCAAGATATTTAGATGAATTGATCCATCCAATGAACTGCCGGCCGTCGGAACTTGGTCGCGTTACTTCCCCGTTGGAAGGTTTAACAAGTCCGGATTGCAGCGTACCACTTTTTGAGTTTCCGGGTATCCCTACAACCAGGCCTGACGGCGACCAGGACGGGGGCGCATGGCAAGTCTGACACTGATTCTTGGCGACCTGCGATATCGTTAAATCTGAGTTGCCGGCGGGGTCGGTTAAGTGAAGCCAGTTGTCTTTGGCGACGTAGGCGATGGGAGATGCCAGCACCTGCGCCGATCGCCGTGCTTTCACGAGCGATGGCAGCAAAATAGCGATCAGCACCGCGATAATCCCGATGACGACGAGCAATTCGATCAGCGTGAAAGCGGATCGATCGGCGCCCGGCGACTCTGAAGCCGTTCTCATCGTTTTTCCTGTTCGCACCCTTGACACAGTGTTTCCAGCGGAAACGCTCAGATATGAATCGTTTAGGATACTAGCGTAACGCAGCAACGTGTCAAGAAAAATACGTGGGGGAATGCGAACGATTACACGTCCCCGATGGCCGGAAGAATTACGCCAAGTCAGCCAACTATAAGAGCCTACCACTTGCGTCACATGCCAAAGGCGGGAAAAGTCCACCTATTTGGCTGCTTTTACATTGGAAAGCTTCATTTTCGCGGCAATGAATTCTTCCTTGGCAGCTTTGAGGTCGTGTTGGAAATTGGGGTTGGCCATCATCGACTGAAAGAGGGCCTGGCCAAGTACCCGGCCGGCGAGCAGGTCGGACGGATAATGTACCCCTGCAATGACGCGATCCCAGCCGATTTCACGGCCTCGATCCATTAACGCATCGCGCTGCTCAGGGTCAAGCTCGGCAATTATGCTTGCAAACAACAACCCACGCGTCGCATGGCCGGAGGGATAACTCGGCTCTGCAGCTTCATCAATCTTCGCTTTTACGCGCGGATCGTGAGGCGGACGCAAACGAGCGAACTTGGCCTTTGCAGCCGTGGAAAAAAACTTTGAGTCCTTTTCGGCGGCCTTAATTAATTTGGACGTCAGCGGAAGATTCTCTTTCGTGAACCAGGGCCCGATGACGGAAGTGAACGCGCTCATCTTCAGCTTGGCCTCTGACAATGCCCGGTCAACTTCAGCATCGGTTCGAGTCTCCTGAACGCGAAGAACCACATCCAACTCAGCCTTATCTTCCTGTGAATCCGGTTTGGGCGGCGAAGGTAGCAGGGCTTCAAAATTGACGGAAGCGGGGGTGAGATAATTGAGCGAAGTCTCTTCGACGGTGTCCTTCGCACCGGCAAACGTCGTTGTAAGTAGGATGGCGATCAGAGGGAAAGCGCGAAATCGGTAGTTCAAAGACATCAGCAAACTCCTAAGGGAACTGGTAGCACATTATCTCGCCAATGTTAATCTTGAATGAATGCGCTCTCATCCGTCGGACGCGGCAGGTCATGTTCGATGCAATGGCGAAACTCGGTCAAACTACCTCAGAAAAGCCGATACGTCACGGGGCCATGTGCAACAGGGCATTCTACTTCCACATCCTTTCCGCGCTTGGATGCTTCGGTTAAACTCATAATCAGTCGAATCTCGATCCATCAAATGAGGCATCGCTTTATGAAAAAGAACGCATTGACAGGATTTATTTGTCTGATCGTAGCCGGTGGAATGCAGTTGACCCAGGCGCTCTACGCGGCGGATCGACCTGTGATGACGTCACCCAAGCCCGACACGGAATTGACAGGCCGCGTCGGAACCATCGACACGCAGAAACTCGCTAAGGATCTGGGGTGGGATAATGAGATGAACGAAAACATCAAGAAAATATCCGATCAGATGAAAAATGAGTTTCAGCAACTTCGAAATCTATATGAATCAACATTGCAACAGAAGAAAAAGGAAATGGGCATTTCCGGGAATGAAACCGGGGATGAGTTGGCCAAAAAGCTCACGCTGGCTCAGCAGCGGGAACTGATGGATCTCGTGAACGGTGCCAAACAGAAATTGGCCCAGGTTGACCAATTCGCCAGCCAGCAATTGGAGAAGTATCGCACGGATTGGCTCAATCAATACGGAAGCGCCATTCGGCCGATCGTGAAGCAGATCGCACAGCAGAAGAAACTGTCGGTGGTAATCAACGTTCAACAAATACCGTTGATGTTTTCCGATCCTTCAGTCGATATTACCGACGCAGTGTCAGCGGCCGCCAAGGCCAATCCGCCGACGTTGAACCCGGTTGATCCGCCCAAGATGATCTCTGATTTGTTTCCCAAATCGCCCACGACGCAATCGACCACTGCTCCGGCGGTTGTGCCGGAAACCCAACCGAAGACATCGCCATCCATCAAAGGTAAGTAACGTTGCAGGATGCCTGCATCAGTTCGTCCGATGCAACCCGCGCCCGGGCGGAAGCGCGCCCTCAGGTTCCGAATGCGATACTCACCGGCAAACTTCCCCCGACGGCCATCGCAGCGCTCGTTTCGGTAAGTGATCCGTCCAGCGCCGAGGCCATCACTCGCCATCTGGCACATTCGCATTACGAGAATTTTTCCGTCGTTTCCGTGCTTCTCCCCAAACGATTGCGGCAGGATTTCTGCAATATTTATGCCTTCTGCCGGGTTGCTGATGATCTCGGTGATGAAGTGCATGACCGGGCAGAATCATTGCGGCTACTCGAGCAGTTTCGGGAAATGACGACGGCTTGCTATGCAGGTGATGCCTCTTCGGCATTGTTCATCGCATTGTCAGGAACGATTTGTAAATATGACATTCCCATCGAGCCCTTTTTGAATTTGATCGAGGCATTCGTGCAGGACCAGAAAATTTCGCGATACGATACGTTTGAGCAAGTCGTGGACTATTGCCGTCGTAGCGCCGATCCGGTGGGTCGTCTGGTACTCTATCTTTGCGGCTATCGGGACGAACGGCGCCAACTGCTCTCCGACAAAATCTGTACCGCCTTGCAACTGACGAACTTCTGGCAGGATGTTCGACGGGATAAACTGGATCGTGATCGGATATACCTTCCCGCTGAATCGATGAAAAAGTTCGGAGTGAATGAAGCGCAAATTCAGGAAGGTCGCGTCGATCAAAATTATCGCGAGTTGATTCGATTTGAAGTCGATCGGACAGCGCAGTGGTTCGACGAGGGACAGGCCTTGCTCCCTCTGCTCGGAAAATCGGTGCGCCCGCAAATTTCACTGTTTGCCAAAGGGGGTCGGGCCATTCTCGGGGCGATTCGACGGCAGAACTACGACACGCTTTCAAAACGGCCGTCCCTCAGCAAATGGCAGAAAAGCCGACTGATTCTTTCCGCACTGGCCGGATATGTCGCCGGATGCGGCGTCCACAAAACAGGAGAGCACCCGTGATCTCCGCACAGGTCGACATAGATCCATCCCTGCTCGTTCAGTCACGCGACTATTGCCGCGAGCTGACGCGATCCGCAGCGCGTAATTTTTACTTTGGATTGAAGCTGCTCGCCGAACCGCGCCGCTCGGCGATGTTCGCGCTTTACGCATACATGCGCCTCGTCGACGATATCGCCGATGATGATCGACCTTATCAACAACGGCTCGAGGATCTGGAATCATGGCGCCTCAAAACCGAGACCGCTCTGGCCGGTCACCTGCCGGAAGATGACGATCATCCGATATGGCCTTCGTTTCTCGATACGGTCCATCGCTACTCGATTCCATCAAAAGTATTTGAGGCCATCATTGCCGGGCAGCAACAGGATCTCAATCCCGAAACCTTCCTGAACTTCACGGAGCTTGAAGACTACTGCTATCGCGTGGCAGGGGTCGTTGGGTTGGCCAGCATTTATGTCTGGGGTTTCGAAGGGGGTCAAGCCACGGAAACTCTGTCGCTGCATCGCGGGACTGCGTTTCAACTCACCAATATCCTGCGCGATCTGAAGGAAGATGCCGAGCGAGGGCGAATCTATTTGCCGCAACCAGAACTGGCAGAATACGGGTTGACTCTCGATCAGTTGCGAAGCGGGACCGGTGGATCCCGATTCACTGAATTCATGCAATTTCAGATCGAGCGGGCGCAAAGCTTCTACGATCAATCCGCGGCACTCGAGAGTTGCATTGATTCGGAAAGTCGGCCGACGCTCGTGGCGATGACACAGATCTATCACGGTTTGCTGGCGAAGATGGCTTCCGATCCCGAGCGCGTTTTGGCCGAGCGCGTGTCGCTATCGCTGATGCAAAAGCTTCGCATTGGTTGGAAGGCGGTCCGGGCGAAATGAGTCGTGTCATTGTGATCGGCGGTGGGTTGGCGGGAATGGCGGCTGCGGTTTCGCTGGAAGCGGCGGGGGCGGTGGTGACCCTCATTGAAGCACGCCGCACACTCGGAGGGCGTGCAAGTTCCTTTGAAGATCCGCA
The DNA here is from genome assembly GCA_038230975.1 of Tepidisphaerales bacterium. GTDB lineage: Bacteria > Planctomycetota > Phycisphaerae > Tepidisphaerales > Tepidisphaeraceae > JANXVV01. The sequence goes on from JBBRMF010000092.1 coordinate 8,195, forward strand.
AGGTGGGGATGATCTGGACAACTGCCAGCACGTGCTCCTGGGTTGCGGCACTAGCTGGATGGTTTTATATAAACGACTCGGGGTTTCATCGCTGATCAAATTTGAGCGGACGGTTTATTTCCGCGATGCCACCGGAACCCGGCATGATCTATGGGGCGTCGATGGCTGGCCCGCGCCGATCAATCTCGGCCCTTCACTCGCCACGTTTGATGCACTCACATGGGGCGAGCGTATTTCGTTTTCACTGGCCATGCTGGCGATGATGAAGCTCGGCCATGCCGGTCGCAATGATCTGGCCGATATGCCGTTTGGTCAATGGCTTGATGAACAGCATCAGTCGCCTTCGCTCATCAAGAAGTTTTATGATCCCATACTCATTAGCGCCCTGAACGAAGAATCGCGGCGCGCGAGTGCGCGATATGCGATACAAGTTTTTCAGGACGCGATGCTCGCCAATGCCGATGGGTACCTGGTGGGATTGCCGGCCTGCCCGCTCGGTCAGTTGTACGAAAAAATTCCCTGTCGTGATGTTCGCCTCGCAACGCGCGTGAGCGAACTGCGATTCACCGGCCAACGTGCCACCGGCGTCACGCTGCAAAGTGGTGAACTGCTGGATGCAGACGCGATCGTGCTGGCGACGAACTACCACTCCGTGATGCGCTGGGTCCCCGCAGATCTGATAGCGATCGACGCGCGGTTTGGCTCGCTCGAAAAACTGGAAAGCGTTCCCATTCTCGGCGTGCATCTGTGGTTTGATCGGCCGATCATGACCGAGTCACACGCGGCATTGATCGACGGTCCTCTTCAATGGCTCTTCCGAAAAGATGCTGAAGGCCGCGTGCTGCACGGCGTGATCAGTGCCGCTCGCGAATGGGCCAACGTGCCGAAAGAGGAATGCCTTCGCCAGTTTGAGAAACAGATTCGATCGCTGTTTCAAGCAGCCCGCGATGCCAAAATTCTGCGCGGCGTCGTGGTCGTCGAGAAGCGCGCTACTTTTTCACCGGTACCGGGCAGCGATGAATGGCGACCTTTTCAGGGCCCGCCGCCAAACGGAATTGAAAACCTTTTCCTGGCCGGCGACTACACCCGAACCGGTTGGCCGGCCACGATGGAGGGAGCCGTTCGCAGCGGCTATCTGGCCACGGAAGCGATCGCACGATCTCTCGATTTAAAGCAAACTGAGTTTTTGGTGCGGGACCTTCGCGTCCAATGGCCCGCTCGCCTGATGGGACTCAAACCAATCTCAGACCGTATGGGATTGTGATCTTCGTAGTGTTCGATCAGGCGTGGTAATTTTTTTGGGTGGCGTGGGCGTCTTGCCCGCGTTTTCTTCAGAAAAAAGCACGGGGCAGACGCTCATGTCGCCATTCTTCTCAACGTCAGCAATGGTTTAGCCCGACTTTCGCACTTCGCTTTCCCCAAAAATATTTTTGCAGCCATTTCCCGCGACCTGGTGCGGCCGGCGTGGATTGACGATTTGAAGTTGGTGTAATGCAGACCTATGTTCGAGAAAATCGCTTGAATCGCCTGCCAGGGATGTCCGGGTCAGCGGCGAGTGCTAAAAACGTAGATGTCTTTGGCATGGAACGTCGGATCGTCGTACGCGCTCGTCCGCTCCACGTCGCCCATCACGACGCGCAGGTAGCGGGCGGCGACCGGCTCGAACGACGCGATGGTGTAGGAGGGGCCGAAGCTGTCGCCGGCCACCTTTCGAAACGCCTTACCGTCTTCCGAAACTTCGAGGGTGTACGTCGAGCCCGGTGCGTACACCTTGTACGGCCACGGATTCGCGCCGGCCCCTTTGTGGTCGATCACCACCCGGTCGAGCCGGAGGGGCTTGCCGAAGTCGATCTCTACGTACTGCCCCGACGCCGCGTAGCTCCAGAACTCCGTCTTTGGGTCGCCGTCCAGCAGGTTCGCTAGCGGGTCGTCCTTCCTCGGCATCGTCGTGCGGACGGACCAGCCCTTGGGGTCGAGCGGCGTGAGCGAGGGACGCCGACCGGGGTGCGTCGCCCACCGCTCCTTGGGCTGCGGCATCGGCTCGTCGTCCGCCCTCACTTTGAGCATCGCGCACCCGTGCGGCGGCAGGTTGGCGGCAGTGTACCCGTCCCGCACTGCCCCAGCGGCCTTGTGCGTCCACAGGTCGCGCACCTGCGCCGCCCCCGGCGGCAGCCCCAGTTCCGTCCATTTCACGCCTACGGTCAGGGGCTTGGCCCCCGCGTTCAACAGGACGACCGCACGCGAGCCATCAGTCAATTCCCGCGACCAGACCTGCGCGTCCCCCTCTGCCCGGATTCGGCGGCCGGGCGTGCCCGCAGCGTCCTGGTCCACGGCGATGGCCTCGGTGTTCAGCAGCACGTAGCGGTCCCAGTCGTTGAGCGCCCTGAAGTCGTGGGACAGGTAGAGCGGCGCTCCCGCCACGCACCACAGGCTCATCTGGCTCTTGGCCTCCTCGTCGCCAACGAACCCGACCATCAGGTAGTCAGGGTTGTTCCAGCGCCCCTTGCCTGCCGGGCCGGGGTCGGCGACGGAGCCGAGGTTCTCCATGATCCTCGGCCATTCGCCGTTGATGTCTCCGCTGGTGCGCCATTCGTCTGCCCAGTCGCGCGGGCGGGCCTTCCACCCGGTGTTGATCGAGAAGGCAATGGGCCGCTTCACCCGCGCGGCGTGCGCGCGGAGCGAGCAGAACATGCGGGTGTACGGCTCGGTCCCCTTGGCCTCGTTCCAGTCATACCCGTCGAAGAAAAGGTGGTCGACCCCGCTGTCCGCGGCCCACGCGGCGTGTTGGTCGATCAGCCCGAGGCCGGTCACGGGCGGCTGCACCTTGCGGTCGCGGTTGTTCTGCGGGTAGTTGTCTGCGCCGCCGGTGCTGATCTCAGGAGCTAGGTAGAAGCCGAGCTTCAGCCCCTTGGCGTGCAGGTAGTCGGCCAGCGGGCGGATGCCGCCGGGGTAGTTCTTCGGATCGACGTGCGGGTCGCCGGGCTTGTAGGCCTGCCCGCCGTCGTACTGGCCGTCTTCGGTCCAGTACCACCACCGGCGGTCAGAGTCGTTGCCCCACCACCCGCCGTCGATGCGGAGGGTCGTGTACCCCGCGTCCCGCAGTCCTGAGGCCGCGAAAGCGTCGCCCATTTTGCGCAGTAGCTTGTCGCCGTGGCGGGCGAGGAAAAAGTTGTAGGTGGACCAGCCCATGCCGGGCGTGGGCAACGGCGTGTCGACGGTCGGGCGGGGCGCGTTTCCGGTCGTCGCGTCGACCTTCTTGGGTTCGAGCGCTTTGATCGCCGCGTACCAAGCATCGCCCACCTGCGTGTAACCTTCCGAAGCGGAGTGGACCCTGTCGCTCAATTGCGACAGGGTGATCGCAGACATCTGGCCGCACCACAAGATATTCCGTCCCTGACCAGCCAGGGCAGTGACCTTCGCCATCAGGCCGTCATAAGCGAGCAGTGCTTTGTCGACGTTATCCTCGGTCTTGCCGCCCCAAGCAAGGTTGTTGCTTCCGATCATCAGCAGGATCAGATCGGGCTGGTAGGCGGGCAGCGCCACATCCACCACAGAGTCGCGGAGATATTCGATCCGCTGTCCCGGCCAGCCCTCGTGCAGAGGTTTAGTCATACCCGTCGAATTGGTGCCCACCCGGCCGATCATTTGCACCTGATACCCATCGGCACCGAGGTTATGTAGCAACTGCTTGCGGTAGCCACCGCCGATTGGATAACCGAAGGAGCTCGAATTGTCGGTGTCCTGGGCATGAATTCCGCTGGTGGTTCCGGAACAGGTGGCATCCACGCTGCCATTGCTCCTGGTGAGAGGGGCACCCGAGGAACGGACCAGAACGCCATTATTGAGCGGGTTGGCCACTTTGAGGCCGCTCAGCAGGTTGCCTCCGACCTTGCGATTCAGCTTGGTGCAGTCGCCTTTATATCCGCCCTGGATCCAGTCCCGGGTACCCTCGGCGGTTAGGTCAACCGCCTTGGGTGCCACCTCAATCCACCCTGCGAGTTCCGCTGCGGATGCACTGTCGGCGGAGGTCATTAACAAGACGAACAGGAGCAGCGTCGTCGCGCGTATAGTCATGGGAACAACCTTTCAGGTTCAGGGCGTTTGGGTAGCGTTCTCTCTGGATCGTACCGCGTTCGACGGATGATGTGGCCCGGCGCGAATATGCTTAATCAATCAGGTTGCTTCTATCCGGCAAATTGGCCAACTTGCCAATTAGCTTCGTCGTGCGGCGTCGAATAATCCGGCCGTTAGTAGGTCTTTGAGTTGGTCTTAAAATCGGGCGACGGCACGGGCATCCCTGTGAGCCGGGCGGTTTTCGAATTGGTCGCTCGTGTGCATTATTCGTGACCCTCCGCAAACCCGCCCCCGGCGAGCCGGCGAACCGCACAACCTTTACCGCGAAGCTCGACAAAGCCGCGTGGAAGAAAGCACTGGACCGCGATGGCTGCCATGTGCTGCGCGCCCACGTGCCTTGGGAACAGTGACCGGCGGAAATGGAACGCAAGTCGCCGGTCCTCTGGGAATGGTACATGCAACTGGTACGGGTGGACGAATCGCTTAAGATTCTCAAGAGCGATTTCGATCTGTGTCCCATCCATCACCAGATCGAGACGAGAGTAGAGGCGCATATCCTGGTGGCGTTCCTCGGCTACTGCCTCACGATGACGCCGTGGATGACGCTGTCCTCCCAGCAACCGCCGCGTATCCAAGACGGCACAGTGGAGATGGCAACAGCGGCGGATCACCCAAAAATGTAGTGCAGACTCTCTGGGTCAAAACCACGTTTACAATGCCGGGAACGAATGTCGGCGCGGCAAAGTACGAAAGTCGGGTTAGAACGCCGCGCCATACAGTGACAGCATTTCCGTTTCACCGGCGGCTCTGGGGTTGAACGTCGCCGTCCATTGGGTCGCTGCGTCGGCCGCGAGCATCGCCAGGGCATCTTCCGGAATATCATGGTCGGATAAACGACGACGGATGTGACCGGCATCCAGTAGTTGTTCAATTCGCTCGGCCAAGTCGCGACCGCTGATTCCAAGGACCGCGACATATGGATCATTCTCCATCGAGTTGAAGCGCACGACATGAGGAAGCATAAGCCCCACGGCAAAACCATGGGCGACACCGAAGTGGGAGGTCAGCGGATTGGCCAGCGCATGAGCCGCGCCGAGCATGCTATTTTCAATGGCACAGCCGGCCAGATGAGCGCCAAGTAGCATGTCCGCCCGAGCCTGATCATCCGTTCGATCGATCAGTGATCGTTCAAAGCTTCCATCCAGCAGTCGCCACGCTTGCGAGGAGAATTTAAGTGACGTTTCGTTGCGCTTGGTGGTGACCGCCGTTTCCACGGTGTGGGCGATCGCGTCGATCCCCGTGGCGGCGGCCACGCGCGGCGGTTGGGTGGAAGTGAGTGAAGAATCGAGAATCGCCACGCGTGCCGTCGCCTTCACATCGCCGCAGGCCATTTTCTGATGGGTTACGGGATCGGTAATCAGCGCGAAGGATTGTGCTTCACTCCCCGTGCCGGCGGTGGTCGGGATGGCGATCATCGGAAGCATCGGCTGCGCGGCTTTGTTAACCCCCCAGTAATCTTGAATCTTTCCGCCGTTGGTGAACAGAAAGTTGATGCCTTTGGCACAGTCCATCGAGCTTCCACCCCCGAGCCCGATGATGAAATCGGGCTTGAATTCCCTGGCAATGCGAAGGCCCTTGCCGACGATCTCAGTGGTCGGGTTCTCTTCCACTTCATCGAACACGCGCACCACCAAACCTGAGCGATAGAGCGTCCGCACGGCCTGCGCCTCATGTCCGGCCTTACGAATCCCCGGGTCGGTCACCAGCAACACGCGCGTGGCTCCTTCCTCCCGTGCGATGCTACCGAGCGTTTCCAACGCGCCGGGCGCGAAGACAACTTTCACCCGTGAACCTGAGATACTGATGGGAGTCAAACTCTCTGGAATACTCATGCGCGATACTCGCCAGACGGTGCCTAAATCAATGGTGGGGACCCGAGGTCCGACTCCTCTAATACTACGCCACCACATCCGCGTTCACAACAAAACGGAGCGATGCAGGATCGTTTGTAAGAAGACCGCACGCATAACGTCCTTGAATCAACGAGATGTCGGGGCAATGCAACAAAATGCGACAAAATGCAACAGTTTCAGGGGCCGGCAAAAGGGAAGATAAACGGCATGGATTGATCCGGAAAGCGGAAATGTCCTAGTTATGGGCGGGGTGGCGTGTATTTTTAAGCAAAAAGTACGCCGTCCACGAAAAACGTTGCGTTCACGAATAAATGTATAGAAGGGGGCCACCATTCATTAATCAATCTTCATAAGAAATAGTGGCCCCTTTGTTTGTGTGCTGCGGTGGAATTGATCTCGATTTCTGTTTGTTGGGGTGAGCTTGCCCACCATCCATCCCACTTGGCAAATTGGCGAGCGAGTACACCCACCCTAAGGCACGAAAATCGCCACTCTGGCGATATGCCAAACTGAAACCGCTCTAGGTTTGTTGGGTGCGTGACAAGATCGACGGGTATTATCCCCTCTCCTGGTACTCCGGGGGAGGGAGGGGTGGGGGTCTTTTTCGATAAATTGACGTGGTTCAGCGGATTTCCCCCACCCCAACCCTCCCCCGGAGTACCGGGAGAGGGAGAAATCGGGTACGCCGGAACTGTCACACACCCAGGTTTGTTATGTACGCCAAATACAGATGGCGGAAAATACATATTTTTGAAAAATTTTCACCTGCGCGGCGGGTGATTTTGAATTGGACTGTGACCTTCTTAACGGTATCGTAGAATTTCGCATCAACTTGATATCTTCTGCTCATACGGGCCTTATGAAGGAAACTGGATTCATGAATATATCTTTTTCGGTACGCATCGTGTTTCTTTGCGCGTTGAGCGTTGGTTTGTCGCAGGCCGCTCGGGCGCAGGAAGGTGAACGTCCGGCTGGCCCGCCGCAAGGGCAGGGTGGGCCGCGCGGGGGTGGTTCCGGTGAAGGTCGACGGGGCGGTGGGGGGCCTGGGGGTGGAGGTTTCGGCGGGGCGCCGATGATGTTCGGTGCAGGGCCGTTCGGGGCGCGCGATGCGGTGGCGGAATACATGACCACGCTCGGTGAGATCAATCTTTCGCCGGACTTCAACCTTGCGCCAGAACAGAAAGCCAAGATCAAAGTGGCGCGTGATGCGTTCAAAGAAGAGCAGGCGAAATGGCAAACCGATCATGCCGAGGATCTTCGGAAGATTCAGGAACAGATGATGTCGATGTTTTCGCGTGGTGGGCCGCCGAATCCGGAATCGTTTCAGTCGATTAACAAAATGAGGCAGGAATTGCTGGCGTCTTCGCCGGATTCCGATCCAGTTGCACAACGCATTCAGGCGGTGTTGACCGATGCACAGCGTGCGCAAATTGACGCCTGGCGGGAAGACCCGGCGCATCAACCGCCGAATCCGTTTGGCGGCGGGCAGCAGGTCAACGCGCCCAAAGGAATTGCGCTGCCCCCTGATTCCATTCCGAAAAAAGCTGGGTTCTATCGTTTGAAGTTTCAGACACAAGTGCAGACTCCCGCTGGGCCGAAGCGCGTGAGTATGGCGTACGTGCTCTATCTGCCAGAAGGATACGAAGCCTCGCAGGAAAAGTTCCCCGTGATCGTGTTTCTGCACGGTGCGGGCGAGGCCGGAACGGATGGTAATGCTGTTTTCGCGCACGGCCCGACCGCCGAGTTGCAGCGACAGGGCCCGGGTTCGGCGTTCAACAAGAAATTCCCGTTCGTTCTCATCTGCCCGCAGTGCCCGCCGCGCGGCGAGCGTTGGGATCAACCGGTGATGCTCAAAGCAATCCTGGCGTTGATGGATGATGTCGGCAATAAAGTTCGATTGGACCCCGATCGCCAATACATCACCGGCCTGAGCATGGGCGGCAAAGGCACCTGGCTGCTGGCGATGGAAGCCCCGACGCGCTTCGCCGCCATCGCGCCGCTGGCCGCCGACACGATGGATGCCGAAGGTGCCTCGAAATTGAAGAAAATCGCAACGTGGGCGATTGTCGGTGCCGAGGATTTTGGCGGGGCGGTCGAGGCTAATCAGAAGATGGTCGCCGCCATTCAAGCGGCGGGTGGTAATGCGAAGGTGACCGTCGTGCCGAATGAAGGCCATTTTGTGTGGCCACGGTTTTATTCGGATCCTTCGTTTTATGATTGGTTTTTGACGCAGAAGCGGGCGAGTGGGAATTGAGATTGTGAAATAATTGGGCCACCGATTAGGCCCGGATAATACTGAACGGGTTCGTCAGCCGGTTGTGGTAGAATTTCGCAGGTCGGCGGATGTAGAACCGGAAGTGGACGTTGGTTGGTTCGGTGTGCGTGTACGATTACGTACATCCACGGAGTCATGTGTGTCATGGATCGATTTGGACCCGAAGGGAAATAGTGGGATATTCCTGTCTACCCGCTCCAATGTGGTTTGATCGAAATTAGACCCCACGATCGGGTGCGGTCATTGGAAGGTGAATGCATGAAGCAATTGGCGAAGCTGATTCTGCGCTGGGGAACAATCGCTTTTGTGATGGCGTGCTTGATGCTTGCAGTGGCGCAGTATTGGCCAACCGGGACGACGCGGCGGGCGTTCAGGATGAATTGGAATCACTTCGAATTAACCGGGGATGTGTACCGTCCTCGTGGCGATAGGATGGCATCGAACGGGGCGACATGGTGGGGAGGTCCGGGACTTTTTTACGCACATGATAGTTTTTGGCCGTCGAGTCAAACGGGGTTTGATCATTACCGAGTCGAAGCGAGTGGATGGTGGGTGATGCTTCCAGTATTGACGTTGGGCTTGGCTCATTGGATTGCATGGTGGGATCGACGACGGGAACGATTGAGTATCGCGGCGGGAATGTGTCATGTTTGCGGGTATGACCTTCGTGCGACGCCGGAGAGGTGCCCGGAGTGCGGGATGGTTGTTGAGCCTCTTGCAAAACCCCCCGAAGATTGGCGGAACGCCCGCCCTCACGTCTTCAGAGAGCCTGCCTGAGATTGATTGAAAGTGTACCGCGCTTTGCTCAATCTGTCCAGTGATTTACCCCCCCCCAAGAATATCTGTAAC
>JBBRMF010000093.1:0-17291 GCA_038230975.1 Tepidisphaerales bacterium
AAACTCGGAATTCACGGGTTCACCCGGCTCGCCATGCGAGCCGGGTGTTTTGTTGTCGGCCAAAAACCGTTGATTCACAACGAGTTGCCACGCGTCGCACGGCGACGCGACGAGGGTTTGATTCACCATCTGGAAGTTCGAACCGGTTGTTTTTACGAATTTGAGCTTTTCCGCATTGTCGTCAGACAATGCGTGCATTTCGGCCTGTTTTAAGGCCTTTACGAACCGGATGGCCGGTTCGAACCAACCGGAGCGGTGACGCTCTAATTCAGCCTGTTCTGCCTCTCCCTGCTTTTTCTGCTCGATGAGCCGGTTCTTCTCCGTGCGGTATTCATCGAGGGAAAAAGCGTTGTCGAGATAGGCGTGCATGAGCCGGTCGAGACGACTCACAATGGCCTGCAGATGCTGCTTCACGCCATCCACCGCCGCGTCAGCGGCGGTGCTGTCTGATTTCTGCTCCCACTCAAGCTCACTGATCATCCAATCGGCCCACCACGCGGGGAGTGAAATGCCCCACAGGTGCTTGGTCAACTGCTCGGTGAGTTTGTCTTCCCGCAGAAAACGCTGCGAGCAGTCGCGTTTCACCCGCTTCGTGCAGCGGAGGTAGTTGTTGCCTTTTTGTGTCTCGGTGGTGATGAGACAGCCGCACTCACCACAGCGAAGGAAGCCGCGATAGAGGAACGGCTTCAAGCGGCCAGTCTTGGGCTTGGCCTTTTGCTTCATCGCCACCTGAACGCGGTCGAAGAGGACTTTAGTGATGATCGGCTCATGTACTCCCTCGTGATACTCACCGAGGTATTGGAACACCCCGAAATAAATAGGATTCTGAAACATCCGATGATATTGGGCACGCGAAAGCGGTGCCTCCTCACGGTTCGTAAGCCCAAGGCCATTCACCTTTTCGGTGATCTGGTCGAAGGTGTAGTCGGCAGTAGCATAGAGCTCGAACGCCTTGCGGATGAACGGTCCGCGAACGGCATCGACAACGATCCTTCGACTCTCGGGGTCATTGAGGTATCCCAAGGGTGACATCTGCGGCCAGATGCCGTTCTTGACCTTCTGACGCTTGCCTCGACGGATATTCTCTCCAAGAGAATCGACGTAATACTTCGACTGTCCGAACATGATGGAGAGCATGAATTTGCCTTGGGGCGTCGGCTCAAACCAGAAGGTCGAGAACTTGAGTTGCTTGATCTTCCCAGTATCTACAAGATAGATGATCTTGCCGCCATCGACCGAGTTGCGAGCCAACCGATCAGGATGCCACGCCAAGATGCCGGCCGCCTCGCCAGCTTCAATCCGTTCGATCATCTCCAGGAAGACAGGCCGACCCGGTGTCTTGGCGCTTTGTTTTTCGATGAGCGTATCGACGATCGTCAGGCCTTCCTTCCGGGCAAGGTCACGAAGCTCGGCAAGCTGGTCGTCGATCGAGCGGACTTGGCGTTCGCTGTCGTCAGTCGATTTGCGGGCATAGAGGAAATATTGATGGGTGGGTGGAGTGCTCATGCACCCACTCTAGCGCGAGAAAATCTCGGCGCGAAGAGCAAAGTTATCCACAGCCCCGCGCGAAGGCGCGCGATGCCCAGAATTGCACAAAGCCGAAGCGAACATCACCCCGATCCACAACATTTCAAATTCCCCGTCGCTCTGCAAGGCGCAGCTAATGCCATTTCGATGGCCCAGCAACACTTCAGCACATCACCTTATTTTATCCTAACACTTGTTCTTGAAAAGAAGCCGTTCGATCGCCTCAACTAACTTGAAATCAAATCTAATTTGGAGTTTGAGAGCCATTCACTATACTAAAATCGACTGCAAGCCACCTTTGTTAGCGGGGGGTCCTTTGAGTCCGATGCTCGCATCACAACTGAAGATCGGGGAAACACTTCCCGAAATAAATGTTACTCCGATCTTCCGCTGGGCAGGTAGCAAGCGAAAGGTGTTGCCCGTACTCGCTGAATACTGGTCTACGAAGTTCAAAAGGTACGTTGAACCCTTCGCCGGTTCCGCTGCGCTCTTCTTCAAATTGCAGCCCAAGCGTGCACTACTTGGTGACATCAACTCAACTTTAATTGAAGCTTATGCGGTCATTAGGGACCAACCGGACAACGTTTATCGGTCAGTGATGCGAATCGTTCAAAGTGAAAACAATTACTATCGCGTAAGGGATCGCAACACTTCGACAATGTCAGACTTTCAGCGTGCAGTTCGATTCGTCTATCTCAACCGCAACTGTTTCAATGGAATTTTTCGAACGAATACTGACGGAAAGTTCAACGTTCCTTACGCACATAAAAAGCCAGGTGTAATTCCATCGATCGATAACTTCAGGAAATGTGCCGCGCTGCTTCAACGAGCAACATTAAAATGCGGTGATTTTGGCTCGCTCGTATCGTCGGTGCGCGCAGGCGACTTTGTTTATCTCGATCCACCTTATGCGGTCGAATCACGACGCATTTTTCGGCAGTACGATCGTCGTGATTTCACTAGCCGCGATCTTACTCGTCTATCCGAACACCTTCGGACAATTGAGAGCAAAGGCGCGTCCTTTGTTGTGAGTTATGCGGACTGTGCAGAGGCGAGGCGGCTATTCAAGCGGTGGGACGTACGTCGCATCAGAGTTAGGCGTAACGTGGCTGGTTTCGTTTCAGCCCGTAGAATCGCAGTGGAACTGTTGGCAACAAATATTCAACCATCGGATACATCATGTCAGTAGAACATGAGACCGGACAACTCGCCGATATACCCGTCGAGAAGATTCGACCTAACCCCGAAAACCCGCGCCTGACTTTTCGTCAAGGCGAGCTTGAAGAATTACAAGAGTCAATACGCCAGTACGGCATTCAAGTCCCGATCGCAGTTTACAAAGTCCGTCACGAGTATTTCCTCATCGACGGCGAGCGGCGCTGGCGATGTGCATCGAAACTAAATCTTAAAACCATTCCAGCACTTGTACAGAAGGAACCAGATCCGCTTCAAAATCTGCTTTTGATGTTCAATATCCACGCGCTTCGGGAGCAGTGGGATCTGCTGACCATCGCGTTGAAGCTGCCAAAAATAATTGCGCTTCTGAAAAGAGAACTTGGCAAAGTCCCGACAGAAGGCGACCTGTCGGTGAAGACCGGACTTTCTCGCGGTGTAATTCGACGTTGTCGATTCTTAACTGAACTTCCGAAGCAATACCAGGGCGAATTGCTAGATGAGTTGAAAAAACCCAAGAGCAAACAGGCGCTTAGCGAAGATTTCTTCATAGAAATGGAGAAGTCGTTAAAGACCGTAGAGCGAGCGATGCCGTCAGTAGTTCCAGACAAGGATGCCGCTCGCGACATGCTTGTTAAAAAGTACAAGAATAAGATCATTGATAACATCGTGGATTTTCGCAAAGTTGCGAAAATCGCGAGGGCGAAAGCTGTTGGCGCTGATGTTGAACGCGCAACGGTAGCCATTTCGCGATTACTCTCCGATCCAAGTTATTCAATCAACGAAGCATGGAACGACACTGTATCGGAAGCGTACACGGAACGAGATATCGTTTCTCGCATTGAACATCTGCTGGCAAAATTGGAGGGGTTGAAGTCGTCTGAGATAGATGAAGATGTCCGCGACAAACTCGAAGCGCTTGTAAAGCGTGCTAACGCCATACTTGAGGAGACTGAAGCATGAGCTATCAGCTCCTCGGGCAGGATCTCCATGAGACAGCAGATCGGGCCAAAAAGTTTTTCTCCGAGAACTACGGCGCGACGAGCTTCGAGTGCGAGCAGCCGATTTATAATGATCTTCCGCTAAAGCCGACGTGGCAGGCGAAAATGAAAACGGGATATCAACTCTGCGTTAATGTGCAACCATCGCCATTCTCGCCGACGCTATATGAGTTCGTGAATAAATGCGCCCAACGCGGCCTTCCGATAAAATTGTGGGTTGCGGTCGCACAGGGTGCGGCTAATGCAACATTTAGCGCTGACCTAAAGCAAGCTCGTGACGCTGGCGTCGGTGTTGTTCAGCTGGCTGAAGACGGCAGCGGTCATGAGTATCATCGCGCTGTTCCCATATCTCTTTTCGCGCTTAAAAAAACAGATCTCAAACTCGTTCCAAAGCAGAAGCGCGAGGAAGTTAAGACCGCCGAAGCGACGTTCCTCGATGGATCGCCTGGTCCCGGTTGTCAATCTATTTGCCAAGAGCTAGAGCAGGTTACACGTCGTGTCGCGGAACACTCATACAATCAGGGTTGGTGGAAATCCGCGGCAGGTGCCGGTGCCTTGACCGCCAAATTTTTCGGACAGGATGCATGGGCGCAGGTATTGGAAGAGATGGAGAAGCGCATCGACTACGTAATAATGAAAACTAAAAGCCCAAATCTCTCTAAACAAATTATTGTTCGCGCTCGTGCGTACACTGACTGGCGGAATGCTGTCAGCCATAAGCCGAAGACGCAACTGCAGTTAATCTCTAGAGATGCAAAATTGCGCACAATGTTCGAAGCCACAAGGGATCTCTTGATCGAATGGTACGTCATCGCCAAGCCGCTAAAGCTCATTAACTGACCGAAATTCGTCACGTCGCTCAGCGAATACCAACGTTCATATTTTTGATCGGGAATAGGTGATGCTTCTTCGCGCCGCTGTTTTGCGGTTGCACCAGCTACACCAAGGCGGCGAAGCCCCAGAAAGCGATTCCGACGGCTAAGAACCCACACTAGATCGGGGCGGTTACTGGCCGTCGGTTAAGGTTCGGCCTAGGCTGGCCGCGCGCGTAAAAATAGTATGGCGAGTTGCATCCCTATCGCGCGGGTCCGCGCGGTCACTCTTTAGATGATTTCGACTTCTCGATACGGGCAACAAGAGTTGACGGTCGGATCGACAACACTTCGCAAAGACGGAATAAGGTCACAAGCGTCGGCGAATGGATATTTCTTTCGATGAGGCTGATGTAGGTCCGATGAAGCTTGGTGCGGAAGGCCAATTCTTCCTGCGTGAGGCCAGCCGTCTCGCGTGCTTTTTTGATTTCCTCGCCGCCCATTCACGCAGGCTATATGCGCTTGCCTTCGCGGTCCTCAGAGTATACTCTGAGGACAATAATTCATTTCACATTGGGCTAGGACGCAGGAGCATCAAGCGTGGACACGATTGCCGAACGAAAACAAATTGGTTTCCCGACACAACGAAACGATTGGGCACACGCATCGGTTGTTTACGATGCTCACAGCCTTCGCATCGCCTCGCATCCGGTCATGGAGGACTGGGAGCATGGTTACATGCTGCAACTCGCGAAGATCGCGTGTGGCAATGGCGGCCGGGTGTTGGAAATCGGTTACGGCCTCGGTCTTTCCGCGAAGGCGATCCAGTCACACGACATCGACCACCATTACCTCATTGAATGCCATCCAGATGTGGTCGAGCGATGTCTGAAAGACCTTCGCGGCGCTATGAGTCATAACCGACTGCACGTGCTGAGCGGTTTTTGGCAGGACGTAACACCTCTCCTTTGCGATGCCAGTTTCGACGGCATCCTGTTTGACACGTATCCACTCTCTGCGGACGAGATTCACTGCAACCATTTCCCATTCTTTGAAGAGGCGTACCGGCTGCTCAAGCCCGGCAGCATCTTCACGTACTACTCCGACGAATCGACGACGTGGTCTGCTGCCCATCTGGCCCGGCTCAAATCAGCGGGATTCACGGAAGAGAACATCCACTACAAAATCTGCGAAGTGAACCCGCCGGAGCATTGCCAATACTGGCGGCACAAAACGATCCTCGCCCCGGTCATCCGCAAGTAACTACTCACACGATGCAACGAGAACTCTCCATCGCGGTAGCGTCGGGTCTCGGTGGCATGGTCGGCTGGGGCGTTGCCGACTTCTTCGCCAAGAAAACAATTGATGCGATTGGTGACGTGCCGGCATTGTTCTGGAGCCAGTGTCTTGGCATCGTTCCGCTGGCAATCCTATTCCTGACTGCTCCCGAAAATCCGGGCTTCAAATCGACGGACTATTTGTATCTGCCGATTCTCGGGATTTGGAGCGGGTTGTCGTACATCCCCACATACGTTGCCTTTGGCAAGGGGAAGGTGAGCCTGCTGAGCCCCATCTTCGCCGCCTATGCCGTCGTTGTGACTGTGCTGTCGGCCCTCTTCTTTCGGGAATCGATACCCTTCGGGCGGCAAGTCGCATTCTCGGTCGTGTTCGTCGGCGTGCTATTGGTCAACGGCGACCTGAACGCGATGTGGACTCTAGCACGAGGGGAGAGGACTGAGCGACGGGAGAGCGTCAAAGGCCTCAAAGAGATTCTGCTGGCCGTTGCTCTCTATTCGCTCTGGCTCATCGCACTCGATCAGTTCATCAGTGGCCGCTACTGGGTGCCATTCCTTCTGGTTATCCGCATCTTCTCCGCCGCGTCGCTTTGGGTATACGCGAAGGCAACGCGTCGAAAGTTGCATGTTCAAGAGCCTAAGCTCTGGATGCTACTTATGCTCGTTGGATTCTTCGATGTAATTGCATTCGGATTCGTGTCGTATGGATTCAGTGCGACCCCGCACGTGAGTATCATCGCGATGCTGAGTGGTGCCTTCTCACTGCCGACCATCGTGCTGGCACGTGTATTCCTGCGTGAACGTACCGCCATGACCCAGACCGTCGGGAGTGTAGTGGTGATCGTGGGCATCATGCTGCTGGCGGTGCTGTGACCATGACCACCAGTGAATTGAATATCAACGGTGACTTCAACACATTGCTTCTCGAAGCGACACGGCGGACGACACCGTTCTTTCTCTTCTACCGGAGCAAAATTCAACACAACTATCGGGAGTTCAAGCGGTGCTTTCCCGGCGCCACCATCTTTTACGCGATGAAGGCCAATTCAGAACCGGAAGTGCTGCGTATTCTTGCAGACGAAGGATGTTCATTTGAGGTAGCATCCAAATATGAGCTACACCTGCTGCAGAAACTTCATGTGCCGCCAGAGCGCATCATGTACGGCTCCGCAATCAAGCCGACATCACACCTTGAGGAATTTGTCGCATATGGAGTGAGCCGGTTCGCATTCGATTCGCTACAGGAAATGGAAAAGCTTGCGGCGATCGCTCCCGGCTCTTCGGTGTATGCGCGCGCGAAAGTCGATGATGCCGGTAGCCAGTTCATTTTTTCAGAAAAATTCGGGGCGGAGCAACATGACCTTGTCCCATTGTTGCTCCGAACAAAGGACATGGGACTTAAGCCCTGCGGCATCAGTTTTCATGTGGGTTCCCAAGCAAGCAATCCAATGGCATGGGCCAATGCGGTCAACGGGTTACAGGTCGTTTTCCGGCAGCTCAGCATGAATGGGATAACACTGGAATCCCTCAACATCGGTGGCGGGTTCCCGTGTAGATATGCGTCTGAACAGGGAATCAAATGCCTAGGCGAATTATCTCGCTATACATTAGAAGAATGCAGGCGTTTACCGTACCAGCCGAAGTTGATGCTCGAACCCGGTAGAGCGCTCGTGGCGGATACTGCCGTGCTGGTGACGCGTGTCATCGCCAAGGTCAAAAGATCGGATCAGACATGGCTATTCCTAGACGCGGGCGTATACAACGCCCTTTTTGAAGCCATGGCGTGCCAGGGCAGTACGCGCTATCCGATCACCACTATGGAGCACGCCAACGGTGTACCGCTCATGACATTTGGCATTGCCGGGCCAACGGGAGATGGGCTCGATCTCATCACTCGCGAGGCGCTGTTACCATTGGACATAGATGAAGGCGATCTCGTGTGTATTCACAAAGTTGGGGCATATACCCTCGCAATAGCCAGTTCGTTTAACGGCTTTCCCCGGCCGGACGTACATATTGTCGATTGATCAGAGCATTTGCTGCGCATATGGTCGCGACTATGAGCAAACAACGATGATGGTTAATCGACCGTATGCGAAGGACACTAGCACGGCTGGTGTATTGGTTTGGACAGGTCGTAAACAATTCTGTGTGAAGTTTTGTCCTCAATTGAGTAGAATTTAGAAATGCCAAAGGCGGGGAATTCCATCCGTATCGGCCGCATTAAGACTGCGAGCGGCGACCTTGGAATGAGCCCAGACCAACGCGGCCGACACCTGTACGTTGTTGGTTCCACCGGGGTGGGGAAATCCAAGCTTCTCGAACATTTGATTCGTCAGGACATTAAGGCGTGGCAGCCAGACAATAAGCGGAGTCAGTGCGGCCTCCTGCTTATCGATCCGCACGGCTCGGTGTATCGCAGCACCGTCGAGTGGCTTGCCGCTGGCGGGGCGGCCGCCCTCAAGCGTCCGGTGATCCCGATCGATCTCACGCAAGACGAGTGGGTCATCGGCTACAACCTTCTCAAACGTCGCAGTTCCTCGACAGCTTCGGTCGTCGTCGGAGCCATGATGAATGCCATCATCCATGTCTTTGGGGCCACGTCGATTTGGAACACACCGCTTCTTGCCCGGTGGTTGCAGAATACGCTACGGCTCCTGTACGATCGCCAAGCTACACTAAACGAACTGGTACCGCTCCTCGACGATCCGACATTTCGAGCGCATCTCATCGAAACCACAAAAGATGCGATGACCCGCAGCGATTGGAAAAAAGCAACTCAATACAAGCCCGAACGCTTCGAGGACGAAATTGGCAGCACTCTCAATCGCCTCCAAGCCTTCATCCGAAATGATCTTCTTGGAGCGTCCTTCGGGCAGACCGATTCCACGCTCGATCTTCGGAAGGCGATGGACGAAGGCTGGATTATCCTTGTCAATTGTTCGCAGTCGCGTGGCAAGATGAGCAAGTTCGACTGCCAGCTATTCGCCACGATGATGCTTTCAGACCTCTGGACGGCGGCCAGCGAACGGGAGAAGGAGAAGGGCAAACCGTTTTATGTCTATGTCGATGAATTCCAGAACTTTGTCACCGAGACGATCGCTGAGAATCTGGATCAAGCCCGCGGGTATGGCCTCCACCTCACCTTGGCACACCAATATCCAAAGCAACTCAAGAACGCCGGAGCAGCCGGCGAGAAGATATACGATTCGGTGATGGCCACGGCAAGCAGCAAGGTCGTCTTTCGGATGGAACATCCGGAAGGTCTCGATACGCTCGCCAAGTGGCTCTACATGGGAACCGTGAACCCCGACAAAGTGCAGTTGGAACTCTACTCCACCAAAGTCATGAGCCATCGGGAAGAGACACGAACCATCCGCACGATCACCAGTTCGCAGACCCACGCCAGCGGGTCGAGTTCAAGTGACGACAGTGGGGAATCGACCGGACAATCTGTCGCTCGGCGTGAAAATGATGATGGGGAAGCGGGTAAAGGCAAGGAGATCGGCGAACAGGCCGGATCGAGTAGTCGTCACGGATCATCGAGCACGGAATCAGAAAGCGCAACCGACGGCGAGAGTACCGCCGAGGTGCCGATGCTCATCCCGGTCTACGGGCAGGAACGTTCCAGCGTCACTTTTGAATCACTCGATATCCAGTGGTTCCGGCGGATGCAACAGATCGCAGGCCAACAGGATCGCGACTGCGTAGCCCGGCTCGTCGGCATGAGCGCACCATTGCCGTTGCGGACGATTGAGGTGTCTCCGGTCAAAGAAAATATAAAGCGTGTAAATAAATATCTTCGAAAGCGATACAAGAAGCTCAAATGTGCGTTTCCCATGGCAGACGCCAAACGGATGATGCAGGAGCGACAATCGAAGCTCATGGACGAAGCCCGCATTGCGGCACTTGGCGACGAGCCGGCCACGGCCAAGCGGAAAAGGTTCCCGAAGAAATAGCCGACACGCGCAAGGATGCAACCGTCTCAGTTCATCGGCGCTTCTTTTTTTCGTCCTTCTTTGACTGATCCGGCGCGGGCTTTTGCTGTTTCTGCTCGTTCGGTTTCTTCTGACCGCTCTCGTCTTGCTTCGTGGCGTCCTGTTGCCGCTTCTTTTCGGCATCTCGGGCACGAGCCTCATCCATCTGCTTGATGATCTTCTGACGCTCGGCCTCGTCACGCTGCTTTTGGCGTTCATCGGCTTCTTTGGTCGGCTTTGCCGGCATTGGTTCTGCCTTTTGCTTGCGAGTGTCCGTGGCACCGACCTTCGTCGATCCAACAGTAGTCGTACCAACCGTCGCCGTTCCTGCCGTGGTCGTTCCGATCGTCGTGGTGCCCATACGTGCAGTTGTGCCAGCAGGTTTATTCTCAAGGCGAATTTCAGGCGGTTGGTATGGAGCTGTCACGACGATATTTTCTCGGGGTTGATTGTCCTGCGGCTGACTAAACCAATGAAACGTTGGAAATTGCGCGGATGGTGCGGTGGATGTTGTCTGCACCGCTGAGGCCGTGGGTGGAACACTTGATGACGCGTTATTGCGGTCAACTGCATATTTCGCATAGCCAAAGGCCCAGCCGCCGCAATACAAAAGTCCCACTATCAAGCCGCCTATCGTTCCCCAGCGTAGAAGTCGGATGAGACCGGCCTTGAGTGCCTGCCGGGAAAATACGATCAACAAGAGAAGGATCGGCAA
Organism: Tepidisphaerales bacterium; assembly: GCA_038230975.1. GTDB lineage: Bacteria > Planctomycetota > Phycisphaerae > Tepidisphaerales > Tepidisphaeraceae > JANXVV01. The sequence goes on from JBBRMF010000093.1 coordinate 10,501, forward strand.
AACGATCCCGGTGATTTGCACGTGACGCTTGCTCCACTCGATGTAGCCGACATACTGCAAAACCCAGTTGGAGATATCTGTCCAATAGCCCGCGTCGATAAGGAGCCAGATCAAGCTCGCGGCCGCAAGCAAGACACAGATAAAGCGAAAGAGCCAACTGCCGAAGATGCGACCCGTCGGCGTCAATCGTGTTCGCATATGTTCCCCTAGAAATGACGGCGGGGAATGTACCACGAAGGTAGAATTCTGAAAAGACTTAGGTGGCAATATAAAATTCGACGATAAAAAAGCGATCATTGGTATAGACCAATAATCGCTTATGAACATCCTCGTAAAATTATGCCGAAAACAACGCCCCCAGTTCATCTTCTGAAAAGTCCGTCGGTTGCTCATTTTCGCCAAGCCGTATCCAGCGGACGAACCGATGCGATGCGATTCTTTCTAAAGTGCGGTATGCACAGTCGATGCCCGCCTGATTTCCGTCGGGCATGAGCCAGATCTTTCCATCAGGCTTCACGAGGTCAACGATGAGTTCACCTTGCTGTCCGGAACAGTCGGCCCCCATCAGGGCGACGACGTGATGATACTTCGCCTGGGAAAGCCACCAAGTGGATGCGAACCCCTCGACGACAAACAAATGATCGACGGGAGCCTTGATCCGATGGTGGTTATATAGAAGGTATGACTTGCGGAACTCATGATGCACGCCCTCCCGCTCCCGATCGCCCGGAAAGCGGTATTTCGGGCATTCCTCGCTCATCATGGAATCTTTAGTGATCCGTCCGGCATAGCCGACAAGCTGCCCGTCGGTATTATGGAGCGGAATGGCAATGCGGCCCTTCATGAGTCCCCGGCCACAGTAACCCAGTCCGAACGCCTTGATCGTCTCCGGCAGGAATCCCCGATCTTTAAGATACGGGTGATTGGGATCAAGGTCTTTCAGGTCAAAATCGAGCGGAGCGTTGACGATCTTCACCGTGCCGCCGGGCGGTTTACCCGGAGGCGACGGTTTCCTTGCCGGAGGTGGCCCAGCTTTTTGAATGCTGGCAGGTTGCCCCGCAGCATCCTTGGCCTGCCCAAGAGGCAGGTGAAACACTTTCGCCACGGTGAGAACGCCCTGACGAAATTGTGTTGGATCTGACGGGTCAAATCCCCCCATTCGGCAGGCAAAGTCGAGAACATTGCCCGACGCCTTACAGCCGAAACATTGGAAAATACCGCGGCCGAGGTGGATCGATAAACTCGCGGTGCGCGGCTTGCCGTCGTTGCGTTCGGCATGACCGGGAAGTGGACAGAATGCCGTGGCACGGTCGCCCTTCACCTTCGCCTCGATGCCGTAATGCTTGAGTACATCGCCAAAATGCAGCGTTTGACGCAGCGCGCGGAAATTCACCCATTGATTGCTCATGGGACGCTCCTTTCAGATGAAAAATGGATTAAAAACGATGCTGTTTAGGCTGGATTGATTGAAGAAATCTCTTGCGATCGGCCAGATCGGAGAATCAAATCGGCTGCGTGGAATATTCGCTGGGCAGAGCGTTCGGGTATAGTGTCGCCCCACAGCCAATGCTGGATATAGCCCCGGCACTCGGCTGATCCCGGAAGAGTGAGCGACTCGCAGCAGATCAAGGCAACTGACTCGGCCTCCGCTTCCCGTAAATTGCGGGGCGTGAGATCGTGATCGTCGAGTCTTTGCAGCTCTTCGGTGTGGCCCAATAGGACATGCGCCACTTCGTGAAACAGCGTCTTGTGCGGCAAGGCGGCGATCGGTGAAACGGCTACACAACGTTCCATGGCATACCCCTGGGTATTGCCATTGGGATGCGTGAACGTCACCCGATCAATGCCGAGACAGTGCAACGCATGAGACTCGCTCCATGCCGGCAATTCCTGCGGGACGTAATCCGCGCCTTCCGTTTGCGACAGGACGAACCATCGCGGCCGATAGATGAAAACTGTGTACGCCTGCTGCGGCTGTTCCGCTTGGTCGCCGACCACCACCTCGGCCGATTTCGGCTTCTTCTTGACGGTCACTGGCATGCAGAGCGTGATCGCTCGCTCACCTTTTTTCACGGTGCGACCGAGCGTTTTCCACCCTCGGAAAGTATGGATCGGACCCGGTGTGAGGCCGCGGAACGCACATTCAAACATTGCAAGCAATTGATTGCCGGTCGAATAGTTCCAGAACCGTCTGTACGCCTCTGAAATGACGCCGGGCTTTTCGATAGCATCGACAAGCAGCTTTGCCCACTCTGGGTGGGCGATGGTCTTGGACGTGAACATAGCGATACATCCTGCCCTTCGTTTAAAGGGCAATGTGAGTGTTGTGGAATGAACAGGGACTGCTCTTAGCGTCTCACAGGCGCAATGATTGCGCAACCGCAGATGTCCTCAGGTCGGACGTAGAAGTGATCGATATAGAAACAAAGTGAGCCAGGCTCGGGGAAGGAGCCTGGCTCGGAGCACGATGTGGGGGCGCATCATGCTCGGGGTCGGTGAAAGTCCAAATAACATGGACTAAAATAATGGTTAGCGATAATCGACTGCAACTGCTCCCGTGAGTCAAACGGAAGCTACGGAGTCACTGGGCTGGTTGTGGCGGCAGCCGATTCTCCGGCAACGTTGACGCAACTTACTTGGTAGTAGTAAGCCGTACTCGCCGTTACTGTTTTGTCGCTATAGATCACCGCGTCACCCGGCAACGTTTCGATGGTTGTCCATGCTTTATTGTCTGTCGAACGCTGCACTTTAGTGCTTGTGGCGTTGGTGGCGGCATTTTTCCAAGTAAGTGTCACACTCACGGGTGGTCCGGCTTGAGGTTTGGCGACCAAATCAGATGGCGACTTCGGCATCTGAATGCCTGCCACTTGTTTCATGTCCTCGACCTGCTGTTTGAGCCGAGCAACGTCTGCATCCTCGGGGACCAACGGAGGGTCATTGACGACCGCCGCTTCTAAAGCCATGTAAGCACTTATGGCTGCACCCGCTGCGGCATTCCATGCTATGTCATCAGTTGTGCTCAAAGGTATGGCCTGAAGGGCACCGAACTTGTTTATGAAATCCGCTTCGGTTGTTTTGAGACGATCCTCAAATGCGATTCGGGCTCGATCCGAAGCTGTTCTCGAAAACCCCTGGTTGACAGAGTTGGTTTGAAAAGCAAGGGTTCCTGTCGTAAACGCAGCACAAATAGCTGCCGCTGCCGCATTGGCAGGGCTTGCGGCCAGCAAACCTGCTGCTGTAATACCGGAGATAATGCCGGCCCCGCTTAGACCAAGCTGATATTTTCCGTAATCATCCGACCGCCGTTCGAGACGATTCTGCGCGGACTTCTTCTGCGAAAGGTAGCAAGTGGAATCGTTTGGAATAGCACCAAAATATCCCGAATACAAGTCTTGTATAAGCTTTCCACGAGCGTCGTCGGTCGCCTTGCGGGGAGAATTCCCAGCCAACATCGGTCGAAGCGATTGGGCCTGAAAGCTTGTTTCTTGGGGATTAAATATGATCGCATGGCCGCTCTCTACCGTCGGCATGCAACCCGCCGATACAGCAGACAAGCAACACAATAGAGCCGCTAAAACCCTCGGTCGGCTTGGATTCCGTTTTGTAACGGAAAAGTGGCTTAGGCGTGCTACTCCAATGACTGACAGCGGTGACATAATAACCCCTTATTGAAATGATGAGAGAGTGATCCGCACCCCCTCGGAATCGTTCTAAAGTTATCGAGCCTTCTGCCTGACAAGCAAATTTTTCCTCCGTCCACGACAGTAGTCAATTGACATTATCATGAAGATCATGATTGGCTAGATGGCAGAAGAAGTTCATTCATTCACTGTTTTGCACGGCCGTGAAGACTCTTTTGGTGGGCATTACGCAGTCTGGTTCAACGTGAACCGGCATGCCAAGCGGCTGATTGAACACCTTACAGCAGAAGAGCCAGGCATTTTGGGAAAGGACTTTCGAGATCTTGCGATTCTGCTGCGGAGACATCGTGAGCAACGAAGAAAGCCTCGGTTGACGCCGGAGCAGGACCGGGCCATGCTCCGTACCGCTTCCAGGCACCTACTGCTCTATCTGGCGCACCATGCCCCTCGCGAACTGGCAGAGTTGCTTGAATCAGCCGCGGAGGTTCACGCGTGACGGTTCAGTTCACCGTTCGTCCCCAGCGCAATCATCAAAAGTGATTGCGCTTTTCTACACTATGAAATCATCATCGTCAGTATTTCGTAATTTTTTAATGTATTTGCGTACCGTTTTCGCATCGTCGGGGGACAGGCTATTGAGGTCTTGTGCCTGTTTGAGCTCGGCGATCAGTTCTCTGCGTCCCTTGTCCAATGCGATCGTATCCAACCCCTCATCCCGCATGCGTTGGAGGATTTGTTGCACCTTGGACAGCTTCATCGGCGGATTTTTAATCGCATCGAATTGCTGCTCGGCCTGCAAGAGTTTTTGACGTGTCTCGGTCAACCGCAACTTGTGCAGAATGGGAGCGAGTTCTGCGTCTTCTTTGAGGTGTTGCAGTTTCATTTGATCGTCGATGCGCCCCAGAGCTGTCTTGAGGCTTTTGACGTTTTGCGAAAACCGCAGAGGACGCGTGGTGGTCTTGAACATTCCCCAGGCAACGGGCCTCGTGAGCAGGAAAGTGAAATAGTGCCATCCCTCAATCAGCGGTGTGTGAAAGTCGGCATCATGTGTGTGTTCGATGATGAGATTACCATGCTTGTTGAGATCCTCCGGTTCTTCTTCGGGAGAAAAGCCGTTTGTGTTGTGAAACCCCATCAATTTGCTGCCTTTACGCCAGTACGATTGCGGTACGCACCAGCGAAGTTGCAGCGAAGGGTCGATCCCATCGTCGAGCCATAGCGAGATAAAAAGGCCTTCACCACGCAGTTCACGCTTGCCGTCGTTTCCCGGCTCAATGACTTGACCGTCATAGACGATGATGTCGTTCATTAGCCCTCCCCATATTGTATTCAAAAGTGCTCACGTTTCATCCAGCGTTCGATCTTCTCTTCCGCGATGGATCGCGGCGTCGCATACTTTTCGCGCGACCGGCGAATGATCTTTTCGCGGCGGCCATGCTCCGGTCGAAGCGGCGGATGGGTGAATCCGGTAAAGGGTTCGCTATACTTCCCACCATCTAAGAGTTTGGCAATGACATGATGATTGCCAAGCCCGCTTAATGTGCCAGGATTATACGAACCTCCCAACTCCTGTGACAAGTGTAAAGCGTCCCGTTCGCCAACACGGAACGCAATTAAGCTGCCGACGTTTCCAAAGACTGCCGAGGCGATAGCGGGAGTCAGTTGTTCCACATACTGATGACTGAGCGTTATGCAGAGGCGGTATTTGCGGGCTTCGGACAAAATTGAAGCGAAGGTGTCGGTGGTGAAGTTATGGAATTCATCGATATATAAATGAAAATCCTGACGCTCACGCTCCGGGATGTCGGCCCGGCTCATGGCTGCAAGTTGGAAACTTGTCACGAGGATCGAACCCAGGAGATTCGCCTTGTCCTCTCCGAGTAAACCTTTGGCGAGATTGGCGATGAAAATACGACGGTCATCCATCATGAACCGAGCGTCGATCTTTCGCTTGGACTGCCCCAAAAGGTTGCGGATTGGAGGGGACATCAGCAGTTGCCCGACCTTGTTCTCGATCGGGGCAATCGCCTCACGCCGGAATCGCTCGTCGTAACTGGCGAATTCATGCGTCCAGAACTGCCGAACCATCGGGTCTTTGACTTGTCGCACCACCCACTTGCGGTACGACTCATCGGAAAGAATCCGCTGCACGCCGAGCAGGCTATTGTCTTGGCAATCGAGCAGTGCTGCGATGGCGGCGTATAAAATGTGCTCCATTCTCGGCCCCCAACTGTCCCGCCAGATGGATTTGAGCGCCGAGACCAACCCAGATGCAACGCGGTGCCGCTCTCTCGGCGGGACATTCTGGAGCAGATTGAAGCCGATGGGAAAATCCGCGGCCGTCGCGTCGAAATAAACCACATCCTCGGTGCGATGCCGGGGGATGTGGTCGAGCAGTTCGTTCGCCATATCGCCGTGCGGATCGATCACGCCGACGCCCCTGCCTGCCGCTATGTCTTGGATGATCGAGTTTTGAAGAAGGGTTGTCTTGCCGGTGCCGCTCTTGCCGATCACATACAAATGTTGTCTGCGATCGACAGCGTGAAGACCGAACGGCACGCTGCCGCCCCAATGTTCACGCTCTCCGATTTCAATGAACTCTTCCTGCATGCCGGAGCAAGCACCCGCTCCAAGCGTTCGCTGCGCTTCAAGATCGCGAACGCGGATGCCTCCAGTGTATGCTTCAACTCACACACAATGAAACAAACAACCGGCACCACGCTGGTTTGGGATGCCGGGGTAATCGGGTGATCGCTTCGGAACACGGGTGTGTCGCACCTGGTTCCTCACCAATGATTATACATGAAACTAAATTGAGGCTTGTTGATAACTGCGAGACACTACCGCATTTGACTCGTCTTCTTTCCTTAACCAGTTCGCCGTAATATTTATGTACATACGTTGCACGGGTAAAATGCAGTTGTAATTAATAGATTTAGAATATAGTTTTTGCTCCTGACGCTGGCGTGCATGAGCAACCCCGTGTTGCATTGTTCTGCTCTTGCCTTGTCGAACTTCCAGATGGTGAATCAAACCCTCGTCGCGTCGCCGTGCGACGCGTGGCAACTCGTTGTGAATCAACGGTTTTTGGCCGACAACAAAACACCCGGCTCGCATGGCGAGCCGGGTGAACCCGTGAATTCCGAGTTT
>JBBRMF010000094.1:0-17185 GCA_038230975.1 Tepidisphaerales bacterium
GGCTCATTCGCTGAATTCCGCCAAACGATCAACCAATGCCTCGACGAATTGCAGACGACTCACCGAACGCCGATTCAATCACTGATGACGTTGAAATTCCAAACTTTCGAAAATGTGTCAATGCTCGCCGGGTGAAGAATACTTGCAGGGTGTAATTGTGCATCTTCGCGATCCTCTTAATTCCTTTGACTGCGCGGTCATAGCCCAAGCTCTTGAGCGGATGAAATATCACCGCAACCTCGAATAAATCCAAAGAACAAAACCGATGAATCACGCAGTCGCCACGTCCAATTGCGTGACGGTTTGCAACCCTGCCTGATACATCTTTTCAACGCGTGCCTCTTCATCTTTGATCGCCGCCACCGATTCCGCGAGAATCGCCAATCGCTGTTCCTTTCCCTCCGCTGAATCCAGCCGCGCGTCAATCCACTTTCGTTGCCAATGATTCACAATCCGATAATCCCCCACCCCTGCCTGATACTGCTTCTTCGCGAACTGCAACCCGTCGGCGGCCACCTCAATGCGTGCCTTCGACAATGCCGCAATCGAATCGCCACCCACCCCGATCCGCGCGGGCCGGTCAGCGGCGACACACACCATCAGAACCAGCGATAGAACAACTCCGGAAATCAAAATGCGCTGACATGAAACCTCCGATGCTTGAAAAGAAGACCACTGAGAAGTATCCGCCCCGCGTATTAATCCGTCAACGAAAAAATAGTTACTGCGTTCTGGAAAAATTCAGCAACGTCATTCTCGCCTCTCCGAATGCGGATCGATAAATGTCACCCCCGAACGCCCACGGACCTTGTTCGGTGGGAATCTTCAAGTGGATGAACGTAACCGCGCATAAATGAACCCAGGGAGCAAGCTCCCTGGGCGTTCTGAATTCTAAGCAAATCAAGCGTCGGACTAGTACATCCCGCCGCCGCCACCCGCACCTGCACCGGCCGGTTCTTTTTCTTCCTTGATCTCGCTGACGATCGCATCCGTCGTCAGCAGCAGACCGGCGATCGAGGCGGCGTTCTGCAGGGCAGAACGTTCGACCTTGGTCGGCACGATGACGCCCATCTTGAGCATGTCGCCATACTCGTGGGTCAGGGCGTTGTAGCCGAAGTTGACGGAGTCGTTTTCCTTGACCTTTTGAGCGATGACCGAGCCATCCACGCCGGCGTTTTCGGCGATTTGCTTGATGGGAGCTTCGATCGCGCGGCGGACAATTTCAATGCCGTAACGTTGATCATCGTTCGCGGCCTTCTTCAACACACCACCGAGAACCTTGGCAGCAGCGCGGATGACCGCAACGCCGCCACCAGGCAGGATGCCTTCTTCAACTGCGGCGCGGCAAGCATGCAGGGCATCTTCCACGCGGGCCTTCTTTTCCTTCATCGCCACTTCTGTCGCGGCGCCCACGTTGATCTGAGCCACGCCACCGGCGAGCTTGGCAAGGCGCTCCTGGAGCTTTTCCTTGTCGTAATCGCTGGTGGTCGATTCGATCTCGTGCTTGAGCTGTTCGATACGGCCTTTGATGACCTTATCACCGCCGGCACCTTCGATGATCGTGCAGTTGTCTTTGTCGACGCGAATCTTCTTCGCCTTGCCGAGATGCGACAGTTCGATGTTCTCAAGCTTGATGCCGAGTTCTTCGAAAATCGCAGTGCCACCGGTGACGATGGCGATATCTTCCAGCATCGCCTTACGACGATCGCCAAAGCCCGGGGCCTTGACGGCACAGACCTTAATCGTGCCGCGCAGCTTGTTGACGACGAGGGTGGCGAGGGCTTCGCCTTCAATTTCCTCGGCGATGATCAGGATCGGCTTGCCCGCCTCCGCGGCCTTGGAAAGAGCCGGCACGAGATCGCGAGCGGAACTGAGCTTCTTTTCGTGAATCAGGATGTAGGCATCTTCGAGGACGGCTTCGGCAGTGGCCGGATCGGTGACGAAGTGAGGGCTCAGATAGCCCTTATCGAACTGCATGCCTTCAAGGAGGTCGATCGTGTTTTCAAGGCCTTTGCCTTCTTCAACGGTGATGACCCCGTCTTTGCCGACCTTCTCCATCGCATCCGCAATCATCTTGCCGATCTGCTCATCCTGGTTGGCGGATGAAGTGCCAACCTGGGCGATTTCCTTTGAAGAGTCGACCTTCTTCGACATTTTTTTGAGCTCTTCCACGATGGCGTCAACCGCGAGGTTGATGCCCTTTTGGATCTGCGTGGGGTTGGCACCGCTGGCAACATTCTTCAGGCCTTCACCGAAGATGGCTTCGGCGTAGACGGTCGCAGTGGTGGTGCCATCACCGGCGACACTGCTGGTCTTGGAAGCAACTTCCTTGACCATCTGGGCGCCCATGTTTTCGTAGGCGTCTTCCAGTTCAATTTCCTTGGCGACGGTGACACCGTCTTTGGTGACGGTCGGTGAGCCGAAGGATTTTTCGATCACGACGTTACGACCGCTCGGCCCGAGGGTCACCTTGACGGCGCGGGCCAGTTTCTTCACGCCGCGATAAATAGCTTCGCGAGCTTCCTGATCGAATGCAATTTTTTTAGCTGCCATGATTTCTCCTAGTCAGTTGTCAGTAGTCCGTGGTCAGTCGAAACAGCAGCCCATCCGCATTCAAACAACGGACAACGGACTACTGACAACTGACATCGAGTCAATTAGTCCACGATCGCCAAAATGTCATCCTCTGACATGATCATGAGCTCTTCGCCATCCACCTTGATTTCAGTGCCGGCGTAGCTGGTGAACAGCACTTCGTCACCCTTCTTCACGCTGAATGGGGCGCGCTCACCGTTCTCAAGGCGTTTACCGTCGCCGATGGCGATAATTTTGCCGCGCTTGGGCTTTTCCTTGGCGCTATCAGGCAGCACGATGCCGCTCTTGGTCTTGGTTTCTGCCTCGACGCGCTTGACGAGAATTTTATCACCGAGGGGGCGCAGTTTGGCCATGAGTCTTACTCCTTCTAGGGTTTGTCAGTAGTCCGGGTTCCGGGGTTTACTGTCCGGGGTCAGTTGTTAAAAGCAGAGAAAGCTGTCCGTTGCAACTGACCACTGGCAACGAACAACTGACAATTATTATTTCAGTGCGGCCAACGACTCTCATAATGCCGACGCATCACGCGAGCCAACGCATCCAACAACACATTCAAATCCACCGGCTTGCTCAACACGCTAAACACATGCATGCCAAGTGCTTCCTGGAGCAGATGATTCGTCATGTGATTCGCCAGCAAAATCGCCGGCGGCCGGGTGGCCAGATCGTTCATTCGGCGGATAATCTGCATGCCACCGAGCTGCGGCATTTCCGCATCCAGCACCGCCACATGCACCCCGCCCGATTCCAAAATCTTCAACGCCTCTCGACCGTTCCGCGCGGCAACCGTCTGTACCCCTAACGGCTCCAACAGCCGACGAACCGTCTGATGCCAGCCTTCCTGTTCGTAAGGCAGCAACACATTCAGCCGGGTTGGAGAGGTCGTATCAAGCATCAAATTCCGCGTCATTCGCAAGGCACCCTCCGCGCTGGCGGAGCCTCGCTTTCAGGGGTAATAACAAGGGATGTGCCTGTCACCTCAAAATCAGTTTATGATCTGCAAGTGCTTTATATAAATGGACTTATTGAATCGAACTTACCCGGCATAAAAGCGACGCGCCCCAACAATTTCTGCCAAACAAGGTGCCATCGAATTCCCAGACTGCCACGATGGCAGCAACCGCACTCATTCCAAACCGGAGGCCGAATCGCAGCGACCTGCTTGGTTTTTCTGTCGCAATTGGACTCCGACGAGTTCAGTCGAGTGGTAAATCGGGGAAATGCCGAGGTGCAAGTTCGACGACCACGGATTCATTCCGTATAGTTTATTGCAATGGTCTTTTCGTAGGACACTCCCGCAAGTTGGGTATTCAAAGAAGGACGTTCGATGGAATCCAAGTACCAAAATCCAAAACCCCAAGATCGCAAATTCAATCTGCTGCTTTCCAACTGGCGATGGCTTATTCGCAATCCCAACCGTCTCGAAATGAATATCGTAAATCAATTAATGTTGACGACTCGTGACCAAAAATCGATCACCACATCGGACGTTGAAGAGTTTTTGGCGACCGTCATTAGACAAACACCTAGACCAATAAACTTCGACCGTACGGAAGTTACGACTAACGGCAGCGGTCCACACGAAGGCATGACGATACGGTCGGTAGTATTCGATGGCGAAAAGTTAATCGTCGCTTCAGGTTATTGGTATGACATGGCCGCCCTGGTTTTCGGAAGGATTGCCGCGAACGAACCTGAAGAATTCAGACGTGTTCTTACTGAAATAGCTAGAATCGAAGGCAAGCGTTATTTTACCGAGAATAAGCATGATTTTGATCGATCTTGTGAGATAGAAAATACGGGAATATACTTCGATAGGAATCTCTCCGCCAATAATGTTGTTGAACTCTGTAACGTTGTCGCCAGGTGCTTTGGATATGACGATAAGTTGCAGATCGAACACTGCTAGTCAAATTGAGATAAGTGGTGCAGGAACGAGTCATTGGGGCCAAGCTTTCTGCGAACAAATTTTCGCCATCATGCGGAACAAGATTGCGAAGTTTTACGCAAAATACGGGTGAAATATGCTTGAGAATACCAAAACCATTGTGTTGGGAATTAACTTGGCACTCGGAGAAACTGATCCGAGAGTTTTGGTGAGAATCAGTGACGTAGTTGTTAAAATTGGCACTGCACTTGCAAAAAAACAAGTTTTCGAAGCCTAGCGCATTCACACAAATGAAGGAATGCTTCGGCGCGATGGCAAAGGGAAACGTACCCTTGGGGGAATCTTTTTCGAATTGGCAGCGAAGATTATCAAATCTTCGCATCCTCGCCTCACGACTCAGACTTCTTCTCTAGTTTCAAAAAAGTCTCAAGGCAGTATCAATACAAAAAAAATTGGACCCAAGCGGCAATCGTCAACGACATCTATTGTAGTAAATCGCCACGAAATGAACTCAGCGGGAAGCAAAAAGAAGAGGATGACGTTGCCGACAAAGATCGTCGATAGGTCAGATAATCCTATTCGAAGGAACTACAATTCTTTCGAAGCTCCTGCCACTCAAAACATCACGACTCAAGAGCGTGAAGCCGCCCGCTCTGGTTACCAACGACATCGTCCGAGCGTTTTTGGCCGGATGTCACAGTAGATAAGGCGATTGGCAATCAATTTAAAACTGCCTTTTTATTGAGAGCAACCCGTCACATGTGTAAAATTTTGTAGTGGTTCGTGAGGCTTAGAAAGTAACGCCCACATTTCGCAAAACGAAAAACTAGTAAATTATGCAATGAAATCGTTTAAACCGATCCTGCCGAGTCGACAAATTCTCAACCCGCGTGCTCTTGTTCAAGAACGTCAGCTTTACCGTCCGCGACGGCCCGTTACGCTGCTTGGCGACGATGACGTCCGCGATTAACCGGAATGAAGTCCTACCTTGCCAATCAATGCCGTTCTACTTCCCCTTCCCCCGCCAATACACTCGGAAGGATTCCAATCGCGGTAAAGATTCCAAATCTTTCTGCCGATGCGATGCCAGCTTGCTGGCAATAATGTCGTCCAAACTGCACACGGTGAATCCTTCGACTTCAACCCGCCGTTCCCAAGCATCGCTGAACCGCTCGATCCCATCCGGGGCAAAAATCAAGTCGAGATCGAAGGGTCCATTCTTGAGTTGAACGAAATCCTTCCCACGCTCTATCTCGGCTGCCACAGCACCGGAAAACACAAAACCGATCTCGCGTAATGCAGCCACCAATGATCGGCCGTTTTCCGGAGATTTTTCAACGAATAGATCGGCGTCCTGAGTTGTGTCGGGGAATCCAAGCAGGATCGCGCCGGATTTGCCGATGAACAAATAGCGGCAACCATGACGGTTGAACGCGTCTCGAATTTCCTCGGCCTGTCGGTATTCAAACGCGGCCATAGCCCAGCCAATCCGGAAGATTTTCCTCGCACCAGCGGCGGTAATCTTCCATCGTATCGAATAGCCGAACCGGCTCATCGTCGAGCACGGGCTTATACGTCTTGATGAAGGCGTACTTCATCCGCTGCTCAAGTGTGCGCTGCGCGGCGGCCTCGAACTCCTCGAGCCATTCTTGCGGAATTTTTACAGGGGCATCGACCATGGGTTAAATTCTCAAAACGGATCTTGCTGCGTCGACAAATTCTCAAACCGCGTGCTCTTGTTCAGGAAGGTCAGTTTCACTGTCCCCGTCGGCCCGTTACGCTGCTTGGCGATGATAATCTCTGCGATGTTGTCCGGCACGAAATCCGGCTCGCTCATTCGGTAATAATCTTCGCGATGCAGCAGCATGATGACGTCGGCATCCTGCTCGATCGAACCTGATTCACGCAGATCGCTCATGCGCGGCCGATGGCCATCGCGTCCTTCACTGGCACGGTTCAACTGCGACAATGCCACGACCGGCACGGACAATTCACGCGCAACCGCTTTGATGCCGCGCGAGATCTCACTGATCTGCTGCTGGCGGCTTTCAACCCCGGGGTTATCCATCAACTGCATGTAGTCGATCATGACCAACTTGATGTCGTGTTGCATCTTCAATCTTCGCGCTTTAGCGCGCAGGTCGAGAATCGTCAGGCCCGGCGAGTCATCCACCCAAATCGGAGCTTTGGCCAGTTCGCCAACTACGTTCGCCAGGTGCGCATATTCGTGCGCCTGCAGCATTCCTTTACGAAGTTTATGCGCATCGATCGCCCCACGGCTGCAAAGCATTCGCTGAGCCAACTGCTGCTTGCTCATTTCCAGGGAAAAGACCGCGCACGGGACATTGTTGCACGCGGCGTTTTCGACGACGTTCATCGCAAACGCTGTCTTGCCCATCGAAGGTCGCGCGGCGACGATCACCATCTCGCCCGCCTGCAGGCCGTTGAGCATATCGTCCAGCTCAAAATAGCCGGTTTCAACGCCGCGCTGCCCGCGGTTCTCGATCATCTCGAAGACTTCATGCAGCACGGTTTCCAGCGGCACCATCGCATTGCCGACTTTCTTCTCGGCGATTTGAAAGATCGCCTTCTCGGCTTTATCCAGAACCAGTTCGGCCGTCTCCTGCGGCGCGTAGGCTTCGCGCAGGATATCGTTGCTCGCGCTGATGAGCTGACGAAGCAAGGCTTTTTCTCGAACGATCCCCGCATAGTGGGCCCCGTGGGCAGCGGAAGGGACCGACGAAATAATCTGCGCCAAATAAGCGACGCCGCCGATTTCCTCGAGCAGATGCCGTTTGGAAAGTTCTTCTCGAACAATCAACGGATCGATCGGGCGATTCTGTTCATATAGTTTGACTATAATTTCGTAGAGGATCTGGTGGTCGGCCTGAAAAAACGCGTCGCGGTCAATGATCTGCACGATTTGCCCGACCATATCCTTGTCGAGCATCATCGCAGCGATGAGGCACATCTCCGACTCGATCGAGTGCGGTGGAAGTCGATCAAACTGTCCGGCCAATCCATGGGCAAGCTGACTCATCCTGAAAACCTCCTGAAACAACAATATTCTCGCGGCGCATTATAGACGAAAGAATTCCGCAGCACCCTATCGTCACAAACCAGGACACCTTATCCACCGATTGCCAACGACTTGCGGTGAATGACCGTCCCGTAGGTTTCGCTGTGAGCTTGAGAATTTTTAGGTGGCGTGGGCGTCTCGCCCGTGCTTTCTTCGGAAGCGCACGCGGGTGAGACGCCATTGCTTGACGGGTGGGTAGAGTTTGGGGAGTTGCTCGATCGGCAGTTGGAACGGGGCGGCGAGGCATTGGGAGGCGGATTGATCGTCGAAAAAGAAGCAGTCGGACCCACCGGCGGAGCGGAGGAGAAGGGTTTGGGGAGTGAGTTTTTCCTGTCGGCCGGAGGAGAGGTATTTCGCGATGCCGTGGAGGAACCAAACGAATTCGAAGTGGTCGAGGCGGTGGGTTTTGAAGAGGTGCCGGGGGCGTAATCACGAGTTTCAAGGGGATGGGGGGTGATGAGCATATTGATATTATATACAGTTGTGATGTGTTGTGAACTAATATGATTTTGTGTTTGCTGAACTGTTTAATGATGGAATAGGAATTTGACCACGGAGTACACAGAGACTTCCTCAATGCGGATGACGGGTTCTGCGTTGGGCGAGTCTCCACAGGCTCCGTGGTCAAATTGCTTTGAATGGGCTTTATTTTCGAAAGTGGGCGGCGTTTTTTTCGATGAAGTAATGCCATTCCATGGGGACATCCACATCCATGAAGATTGCTTCGACGGGGCAGGCATCGACGCACGCACCGCACTCTATGCAGTTGTCGGGATCGATATAGAGCATGTCTGCGGTTGCAAAATCCGGATCGTCTTTGGTGGGGTGGATGCAGTCCACGGGGCAGACGTCGACGCAGGCGGTGTCCTTGGTTCCGATGCACGGCAAAGTAATCACATGAGGCATTGCAACTCCTGGTTAAACGACCGGAAGCACATTACGAAGGATTATGATATAATGCCAAGACATAATAGATATCATCTAATGAACTTGGAGTTATACCATGAATTTTGGGCATCTGGCGGTGTTTTATGCGGTGTCGAAGGCGGGCAACGTGAGCCGCGCGGCGGAGGAGTTGATGATCAGTCAACCGGCGGTGTCGAAGCAACTGAAGGAATTGGAACGAAGTCTTGGGGTGATGCTGTTTGATCGGCTGCCCAAGGGGATGCGGCGAACGACGGCCGGGGACACGCTGGCGGAATATGCGCAGCGAATATTTTCGACGGCCATTGAAGCCGAGCAGGCCATGGATGATTTGCGGGGTTTGCGGCGGGGTAGGTTGGTTGTGGGGGCGAGCACGACGATCGGTGTCTATCTGCTTCCCGAAGTATTCGTGCGCTTTCGCAAACAGTACCCTGGTGTCCGGCTCGAGCTGGAGATTGCCAACAGTGACGTGATTCGGAAGCGCGTGGTAGCCGGCGAGGTGCAAGTGGGTATGACGGAAGGCGTGATCGATTCGGATGACGTTGAATCGATCGTGTTTGCGGTGGACCGGTTGGTGGCAATCGCGGCGGTGAAACATCGTCTGTCGGCGAAGCGAAGCGTGACGGCCAAAGCGTTGTGTGCCGAGCCGTTTGTCGTGCGGGAGACAGGCTCGGGGACGAAATCAGTTGTTGAAAAAGCACTTGCGAACAAAGGATTGGTGATTGCGCCGGCGATGTCGCTGGGGAGTACGGAGGCGATCAAAAAAGCGGTTGCGGGCGGAGTGGGCGTCGCGATCGTATCAGCATTGGCAATTGGATTGGAGCTCAAGGCGAAACAGTTGGTGCAGTTGCGGGTGAGTGATTTGAAGATCGAGCGGCCGTTGCACCGGTTACGGTGCCGGCATTATGCGGAGAGCGCTGCGGCGAAGGCATTCATGAAGATGGTGCAGGATGTGGTAATAGGAAAGTAGGGACGTGGTTAGGTCGCGGGAATTTCCACGGAACAAGTTTCGTGGGCGCTCTCGGGAAGGGGTGAGTAGGTGTTATGCCAGGACGTCTTTGATGACCTGTCCGTGGACATCGGTCAGGCGGCGTTCGATGCCGTTGTGGTAGAAAGAGAGTCGCTCGTGATTGAGGCCCAGGAGATGCAGGAGGGTGGCGTGAAAGTCGTAGACAGTCGCGATGTTTTCGACGGCTTTGTAACCGAAATCGTCGGTAGCACCGTAACTGAAACCGTGTTTTACACCGGCGCCGGCCATCCATGCGGTGAAGCCCCCGGGATTGTGATCGCGACCGCTCGCGCCTTTTTGAAAGGTGGGCATTCGGCCAAATTCGGTACACCAGACGACGAGCGTGTCTTCGAGCAGACCGCGCTGTTTCATATCGCTCAACAGCGCGGCGGTGGGTTGATCCATCACTTCACCGTGCTTGGTGTATTGCTCCTGCAGGGCTTTGTGACCATCCCAATTGCTCACCCCTTCGCCGCCGGTCTGATAGGCACCGTTGAAGAGCTGCACAAAGCGCACCCCTTTTTCGATCAGTCTGCGCGCGAGGATGCAGTTGCGGGCATAGGCGGCCTTCATGGTTTTGACGGGGTTCCCGGTTTCATCCGCGCCGTACATTTTCAGAATGTGTGCCGGCTCGCTTGATATATCGGCCACTTCGGGCACGGAAAGCTGCATTTTTGCGGCTAGTTCGTAGCTGGTGATTCGCGCTGCGAGCTCTGAGTCGCCGGGATATTTATCGAGGTGATGGCGGTTGATCGTCGCGATAAAATCGCGGGTGGCGCGGTCTGTTTCCGGCGAGAACGCTGAAGGCCGCGCGAGATTTCGGAGGGGTTTGGCGGCGTTGAAATCCGTCGCCTGAAACGCGGCGGGCAGGAAACCGGAGCCCCAGAAATTACCCGCAGACTGCGGCGCGCCGCGTGGGTCGGGGATGGCTACGTAGGCTGGCAGCGTGTCATTTTCACTGCCGAGCGCGTAGGTGGACCAGGCGCCGATGCTGGGGAACCCATCGAGCGTAAAACCCGTCGCCATGAAGTTTTCACCGGGGCCGTGGGTGTTGGTTTTGCCGGTGAGGGAATGGATGAAGCACATTTCGTCCGACAGAGCGCCCAAGCGCGGCACGAGATCGGACACCATTTTTCCCGTTTGCCCGTAGGGACGAAACGCCCACGGACTTTTTGTGAGGTTGCCCTGTTCACCCTGGAAGGTGATGAGTTTGTCGCCGCCGGGCAGGGGTTGTCCGTGGCGTTTGATGAGTTCGGGCTTGTAGTCAAACGTATCGATCTGGCTGGCCGCGCCGGAGCAGAAGATCATCAGCACGCGCTTTGCCCGGGCCTGAAAATGGGGTGGGCGCGGCGCGTTGGGATTGGCGGGGTTAATTTCCGGGCGAATAGGTGCTTCGGCCGCGAGCGCTCGGTCGCGGGCCAATAGATGTGCCAGCGCGATACCGCCCAGGCCGGAGACGGTGTTCGAGAGAAAATGTCGGCGGCTTAGAAATGGGTGCATGGGTTTAGAATACAAAAAGGAACTCGCTGGTATTGAACATCGCCCGGGAGAAGGAAGACAGGCCGTGGGCGCGGATCATTGCGGTGGATGCACGCAGTTCGGCGGCGTCAGGTTGGCGGCCGTAAAACAGGTGGAAGGCGAGGGCCACTTGCGATTCGGGTTCGTCGCCGCATTCGGTGGCTAATCGTTTGGCGAGGATGTCGGCTTGCTGAATGACGAAGGTGCTGTTGAACAGATTCAACGCCTGCAGGGGCGTGTTGGAACGGCTGCGTTTGGGCATGACCGAGCCGCCGTCGGGACAGTCGAAAGAACTGAAGACGCTGTCGGTTGTCTGTCGGATTCGGAATTGATACACCATGCGGCGGAACTCGGCGGGTGAGAATTGTTCCTTGGGAAAATAGTGCATCACATTTTCCTCGACGACATCCATGAGGTAGAAACCGGGGCCACCCATTTTCAGATTGAGTGCGCCGGAGACGGCCAGCATGGAGTCGCGGATTGCCTCGGCTTCGAGCCGCCGTGGGGTATAGCGCCAGAGAAAACGTCCACCGGCATCGGTGGCGATCGCTTCAGCGCGCGGAGATGAGGACTGTTGAAATGTCGAGGAGAGTAAAATTAACCGTTCGATGTGCTTGATGGACCAGCCGCTATGGACGAATTCATCGGCCAGCCAATCGAGCAGTTCGGGGTGGGTTGGGGGCGTCCCGTTTTTTCCAAGGTCGCTTGGTGTATCCACGATCCCGGTGCCGAACGAGTAGTGCCACAGGCGGTTGACCATGACGCGTGCAGTGAGGGGGTTCTGCGGACTTGCGACCCACTCGGCAAATTTCAGGCGGCGCAATGACTCTGGTGTTTCAACGCTTAGACCCAGTGTGCCCAGAATGCTTAGCGCATCGGGCGAAACGACTTCGCGCTTTTGCAGGGGATCGCCGCGGTATAGGCGGTGTGTTTTGCCGGGTTGGCCAAATGTCCCGACCCATCCCATCTGGGGAGCTGTGAGCGAAGCGATGCGCGCCATGGCCGCGGTAAGGCCAGCTTTTGTGGC
Organism: Tepidisphaerales bacterium; assembly: GCA_038230975.1. GTDB lineage: Bacteria > Planctomycetota > Phycisphaerae > Tepidisphaerales > Tepidisphaeraceae > JANXVV01. Next base: position 12,038 of record JBBRMF010000094.1, read on the forward strand.
GCGGGCAGCGTCGGCATCTGCGGGCGGGAGCAAGGCGATGAATGATTCATCGTCGTCTTTGCTGCCAAAGGCGGCGCGGTCGTTGGAGTCTGCAACGGTCTTCCATTTCCCAGGTTCGGCCGAAATTTGGATGATGTATCGGGTGGCTACACGATCGGTGAATCCGCCATTCCGCGCGCGGCTCCAGACGATGCGATGAATCGTCGGTCTCGTGGAGAAATCAAGCTGCACCCAGCCCGTGCCGGATGTGTTCGATATCCAACTGTGTTCGTTGCCCACCTTCCCGTCGTTGATATGTTCGAGCTTGTGAATGGCGTAGCCCGGCAGCGTGCCGGAGGCAGATGGGTTTGCGGTTCGGGCGACGTTTTTGCCGGCCGCGTCATATATCTCGAGTTCATCGATGCAGGGTTCACCACCGGATGTGGCAGCAATCGTGAATCGCACGGCTGCAGCTTCAACGGGTGCGAATGTCTCTTCATTCATCCGCGCATTTACGGGTGGACGAAGCCTTCTTCCGTCCGCGACGCTGGACGCGGCTTGCTTACGAAATTTTTCCAAGGTCGCTGCCAGAGTGGCTTCCTCGGTGCGCGCTATCGTGAGTTGCCGCCGCGAATCCTCGTCGATCTTTTCGCGGAGGGGGCGATCCCCGTACCCGACGCCATCGAAAACGGCCTGCATCGAATAGAAATCCTTTTGCAGAATCGGATCGAACTTGTGATTGTGACAGCGCGCACAGCCCATCGTCAGCCCGAGAAATGCGGTGCCGGTGGTGTTTACCATGTCGGCCAGTTCATCCTGACGCTGCGCGAGGGTGAGATTCACATCAGGGCTTTTCACGATGTCATAGGGCCCGGCAACAAGGAAGCCTGTGGCTGAATCAACCCCCAACTGGTCACCGGCCAACTGCTCTTTGATAAATCGGTCGTAGGGTTTATCCGCGTTGAATGATGCCACGATCCAGTCGCGGTAATGGAATGCGGTCTTGCGTTCGCGATTGGTTTCAAAGCCGTTGCTGTCGGCGTAGCGGACAACATCCATCCAGTGACGCGCAAAACGTTCGCCGAAACGAGGCGATGCTAAAACCCGATTGACCAGGCGCGCGTAAGCATCGGGCTGTTTGTCGGCTAAGAATTCGGCGACTTCCTGTGGCGTGGGTGGAAGCCCGTGCGCCACAAGATAGAGCCTGCGAATGAGGGTGGTTTTGTCGGCGATGGGCGAAGGCGAGAGGCGTTTTTCCCGTAGCTTCGCCAGCACAAATTCATCGATTTCCCCGCGCGAGAATAGATTTTCACTTTTCGGAACGGTGGGGCGCTTCACGGGCTGGAACGACCAATGGTCTGTCTTCAATTGAAGTGATGCGCCGGCGGCCTCCATGTCTGGCATCTTCGCGCCTTCGTCGATCCATCGCCGCAGCGTCATGACCTGCTCTGGTGTAAGTCGCTCACCTTTTGGCGGCATCAATTCCTTCTGATTTTCCGAAGTGACGCGCGCGATGAGATAGCTGTTAGCGCTCTTCCCGGGGAGCATGAGCGGCTCACCCGATTCCCCGCCGCGCAGGATGCCAACGGTGTTATCCATGCGCAGGTGATGTTTTTGCGTCTCTTCTCCGTGGCAATCGAAACAGTGTTCCTCCAAAATCGGACGAACTTGTTTTTCAAAATCCACCGGGTCGGCCAGCGCGGCCGTCCGGAGGATCGACGAAAGCGTTATATAAAGCACAAAAAGCGAAGCTCGCATCATGAATGAATACCCGGAAAGGCGCTCGTCGTTCGCAGAGAATCCGATTTTGGATTTCGAGAAATCCTTTGTGAAGCCTCCACCCGCGCGGTATAATTCTTCGATTCGGCCAGTGTTCGTCGGCCAAGGTTCAACCGGGCAATTCCGCATATTGTGTTCTACATTTTGATCAACTGCTGCAGAACGCGCGACGGAGAGAGGGCCTATGAAAGTATATTGCGCTACAAGAAGAAGCTTCGTGCGCCGGGCTGTGTGGTCTCGTCTGGGAACCTGCGGGTTGATCGTGGGAGGTTCCGCGCGGGCCACGGATTACTCTGCGCCCGCGATCCTGCAGGATTTTGAAAATACCTACAAAACCATCGAAAATCGCGCGGCTGATATTTTCATGGCAGGTTATGGTTCAGTCTACACGCCCCCTCCCGGCCGCGCGGATTCGGGGAACTTTTCCGTAGGATATGACCCGTACGATCGATTCGATCTGGGTAAGGCGGGCAATCCGACACTCTATGGGACCGAAACAGGACTCAAAAGCCTGGTAGGTTCCATCCATCGATTGGGGGCAAGCTCCTACGTGGATCTGGTTTGGAACCACAGCGGATTCACGACAAACGGTCAGTCCGATGGTAACGGACGCTCATTCTATAACGCCGGTGGATATCCCGGCCTCAACATCACTCTGCCGGGAAACGTTGACGGCGATTATCATTCCGCCTTCGATAATACCACCACTGGAACGCGCTTGTCGGGACTGATCGATATCGCTCAGGAATCCAACTTTCAGATGATTCGAAGCCCGGTGAATGCCAATGACCCGCGCAATATCAGGCCGGGAACCCTCTCGGCTTTTGGGCGAATTGCCAATGTTCCTGATCCCAATAACGCTCGATTTTACCCGGATCTTTCCTTGCAGCCGATCATGGTGTTCGATCCGACAACCGGTGAACAGAACATCGCGATTCATCCGTTCAATAACGCGCACCCACTCAATGGAACTGCGGTGCCGGAAAATGCGCTGGGCTACTTGATGCGCAATGCTCAATGGTTGGTGCAATCCATCGGAGTGGATGGGTTTCGCGTGGATGCGGCTAAAAGTATGCCGAGTTGGGTGCAGAATTATCTGGATCGAGCCGTCTATCGTTCGTCGTTCCGCACGCTCTTAAACGGGCAACAACAAAACGTTTTCTCGTTCAGCGAGGTCTATGACGGAGATCAGAACCTTGCTCAGCAGTTTGTTCGCAAAGACATAAACCCGGGTACGCCGGGAGTAATCGGCGGCAACCGGGATACGCTTGATTTCCCGCTGTTTTTTGCCATGCAGAGTAACTTAACGGGCAATGGTCTTCAGAATGACTGGCGAAATGTCGCCCATGCCAGCTTCGACCGGCACGATGACGGGTTGATGAATGGCAGCCAGGCAGTGCACTTCGTTTCGAGTCATGACAATGGCCCTCCTACGCTCGATAGCGTCGCCTACGCCTACACCCTGATGCTGCCAGGGAATTCGATCGTCTACACCAACGGCAAGGAGTTCGGCAATAACCGCAACTTCCCGGTTTCAGGTCGAGGCGATGCGCTCGGTGGAACCTACGGCAAAGCGATTACCAACCTGGTAGACCTTCGCAATCGCTACGGAACCGGAAACTATGTCGAGCGTGATCTGGAGAAGGAAAGTTTTGCGTTTGAGCGACAGGGATCTTCGCTTGTGATGCTCAGCAATCGAACGGATGCGGGATATGACAGCCGTACGTTGCAGACAAGCTTTGCGCCGGGGACACCACTGATTGAGTTAACGGGAAATGCCGGAGACAGCATTGCGGACACCCACAACGACATTCCCAAGCTACTGGTTGTAAACAATGACGGAACTGTGAACGCGCGTTTTCTTCGCAATAGTTCATTCGATGCCAACACGACCAGTACCAGTCATTTCACGGATCGCGGATACCTGATCTATGGATTGGCGTCGCCGCAGGGTTCGCTGAACGTGAGCAATGTAAGTTCAGTGATTGCGGGGAAAATCCCGAATCAGAGTACGTCAAATAACATTGCCTTTGACAACGGCACGACCCGTGTGACCGATGCTAGCGTGATAAAGGCCAACACGTTTCAAGTTACTTTGAACACAAATCAGGTGAATTTGCTGGGAACGTATCGCGATCGTCCCGCAGACGGAGATAATGCCCTGATCAAGTTGGATGGCGGAATCGATCTCAATGGTAACGGTTTAGTAGACAACACCACTCCCAACACGCCACAGTATGGTTTCGAAAAATTCACCGGTACTCATAGTCCCGGCTGGTTCAACGCCAACGGGAATGGAACCTATGCTCAGAGTCTGGATGCCACCCAGCTAGCCGACGGATACCACTACATTACCGTGCGGGCATTTCGCCATCGTGAAGATGGTGGGCCGGGCATCTTCACGGATTTCAAGCAGGTGATCTATCTTGATCGCAACAAGCCCATTTCCGCAATCATCAGCTTTAGCCCGATTGTCGCAGGCGTTTATGAGAATCAGAGGTTGACGGTCGACAGTGTCGATCAACTGGCCAACAACGTTCACGTGTTTTTCGATAAACCTGCCCGCCTGACGGATTCTCAGGTAATCGGGTTGGTAGGTTTCGGATCGCAGGGAGACCAGGTCGATACCTACACTTGGACGAAGGATTTGACGAGCCTGACGAGTGGCAACCATGTGGCGACGGTGGTTACCTACAAGCCGGATGGCAATTATAACGTGCAGCGTTTTCCCGGCTTGTTCGCCTCCACCATTTTTGGTGCCGGCCTCGGCGACATCAATCACGACGGCACCTACACGATTGCCGACGTTGAAGCATTCAAGGCGCTTTTCTACAGCCTCAATTCACAGTTCGACGCCGCCGGTGATTTCACGGCAGATGGGTTGATCGACGCGCGGGATGTTTCCCTCTTCGGTCAAAAGCTGCAACAAGTGGGTGCGGATACCGCGACGATCAATGATTTTAAGGCATTCGCCGACACAGTCCCGGAGCCGACGGGGACACTTTTCGCGATAGGCGCCGTGGCCATGTTTCTGAGACGGAGGCACAGGTCATAGAGATTCAGCGGGTGACGGAGGGTGCTCTTTTAGCTGAATTGTATTTCGTAGGGTCCGCTTTAGCGGACGGAATCGTTCCGAACGAAGAAACATTCCGTCCGCGAAAACGGCCCTACGTCGTTTTAGTCGCCACCACCTCGTACAAACCTTATTCTGTAGTGTGATAAAGCACTGGAGCGTTTCGCACGTTGGTGTAGCGACATCATTGGGTGCCACAGGTCGCGGGTAAGCGAGCGCAGTGGGGTTGGGGGGGCAAAAAGCACACGTGAGGGAGGACCGCCCCCCCCGGCCCACCCCCCCACGCGGACACCACCAAACAGAAAAACCCGCTACTA
>JBBRMF010000095.1:0-17149 GCA_038230975.1 Tepidisphaerales bacterium
AGCGCGGTCGTAAATTGATCGAGTGTCGCAAGCCCTTCCAGCGGTAATTGCGCGACGAGCGATTCCGGCGATAGCGCGGTTTTGGCATGCTCACCGAAGGCCTCTCGGAAGGCTTCGAAGTTGGCGGATTTGAGCTTTAAACCTGCCGCCATCTCATGGCCGCCGAAGGTTTCAAGATGTTCGCGGCAGACTTCCAGCGCCTTGGTCAAATGAAAACCGGCGATCGAGCGACCGCTACCCTGGCCGTGGCCGTTGGTCATGGCAATCATCACCGTCGGGCGATGAAATCGATCGACGATGCGCGCTGCGACGATGCCAATCACACCCGGGTGCCAGCCTTCCGCCCCGAGCACGATGCCATGGCAACTGTCCTGATCGAACGCCTGTTCCTGCACTTGCTCCAAAGCCGCATCGAGAATCTTTTTCTCCATGGCCTGCCGCGCGCGGTTTTGCTGCTCCAGATAAGTGGCGATTTCTGTCGCCTGCGCTTCGGTGGCTTTGGTCAGCATCTCCACGGCTAGTCGTGCATGGCCCATGCGGCCGCAGGCATTCAGGCGCGGGGCCAGTTTGAAACCGACGTCATAGCTATCCAGCTTTTGCCCGGATAATCCTGCGGAATCGATGAGCGCGATCAAGCCGCGCAGCTTGGTTTGCTTGAGCCCACCTAAACCAAAATGCGCCAGCACGCGGTTCTCACCCACCAATGGCACGACATCGGCGATCGTCCCCAATCCTGCTAGGGCCGTGGCTTCGACGAGAAAATTGCGGAACTCTTCACTCACGCGATTGCCCCCGCTCATCACCAGCCCAAGCCCCCAGGCCAGTTTAAAGGCAACCCCAGCTCCGCAAAGGTGCGGATTCGGATACACCGGATCATTCCCCAATCGCGGATGCACGAGGGTGTAGCAATCCGGAAGAATCGGCGTCGGCTCTTGATGAACGGATGGAATCACCCCTTCGCCAACGACGTGCGATTCTTTCCATTCATGGTGATCGGTGATGATCAGATCCACCCCGCGCGCCATGGCGACTTTTGCCTGCTCGATCGCGGTGACGCCGCAATCGACGGTGATGATCAGCTTCCCCCCCTGATCGCAAATCTGCGTGATGGCTTCGGAATTCAGCCCATACCCTTCATCAACGCGATGCGGAACGTAGAACTCAACGGAGCCTCCGAAGAGCGTGATGGCGTGCCAGAGAATGCTCGTGGCGGTGATGCCATCAACATCGTAATCGCCGTAAACGACGATCGGTTCCTTGTCGCGAATGGCTTTCGCGATTCGCTCCGCTGCGTGGCGCAAGTTGGCGATCGCGAAAGGTTCATGCAGATTCTTGAGACTCGGGCGCAGAAACGTGGCGCAGTCGATCGGTTCGCTGATCCCGCGATTTAACAGCGCCTGGGCCAGCAAAGGTGAGCTTTTGAGCTTAGCCGCGAGCTCTTCAACGGCGGGGTGCGGTTCGGCGATATTCCAACGTTTAGGACGGGGCATCCGTGCGCCTTTGAAAAGGGATCGACAGTGAAAAGAGACTGGGTGGAGTTTAGTCGTTACGAGATTGAGGCTCAACGCAAATCGTTGTCGGTCACGTCGCAGTCTCATTCGTCGAATAGACAAAGCGCGATGGCTTCGCGAACCCGCCGCATCAAAACATCAAGTGATTTGGCCTGCGTGTGGCAACCCCGCAACGCCGGCACGGTGGCGACGTAATATCCCGCTTCGTCTTTTTCAACCAGAACCGTGAACGAATCTTGTCGAATGGGCATTAGGAAGCCATCATATGGCAAATCGAACGGCTTGTCGTCGTTGTTCGAGCGGTTCACCGCAACGCCGCATCGATCTTTTTCAACGTCGATTCATCCGGCACGACCTTGGCTTTTTCAATTCGATTCAACACCGCCGGCTGGATGCCCGCGCGGCGGGCGAGTTCGGCCTGGGAGAGGCCGGCCGCAACGCGATCGCGAATGATGCCGCGGGCGATTGTCGCTCGGGCAAACTCCAGCGCGTCAACATTTCCTTCCGCGTCAGCCGGAACCAACACGTACTTCTGACCTTTTTGCATGATTGTGCGCATCGTTACATCTCTTCTATCAATCATAATCACCCCGTGCGCCGTCGAATTCTACCGAAAATCATTGCTCACAAAAGTCAATCCGCCGCGCAAGGATTCACTTCAATCGCGCGGGAATACCTTGATCATGGAGACCGGAATCGAGCTTTGCCAAATTAAATCATTCGCAACTTCTGCCTTTCCGAAGTCTAATATGGATATGAGTTACCGCACATCCCTAACCCATACGGCGCTTCTCTCAACCCTCGGCCTGATCCTACTTGGCGGTTGCGTTCACGAAACGTGGACGTATTGCGCCGTTTCCGGGGTGAATGTGACGCGGCCTTACGAACCTGGCAGTCAGGGGCCGTTGGTGCTGGTTTCCATTCCGGAAGGCGTTAGCGTGGCACCGGTGGTTCGTAACGATCAGGCGAAAGCCATTGAGGAATTGACAACGGTTCAGATCAGTATGCTGGATCATGGCATGTTGAACCGCGTTTCTCGCAAGGAAGCAGCCGTCGATAATCTTCATAAGCTTCAACTCACTCTAGGCGACAACAATCCGAAAGTGATTGAGGCAAAATCTGAAGTCGAGGATATGAATCGATCCGTCGAGGAATATGCCAAAGAATACCGCGACCTTCAGTTGAAACAGTTGAAAAAAACGTCCTTGCTCGGCGGTAATCTCGCCCCTGCTCCCGTGGAAAAACACGTTCCTCAGACGGTGCTCGTTGCTTCGGTGCAGCGCGATTTGGGTCGGTACGACACGAGCGTGGGCCGCACGGTTGTTCTGTTCATCGACGGCGACCCGGCTCCCGGAGAATACTGGCTGAACGCCGATAACTCCGTGCTGATTGGATTCAGCGCCTATTCCGCCCCGGCTCGCACGCGCGTGGGGCTCAGCGGTTCCATCAAAATTCTCAACGTGAAAGACGGCAAGGTCGAAGCGGACATTGCCATTCGCGAAACCACCGAAGCTGATTCAACACTCTGGGTGGAAAAGCCCTATGATCCGATGAACTGGCAGGTTCCCTGGGTCATCACCGGCCGTCGCACCTTCCAGATGACCACGCAGGACGATCCGGCCTTGAAGAAAGCGGCGCTTCAATGGATGCGCAGTGAAGACATGAAAAAGTAACAGAGCCGCAGAATAAATGATTGGCCAGCCGTCAACCTGAGCCCTCGGAACTTCTTCTGTAGGAACAAATTCCCTGGGCGTTCGGGTGACATGTTGCCTTCTCACGACTCGGCTGAATCCGCGTGTACGAGTGGTGTATCGACAACGTGTTCCGAGACGAACCACGCCTGAAATTCGTTGGTCGGAACAACTTTGCTGCTGAGCATATCATTCGTGCCAACATCTCCGAGATCATCCGCCTTTTCTGCAAGCGCTCGGGCGTATCTGAGGATCAGCTCATGCGCTTCGAGCAACCGCGAAATCTGCACAGGAACTTCTTCCCGATCCTTTGGCGGGCGCTCCACCTTCGTCAGTTCCGCGACATCATGCGCCATCGCGATGCTGACACCTCCGAGTAACTGGATTCGTTCCGCGATGTTATCAACCAGCTCGCTTTGTTCTTCATAGTGCTTGTCGAACAGCAAATGCAGCGGATAGAACGTGTGACCGGCGACTTGCCAATGGTGCTTCTTGTACAGGTCGCGCAGGGTCATCGTGTCGGCTAATAGCTGATTGAGCCGCTCGGTGATTTGCTGGCACACGCTGGTTTCCAGGCCGATCGCCATGCGAACGACGGTGCCGTATGCTTGCGTTGAACGGCCGCGCTGATGCATCAATGGCATGATGCTCTCCGCAGAATGAGGCGCCTTTTGACCGTTACGCTTGGCGCTCGGTGGGGGTGCTGTTTTGGTAGTCATGGTAAGCTCCGGGGTTGAAAGATTGATAAAACGATCAAGCCAAAGCTTAATTACCTTGGTCGAAACTCCGCAAGATGAAATCTGGCTGAGTCAGATAAAATTTGTTTTCGTTTAGGCGAGGGGCGCGACTACTTGAAGTTGAGAACGCTCCACGGCGCATCGCGACTAAACGAATGGGTTTTTCGGCGGGGACTGTTTTTTACGTCAATGCGCTTTTGCCTCGCGAAAAAGGATGACCGTTCGCCCATCGACATACGCCAACGCCGCCGGCCGGCCCGCTTCGCCCAGTCGCCGGAGCAGTTCATCATCGTCAATCACCGTCCAGGTCGGTTTCCGCGGCGGAATCGTCCATTTTGTCAACAAGCTCGGATCGGTTTCAATACGCGAAACGACGATCTTTTTCTGCGGAGCAGGTGTCAAATTGATGACCGGTTGCGGTACTTCACGTTTTACCGATGGCATCTGCTGAACGACTTGCGGCTGAGGTGTATCTGTTGGATGGGTCGACCGGAAAACAGAAAACACAATGAGCAGGCAGACCCCGGCTGCCATCGCTTTTCCGGTCATTTGTCGACGACGGCAGGACCGCGATTCGTCCAACGCCAATCGCAAAATCGACGCCTGTCGAAGTCGGCCTTCTGGCGACAGTATTGAGTCTGAATATTCATCCATGGGTTCATTCATCGAAGTCCTCCCGCGCTCTTTCGCGCAAGTGCTTCAGGGTACGTCGCAGTCGGCCATCGATCGTGCCGATCGACAGGCCCAGTTGTCCGGCGATTCGGGAAAGCGACCATCGATTTTCAAATCGCATCTCGATGACCTGCACAAGTTGCGGATCGAGCAACAGAATCTGATCGCGAAGCCATTTGATCTGTTCATCGTCATCGGCTTTCTCTTTGCGTGTTTGATGCGTCGCGATTTCTCGAAAGCGACGACGTTTTTCAGATCGAAGTAAATCGTACGCCGTCGTGCGGATCACGAGTTTGAGCCAGGCAATCAACTGTGACTCGCTCTCCACCTTGCGGATGTTTCGAATGACCCGCAACGTCGTTTCCTGCACCACATCCAGACAAAACGCCTCATCCCGTCGCGTGACCCGACGGGCTTCCTGATACATCGAATCAAAATAGTGCCGATAAAACCGCGTGACCGCCGAGTCATCCCCGGCGGCCATCGCGGCAGTTAGCGCTGCGGTCTCCGGTGGCGCGGTGACAGCCAAACGGGTCTCCAGAAAACGGGATGGGGCGATTGACATGGAGATCAACAATTATTTGGAATCGTCTTTGACGCTCTTGGATCCTTTCAGGGCATTCAAGTCGAGAAGAACTTTATTGCGTTCGTTCTCCGCCGCCGACCATCTTCGGTGGAATTCTTCTTTCATCGCTCCTTCCTCTCTTAACTCCGCCCGCATTTTTTCCATGTGATCCGACTTGGTCATTGACTCAGCTTCAAGCTTCTTGGCATGCTCTTCGATCATTTCCAATCGTATTTTCAACCGTTCGTTTTGCCCTGAATGGTCGAGCGTTTCTTTATCCCGCTGATCGACGATCTTCAGCAATCGCACAATTTTCTCGCTTAATTCTTGAACTTGCATATCCGTTCTACGTTCGTATTCGGCTTTCACTCGTTGGAGCTCCTTCTGCAACTCATTCCTTTCCGTCGCAACCGACGCGAATTCAGCCGACACTTGATCTCGCTGAATCTGTTCCGGCCGGAGCGTTTCCATGACATTTTCCAGAATGCTTTCCTGATCGGCATTCCCCTTGAAAATCAGCGTACCTGTTTCTTCATGAATTTTGAGCGTCGGCGGATCGCCACCCGTTTGTTCCAATGCAACCCCGATCAACGAAAGCGCCTTGTTCATCGCTTCCTTCCTCGCGACGGGATCACTCTTTGCTTTGTCAGATAATCCGTTGATGGCGCTCATTCGATAGACGCGAACGGCCTGCAACATCTTGCCTTTCGGCTCCCCTGCGGCTGCGTCTGGAACTTCCGGTGGATGTACCAGGAGACACGTAATGGTTCCCCCCGGACCGTCAATTTCCTTCAGCTCGAGGCCGGGATGAGCCGTCTGGATCAATTGCATCAACTGCGACACGGATACCCCCTTGAGCTTAATCGAGAGGGTCGGCCAATTCTCCGGCGCATTCTTGTCGCGTAAGACGACAAATTTCGAATGCGGTAACTTCTCTGAGAGAACCTCGATCGCGTGATCGAGTAAGAGATTGTTGAACTCGATATCCGGGATGATGGGATCATTTTCAGCTTGCGGACGAGGAGCAGATGTTTTTTCCACGGCCGCAGTCGGGGCAATTGCTTTATCGGCAGCCCTCGCTGCGGGGTAGATCGGCGCAACAGCCATTAGAGCTAAAAGGCAGGCGGTTTTCAGAGAACGATGCATTTGAACCTCCGGTTGTGGGTCTATTGTGACGGTTCGCCGTGTTGGCGTGCAAGAGATACGTCGCCGAAGGCTCATTTTCGCGGGCGAGTTCGAGTTTTTTTAGATTGCGGGTCATTGTCAGATCAAATGTACGCTCGGCGACGGCACAAAGAGAAAATGAACGCCAAGACGCGAAGTACGCCAAGGAAGAAAACGCCAAAAAATCTTTTTCCTTGGCGTTTTGTCTTGGCGTACTTGGCGTCTTGGCGTTCACTTCATCTTTTTCGACGCGATGAGCGAGCTAAAGGTTGACCGATTCGCCATTACCGGGCATTCTCTGCCAGCCCGAAACGCGTGGAAATAACGGAAGGATCGAAGTCACATGCACATCAGGAAAGCGGTCATCACCTCGGCCAGCCAGGCGCAGCGGGGCTTGCCTTTGCAAAACCTCGTGGATCGGGATGGAGTGACCAAATCCGCCTTGCAGGTCATCATCGAAGAAGCACTGTCTGCAGGGATTACCGATATTGCCGTGGTGATCGCCCCGGGTGATCAACAGGCTTACACCACCGCCGCCGGGGCCAAGGCGGAGATGCTTTCATTCATCGAGCAGCAACAACGAATGGGTTACGGTCATGCGCTTTACTGCGCCCGCCAGTTCGTGGGCAATGAACCGTTTCTACACCTCGTAAGCGATCATCTTTATCTAAGTAGTGGCGACAAACGCTGCGCGCAACAACTGGTGGAAGTCGCCAAAGCGGAATCATGCAGCGTGTCGGCGGTGCAGGCGACGCGCGAAAGCATGCTGCCGTACTACGGCACGGTGGGGGGGCGACGCGTGCAAAAGATTGGGAATCTCTACGAAGTGGAAACCGTCGCCGAGAAACCCACGCCAACTGAAGCGGAACAGAATCTGATCGTGCCCGGCCTGCGTGCCGGTCATTATCTTTGCTTCTTCGGCATGCATGTATTGACTCCGGCGGTGATGGATATTCTCGGTGAGCTCATCGCGCAATCGAGCGGCAACACACTGGTACAACTTTCTCCGGCGTTGAATAAATTGGCCGGTCGTGAGCGCTATCTAGCGATGGAACTTGCCGGCCAACGACACAATATCGGTGTGAAATATGGGCTGTTGATCGGCCAACTGGCCCTTGCATTGGACGGCAAAGATCGCGAAGAGATCATGACGGGGTTGTTGGAACTGCTGGCCAGCCGAGAGTCGAGCAAGTAAACAATTACGAATAACGAAATTCGAATAACGAATGAATGGGATTTAGCGTTCATTCGTGAATTTGAATTTCGTTATTCGTAATTCGATTTCTCTATTGCGTAAAATCGATTTGAATCGGAATCATTCATGCCTGGAAAACTCCTCAGCATCATCCTCTCGCAAGACCCCGCGCTCCGCGATCTGCCGTTGGACATTGTTTGCCAGGCGGTTTCACCCGAGCAACTGCTGGCCGAGTGCGCGGATCTGGACGCATTCCGCCGCACGAGTGACAACCTGTACGAGCGCGTTCGCGCGCTGTTTTTTCTGTATGCGATCCACCGCTTTCTGCTGCCGCCGAAACTGGATTCGACGACCAAAAGTTTTGTGCCGTTTGACGGATACCGCCATTTACTCGCGCGGCGATTTGACGAAGCGATCGACGTCTTCCTCGGTTCACTGGCAGAGCATGGGGCAAATGATGGCATCTGCTCGGCATTGGCCGCCGGATATAAAGATCTCGCGTTTCAAACATTGGCCAACCAGGTGCGCCGCTCCGTGCGATCGGTACGCGGCAACCAGTGGATGTTTCGCGTGGGGCATCCAGCGGATCAACCCTTGCGCATCCGCCCGGAACTTTTACAGCCCGCCGCCGATGGCTCCCTGCCTGTGCTTGTTGAGACGACGCCGGTGCGAATGGATTTGTCGCACAGCGCATGGAGCGACATCTTTTTTCTTGGGATGGATTTTCCGGAAGGCGCTCGCGTACTGAATGTGTCAATCGATCTGGCCGTTCATGGCCGCGACCCGCATCCGCGTCCGCCGGTGGAGGCCTATCTGCGTGTCATTGATGAGCCGATGTTGCGGCTGGTCAGCGTGGATCTCGGGGCGAAGGCGGAGATCACCAGCCTGCCGGAAGTGTTCGACTTTGCGAAGGATTATCTGGGGTTGTTGAAGGCGGCGGTGATCGCTTCCGGCATCGTTCCGCCCGGCATCGAAGGCTCCGGACAAAGCCTGGGTGATTTACTCGCGCGCATCGTCGGGCCGGGCATGGGGCTCGAGATCGTCAGTTGCGTCAACAACATTCCCAAGGGTTCACGTCTGGCGGTTTCAACCAATCTTTTGGGCGCGCTGATCTCGGCCTGCATGCGGGCAACGGGTCAGGCCAAATCGCTGACTGGCCCACTGTTAGAAAACGAACGACGACTCGTCGCGGCCCGCGCCATTCTCGGTGAATGGCTCGGGGGTTCAGGCGGTGGCTGGCAGGATTCGGGCGGTGTCTGGCCGGGCATGAAACTGATCGAAGGGTCACACGCGGAAGAAAATGATCCGGAATTTGGAGTCAGTCGCGGGCGACTATTGCCGAATCATCGCATTCTCGACGAATGCGATGCAAGCCACGAAACGCGCGACAAACTCCAAAACAGCCTCGTGCTCGTTCACGGCGGCATGGCTCAAAACGTCGGGCCGATTTTGGAGATGGTCACCGAAAAATATCTGCTGCGTTCCGCCGCCGAATGGGAAGGCCGCAAGGCCGCGATGTCGATTCTGGATGAGATCCTTGTTTCGCTGAAAAGCGGTTCGATTCAAGGCGTTGGCAGCGCGACCACGCGGAACTTTTTCGAGCCGTTGCAGGCGATCATCCCCTGGGCGAGCAACTACTACACCGAATCACTCATTGGCCGCACGAGGGAACATTTTGGTTCCGATTTCTGGGGATTCTGGATGCTGGGCGGTATGAGCGGTGGTGGGATGGGTTTCATCTTTAAGCCGGATCGCAAAGCAGAGGCTCAGCAATTCCTGAACGCGTCGATGATTGATCTCCAGCGAGAACTCAAGCATGCACTTCCGTTCGCGATGCCGCCGGTGGTCTATGATTTTGCCATTAATCCACATGGCACGTTCGCCGAATTACAGCGCGGCGACGAAGCAGTTCTGCCGGCGTCGTACTACGCGATGATCGTCCCAGCGCTATTGCGAACAGACCCGCGCGACCTCACCAAACTACGCCGAATTGAACTCACGCGTTTCGGTGCGGCTTGCCATACCGAACCGAAACTCGCGGGGATGGTCGAAACCGTCTTCGATCGTCTTTTTGCCAAGACTCAAAAAGCCGAAGCCGGCCAAAGTAATCTGCAAACACTGCTGGAAGAAAATGGATTCGATCGTGAGCAGCACGAAAAAATTCGCACTTCGCTACGCAACGGTCGCATCGGGCTGGCCCAGAATCGCCTTCCCGCCAGCACGACGATTCAAGATGTGCGCCCGGAAGACGTGCTCGACACCGTCGGCGGGCTGGATGAAGAATATCGCGATTATGGCCTGGACTTGTTAGCCAGCGGTTCGGTCGGTGTCATCACATTGGGCGCGGGTTCGGGTAGTCGCTGGACGCAAGGTGCGGGTGTTGTGAAAGGGCTGCACCCGTTCTGTAAATTCGGTGGCCGCCATCGCACGTTCCTTGAAACGCACCTGGCCAAGAGCCGCCGCATCGGTCGATTGAGCGGCGTGATGCCGGCCCACATCATCACCACCAGTTACCTCACGCACGGCCCGATCGACAGCTTCCTTGCCGCGCAAAATCATTATGGCTATGAAGGCCCGCTCCATCTTTCTCCCGGTCACGCGATCGGCCTGCGCATGATCCCCATGGTGCGCGACCTGCGATTCCAATGGGAAGAAATGCCTCAGAAGATGCTGGATGAACAGCAACAGAAAGTGCGCGACAGCCTGCACGCCGCCTTGCGCGGTTGGGCCCGCGAAGCCGGGGAAGGCAGCGACTATGCCGACAATTTGCCATTGCAATGCCTCCACCCCGTCGGCCATTGGTATGAAGTGCCCAACCTCCTTCGCAACGGCGTACTGGCCCGTTTACTCGCGGAGAGACCGAATCTTAAATATCTGATGCTTCACAATATCGACACGCTCGGTGCCGATCTGGACCCTTCCCTGCTTGGCCTGCATGCCGAGCGACAGTCATGTCTGAGTTTTGAAGTGATCACCAAACGAATCGAAGATCGCGGCGGTGGTTTAGCCCGCGTCGATGGCCGCGCACGATTGCTCGAAGGCTTGGCCATGCCGCGCGAAGAAGATGAATTCGCGTTGAGCTACTACAACAGCATGACGACTTGGATCGACATCGATAAACTTCTGGCCGCGTTCCGGCTGACGAAAGAAGACCTTGCCAACCCCGATCAAGTCGCCATTCAAATCCGCGAACTGGCCGCGCGCCTGCCCACGTACATCACGCTCAAAGATGTGAAAAAACGCTGGGGCCACGGCCAGGAAGACATCTACCCCGTCGCCCAGTGGGAAAAACTCTGGAGCGATATGTCCGGCCTGCCGGAAATCGAAACCAATTTTTTCGTCGTCCCCAGACACCGCGGGCAGCAGTTGAAAGATCAGGCGCAGCTGGATGGGTGGTTGCGGGATGGGTCGGCGGCGTTTGTGGATTCGTTGTGTGCGTGGGAATGAGCCGCGCACGAAGTAAGCGGTGTTCCGCCACGTTCCAACTCGCTTACTTCGTGCGCGGCTCCTCACTCTTCACTGAAAAATGCAGATCGTCCACAGAGTTCACAAATCCTATTGATCAATCGTCAATTCCGGACGTGCCCGCCTCAACGACTGAACTGCTGCATTCGTTACTTTTAGACGTTCAAGATATAGAAATCGCAGTGATTGAAGACCGCTTTCAGGGCAGCAACACAACATCTCCGCGTCCTGGTTCGCATCCCTTTCGACACGGCTCGCAAGCGAGACGGCTAAGTAATTGCATCTACTTCGATTGCGTTACATGCCGCTGTTGCATCGCAACCCTCTTCGGTAACACCGACAGAAAATTATCGTGCGCCAGCTTCTTCGCCGTTGCCGGTTGAAGTTGATCGAGCAGGTGATCGTACTTCACAATTTCAGAGGAATAATCGGCAAAGTGCCCCACCTTGTCAGAGCCGATCATGAAACGGCTAGGGAATTCTTCAATCAACGCAACCCAAGCCGGATCCACTTGGCCTTTCGGGGCAATGACATCATCGAAGACGACCCAGGAGATATCGATCCAGAGATTGTCATAAGTCTTCAACATTCGTCGTAGTTCGGGAACGAGCGACGGGATCACGATTCGGCGACTGATGCCGGCGTGGCACCAGATGAATCGCGTGCGCGGATGGGTTTTGACACCGCCTTCGATTTCACGCAGGTAGATCGGATCGCGCAGCCAGACGGAACCGATGTTGCTGTGGATGGAGACCGGCAGGTCATGGTCGGCGGCGAAATCATACACACGGCCAAGCGGCGCTCCATTGGCGCGGGAGGTTTCGCCGTAGGTGAGAGCCGTCAGGTCATCGTGCCGGGCCATCACTTCACCGATGCCCTGCCAGAGGCCGGGGTACCATTCCATCATGCGTTCGATATGGTCGACGGCGTTCATGTCGGTGCCATTGAAGCCGGTGATGAACGGATGAAACCGCGCTTGCGACGCGGCCGGCAAGCTCTGCACCGCCCGCGCCACCAGCACATCCGTGGCGCTGTACCAGTACGCGCGGGAATCATCCTCCAGGTAATACAGCGGCTTGCGCGGATCGAGTGGTTCCCACTTTTTCACCAACGGCATGCCGGTCAGCATCGCGTCGGTCACACCCGCGCGGTCCAAGGCCGCGAGGGCGGACTCGATGCCATCGGTTCCCTGTAGAAAGTCGACGAAATGTAAATGGCAATCGGCCAAAACATATTTGCTATGTTCTGGACCGGTCGCGGGCAGTGGGGTCGCGGTATGCACGGTCAGGTTGTTGGATGTCCGCACCGGTGAGGATTGGAAACAAGAGCAGAGAATGACCGCAGGGAATAGAAACCACGAATTGAATCTCACTCGACTCCTCCAGGAAAACTTCGACGACATTACCATACCGTGATGAAGACCAACTCCCAACTTCATGTGGCGTTGAGAGTCGGTACAATCCGAGTATGTCTCGAACGATCAATCTCGGCGTTATCGGTTGCGGCCGCATCAGCGGGGTTTATCTTTGGATGGCCAAACATTTCCCCGGCATTCAAATTACCGCGTGCGCGGATGTCGATGTAAATATCGCCGTCGCCAAAGCGGCGGAGTATGGAATTGCCAAAGGGTGTAGTGTGGATGAATTGTTGGGTGATGATTCAATTGATCTGGTGTTGAATCTCACAACGCCGCAGGCGCATTTTCCCTTGGCGATGAAGACGCTGCAGAGTGGAAAGCACGCCTATGCGGAAAAACCGCTGGGAATTAGCCGTGCGGAAGGCCAGCAGATTTTGGCGGAAGCGGCGAAGCGGGGTTTGAAAGTGGGCTGTGCGCCGGACACGTTTCTGGGCAGCGGAATTCAGACGGCTCGCAAATTAATCGATGATGGCGCGATCGGTCGTCCTGTGGCGTTCACGGCGTTGATGATGTGCCGTGGGCATGAGTCATGGCATCCGGGGCCGGAATTTTATTATGAGCCCGGTGGTGGGCCAATGTTCGACATGGGCCCGTATTATCTGACGGCTCTTCTTAATCTGCTCGGGCCGGTCAAGCGATTGACCGGTGCGGCATCTATTGCGATCCCAGTAAGAACGATCACCAGCGAACCCAAGCGCGGCCAGACATTTGCGGTTCATACGCCGGATCATATCGTCGGCACGATGGAGTTTAAGAACGGCTGCATCGGCACGATCATCACCACCTTTGCCACGATGCACCCGGTGTATGATGGTAATCAGCCGATCGTCATCTATGGCGAATCCGGTACGCTGCGATTGCCAGATCCCAATCTTTTCGATGGCCCGATCCATCTTCGCACGGCAACTGATCCCGACTGGCATGAGATCAAGCCGAAGTTCCCAACCGGGTATGGACGGAGCATCGGCGCAGCGGATATGGCGAACGCAATTCGCTCCGGCCGACCGTTCCGGGCGAATGGCGAGCAGGCGATGGCGGTGCTGGACCTGATGCAGGGCTTTCTGGATTCAGCCGCGAGCGGAAAGGCGTTTGAACCGACCGTGCGGTACGAACGGCCGGCACCGATGCGGGCGGATCTTCCTTTTGGAGATTTGGAGGATTGAGAATTCTTTCGACGACTCAAGAAACCCTACGGAACTTGTTTCCTGGGTTTGTCTTTCGCGCTGAATCTCACCCCACAAACAGCAACGCGGCCCACACTGCGGCAAACACCGGCGGGAGAAAAACCGGCGCGCCCAAGCCCATCCATCGAGTATGCCGTGGACCTTGAATCATAGGGAAATCGGCAAGGTCTGAACGTGCATGCAACATCACCCGCAGGCGACGCATCGCCAGAATCCCGCCCCAGATCGCGAGCCAGATGAGAAGTCCCACCGCGATGGCAATGATCGGGATCAATTTGAAGAACACGATTTGAACCCGGTCCCCAAAGCGGGATTGCAGCGGGGCATTTAGAACGATCGCGAACGCACTGAATAAAAATGCCTGAGAGGCGAGGAACCAACTCAATCGCTGGGTGATTAAATTGTCTTCGTGCTCGATTTGGCCGCGTATCAGTCGGTAAAAATCAATTGCCGAGACTGCGGGGTGGGTAGAGGTTCGCTCGTCCATTTCTCAATCGTCCGAGATCTGGCCTCGTCGATCAATACTGAAGGAGTCAGACATCACATATTTTGGCCGCTTGCGCAAGAGAGGCCATCGGCTCGCGCTTCGGGATGAACTCCTGCCCGACATAACCTTTGTAACCCGTGGCGACGATCGCCTGCATAATCGCCGGATAATATAGTTCCTGTGTTTCGTCGATCTCCGCGCGCCCCGGAACGCCGCCCGTGTGATAATGGCCGAAGTACTCGTGATCGCGTTTGATCGTGGCGATCACATCGCCTTCCATGATCTGCATGTGGTAGATGTCGTACAGCAGCTTGAATCGCTCCGAACCCACTGCTTTGACAAGCTTCACACCCCACGGCGAGCGGTCGCACATGTAGTCGTGATGGTTCACCTTGCTATTAAGCAATTCCATGCAGACAGTAACCTTCTTTTCTTCGGCAAATCCGACGATCTTTTTAAGGGCCTCCGCACAGTTCGTGAGGCCTTCGTCATCGTTCATGCCCTCACGATTACCGGAGAAGCAGATCACATTCGGATAGCCCGCTTCGGCAGTGGCTTCGATGCTTTTCCGCATGCTGCCAAGACATTCTTCCCAATTCTCTTTTCGATTGAGGCCTTTGGTGATGCCATGGCTTGGCGTCATTGTGCCGACCAGGTTGTATTTTTTGAGAGTAGCCCAATGCTCCGGGCCGACCAGATCGATCCCCTTGATCCCCATTTTTACGGCATTGGCAGCGAGATCCTCGACTTTCATTTTCGAGTAGCACCACTGGCAGACGGTCTGATTGATGCGACCCTTGGTGATGGCCATTCCCTCTTTTGAGGGTTCTTCGGCAGTCACCAGGTTGCCCAAAACCGTCGCGCTGGCGGCGGCCATCGTTCCCAGGATCGCCTGACGTCGAGATAGTTCCTGAGCGGGAATCGATTGGTGTTTCACGAGGAATCTCCATTAACTATGCAAGCACAGGATCTAAATGTTCGACATCGGCTGAAACGGAATGAAAATAAGCCAGATTATCACAGACTCCGCTGAACGAAATTTCAATTTCGCGACTGTCCTTCAAGTGAAGCACATAATTGGGAATCTGAACACTCACGGCGATTTTCTCGGGAATTTCCAAGTGACCCGTACACATGCCCAATTCCGTGCGGCAACGAACGGGAACAAAACCGGTGATGTACTGCCCGTTCAGAGAAAGTTTTCCGAATGTACGCGGCATAAGAATCTCCTACCGAATCAATTCTCAATCTGACGTAACAAGCTTGGCATGAACTCACTATACCGCATCCTCAGCCCCGAATCGAACCGGGCTGTGGTCCACGATGAAAGCATCAAAGCTATCTGACGATAGCAGGCGGCTTCGTTAAAGTCTCACAAATTCTTGGCATTCAACAGAGCGTCAACCGTGCAAACGATAGCCCGCAGTAATTTCGGGTTGAAGACGCAGCACATCGCCATCTTTTACACCGACATCCTTGAGAGATTGCGTGTCCAACAATTGTTTTCCACTGGCACGATGGTGGAATTTGTAACTTAACGGCTGACCGTCCGGCGCCGACTCAGGGAAATTCATTCGCGTCAAAAGAACCGCCAGGATGCGATTGATCGGCACATCATCCGGCATTTCCACTTCCTGCCGTTTATTGCCTGTTGCGTCCCAGACTTGCACCGTCACCGTTGCCATGCGGATCACACTCCTGCGTTGGAAAGAACTCGTCCGCTTCATCCTACCCGCCGTTGGAGTCACCGCAAAGTCACGTTGATTGGATGTTTGAGCAATCGCAGCACCGAACGGCGATACCCACCGGGCCCATCCACAGATTTAACCGACTCGAAGAGGCGATTTGCGGTATCTTCTGCGCATAATGCCCTTGACGGATGTGACGCAAATCCTCCAAGCCATCGATTCCGGCGACGCCAAAGCGGCCGCAGAGCTTCTGCCGTTGGTGTACGAAGAGCTGCGCAAGCTGGCCCAAGATCGCATGTCCGCCGAAGCCCCCGACCACACGCTTCAAGCCACTGCGCTGGTGCATGAGGCGTATATTCGATTGGTGGGCAAGAATGATCCCCGCTGGCAGAATCGCGGCCATTTCTTCGCGGCGGCGGCAGAGTCGATGCGGCGGATTCTCATTGAAAATGCCCGCTCGAAGGGGCGGCTGAAGCGCGGTGGCAAGCGAGTGCGTCTGGAGTTGCTGGATCAGGCCGATTCGCTCGCGGAAGACCCTGACTTGCTGCTTTCATTGGATGAACTGCTGATCGCTCTGGCGGCCGAGGATTCCGTTGCCGCGCGCGTGGCCCACTTGCACCTCTTCGGCGGGCTCTCGGTTGAGGAGGCGGGCGAAGTGATGGAGCTCTCGCGCCCCGTCGCCTACCGCAACTGGAAATACGCTCGGGCATGGCTGCGCGAGGCTCTGGAGAAATAATCTCGAAAAGCGCGAGACACCTTTGATCCGGATAACGCATTGAAGGAGGACCCTTTTCTGGAGGTGAGCGATGGCCGTTGATTCCAAATTTGCAAAATCCCTGTTCCTGGCCGCATCCGACCTGACTTCCCCGGTCGAGCGGGCTGCCTATCTCGACCGCGAGTGCGGTGGGCAGGCCGATCTCCGCGCCCGGGTCGAGGCGCTTCTCGTGGCCGACGCCGCGCCGGATCCGGTCTCCAGTGCGGTGGAGGCTCCGACGCTGGACAAGGGGCCCGGCTGGGGCCGGCGGACGGTTGCGGCTGCCTCCGATGCCGCCGGCCTGATACTGGTCGGCAAGTACAAGCTCCTGGAGCGCATCGGCGAAGGGGGCATGGGCAGCGTCTGGCTGGCCCAGCAGTCCGAACCCGTCAAGCGCAAGGTCGCCGTCAAGCTGATCAAGCTCGGCATGGACTCCCGTCAGGTCATCACCCGCTTCGAGGCCGAGCGGCAGGCCCTGGCGATGATGGATCACCCCAACCTCGCCAAGGTGCTCGACGGCGGGCTGACCCCCGACGGCCGGCCTTTCTTCGTCATGGAGCTGGTGAAGGGGACGCCCATCACCGAGTACTGCGACGCCTGCAAGCTGAGCCTCAAGGAG
>JBBRMF010000096.1:0-17091 GCA_038230975.1 Tepidisphaerales bacterium
ATCTCGGTCAACGAAACGTCAGATCGCATTACGCAATTGCAGAACCTGCACGGAGCCTGCCGAACCGCGTGCATGTCCTACGTGATTTGATCCAATTGATCAGTTAATCCCCGATAAACCTCAGGGCAGGGTACCCGCGCACCGATGCTTCGTGAGCATCGTTTCTCTAACGAAAGCAACTATCTCACGTCAGAAGTCGCCAGGAGTGACCCCATGTCCAAGCCGTATAGATCCATCAAAACCATCGCATTGATTTTAAGTTTGAGCTTTCAGTGGAGTATCACGAGCCAAGCGACAGAGAAATCGACTGCCGAGGATTTAACGACATTGAATCTGGAAGATTTGATGAATGTTGAGGTGACGAGCGTTTCGAAGCAGAAGCAGAAAGCGTCGGATGCGCCGGCGGCAGTAACGGTGATCACCCAGGATGACATTCACCGCTCACATTTCGACAGTGTGCCTGAATTACTTAGGCTCGTTCCCGGGGTGGATGTCGCGCGTCTGAACGCAAATACCTGGGCCATCAGTGCGCGCGGTTTTAACGATGTCTTTGCCAACAAGTTGCTGGTTCTTGTGGACGGCCGTACGGTTTACACACCGCTGTTCGCCGGGGTATCTTGGGACGCGCAGGAAACGATGGTGGCCGACCTCGATCGAATCGAAGTCATTCGCGGCCCCGGTGCGACCTTGTGGGGTGCCAATGCGGTCAACGGAGTAATCAACGTCACGTCGAAAAACGCACGCGATACGCAGGGCGGTCTTTTCGACGGTCGATACGGATCCTACGAGCAGGAAGGGAACCTCCGGTACGGTGGAAAGATCGACGCCAACACCTATTACCGAGTATGGAGCCAATACAAAACAACCCACGATTTTCCGACTCCGGGTGGATCCAGTTTTGACGGTTGGGATTCATTGGCAGGTGGGTTTCGATTGGACCGCTACTCAGGAAACGATGACACCTTTACGATGATCGGCAATCTAAGTAGTTCTCGGACTCCGAACGATCGCTACACCCCCAGCCTCTTGCCGCCCTACGTCGCCGAGATCCGCGGGGTTCACAACAACAGTGGCGGCAACTTACTAGGCCGCTGGACGCATGTCATTTCGGAACATTCCGACTTCTCGATCCAGGCCTATTTTGACCGGATTGACCAGACCACTACCAGCGGTAACAGGTACACTCTCAATCTTGCTGATATCGAGTTCCAACACCGATTTCCGCTTGGACAACAGCAGGAAGTGATCTGGGGAATCGGGTACCGATTCTCCGCAGACGAAGTCGGCATCACGGAACGGACTACATTCGATCCCATTCGACGGGACGATTATACCGCAAGCGCGTTCGTTCAGGATGATATTACCGTGGTCAAGAATCGGCTCCACGCGATCGTGGGAACCAAGATTGAACAAAACAGCTACAGTGGCTTTGAAGTTCAACCGAGCCTTCGCCTGCTATGGACGCCCAGTGAGCGACAAAGCCTCTGGGCATCAGTCTCGCGGGCGGTTCGGACGCCCAATCGATTCGAAGAAAATGCGACCTTGAAATTGCAAGTTCTTCCCGGCCCGGGCGGCGTTCCCATCCTCGCTAAAGCACAATCAGATCCATCGTTCGATTCCGAAGATGTATTGGCGTACGAGATCGGACATCGCTTTCAAGCCACCAGGTCGCTTTCGTTCGATACGACGGCTTTTTATAACAAATACTCGCATCTGCGGTCCTTTCAGCCGGGCACTCCGAGCTTTGATCCGACGGGAATTCCGCATGTCAATGTGCCCGTCGACGTTAGCAACAAGTTTCATGCGGAGAGTTACGGCGTTGAAATCGCCAGTACATGGAAGGTTACAGACCGATGGCGATTGAGTGGATCCTATAGCCTCTTCATCATCAAGGCCGCGGGGACAGAGGGCAACCTGGACATTTCCGGCGCGAGTTCGATTGAAGGCACTAGTCCACGGAATCAGGCGCAGTTCCATTCTTACTACGATCTGACTCGCAATCTGCAATTGGATGCAAGCCTGTATTACGTTGACTCTGTTTCATTCCTGAAGGTGCAGCCGTACTTCCGAGCCGATCTGGCAATGACTTGGAAGCCCAAAGACAATGTGGAGTTGACGGTAGGTGTTCAGAACCTGCTGGAACCTCGGCATGCTGAATCCAGCTCGATCACGAGCGACGTGCGACCGACGGATGTACCCAGAACCGTATATGCGCAGCTTGTCTATCGTTTTTGAAGGTCGGACAGCAAAGACTGGTTTGTCATGGACAGACGTTTATGAAAATGATCAAAGTCATCACGAAGGCAGAGGAACCGACGCTTAGATTGCGAACGGTGTGCCTACTTCTGTGCGTTCTGTTGACTGGGTTGTTCCCGGCGATGGCGCATGCGGAGGGGACAAGCCGCGAGTACTCGGTGAAGGCGGCCTTTGTTTACAACTTCGCACAGTTTGTGGAGTGGCCCGCCACTGCGTTTGAAAGTCCACAATCGCCGATCGTCATTGGAGTGGTAGGCGAAGATCCCTTTGGGGGCGCACTTGAACAAGTGGTTGCCGGCAAAACGGCCGCAGGGGGTCGACCGTTTTCGGTAAAGCATCTAACAGCAGACGACGATCTCAAAGCTTGTCAGATTCTCTTTATCAGTACGACGGACGGTGATTCAATCGCAAGCATACTTAAAAAAGTCGCCGGACTGAGTGTTCTAACGATTGGTGAAAGTGAACGGTTCCCGTGGTCCGGTGGAGTCATTCGATTCTTTCTGGAGGACAACAAAGTGCGTTTTGAGATCAACCAACAGGCCGCCGATACGGCGAAACTGAAGATCAGTTCGAAGTTGATGAAGTTGGCGCGCATGTTTAACAAGTGATGCTTTTAGGGAAAGTCACCATGTTTAAAGTGGGAAAATGGTCCATTCGCCAGAAGCTCCGGGTAGCCAGCATGCTGGCCACGAGCGTGGCTCTGCTTGTCGCCTGCGGGATCTTCGCGGTCTTTGACATTCACCAGTACCGAAAGCTGATGGTACAAGGCATGGCGACACATGCGCGCATTGTCGCCGATAGCAGTACCGCGGCTTTGTCATTCGACAATGCGAACGACGCCAGGCACACGCTCGAACTCTTGCACGCGGATTCGCAAATCAAAGCCGCCTGCATCTATGACGCCGAAGGCAAAATGGTGGCGGAATATTTCCGCGAGACGAATGATAGTAAGAACGGTCTCAGGCAGTCTCCGACCGTGAAGTCCGCTACCGCGGAGATGTGTTACGAGTTCACGAGGGAAGACCTGATCCTGGCTTCGCCGATTAATCTGGACGGGCGTCGTATCGGCAGCGTTTTTATCCGCGCATCGCTCGAAGAGCTTTATGCCAGAATGTGGCGCATAGGCTGGACGCTCCTGGCGGTTCTGACAGGATCGGCAGCGATTGCCTGGGCACTGATCTCCAAGCTTCAGAAACTAATCACCGAGCCGATTGAAGAGCTGGGAACGATTGCGCGGCGTGTTTCATCGGAAAAGGATTACGGATTGCGCGCCAGAAAGACAACCGAAGATGAGCTGGGCGTTTTAATAGATTGTTTCAATGAGATGCTTGCGCAGATTCAGACGCGGGATAAGCAGCTTCACGAGCATCGTTCAATTTTGGAAAATGAAGTTGCCGCCCGGACGGCAGAATTGACGACGACCAATTTGGATCTCACCTCCGCTCGCGATCGCGCCGAAGAGGCCAGCCGGGCAAAGAGCGCGTTTCTGGCTAACATGAGCCACGAAATCCGCACCCCCATGACTGCGATCCTCGGCTACTCAGACATGATGCTGGAGCCTGCCAGCACACTTTCCGATCGCCAGGATTGCCTGCAGGTGATACGCCGAAATGCCCGGCATCTCATGCAGTTGATCAATGATATCCTCGATATTTCGAAGATCGAAGCGGAGAAGATGACGGTCGAGCAGATATCGACGGATCTTCCCCAACTGGTCATCGAAGCCGTCTCGATGATTCGCCCCAAGGCCATGGAGAAGGAATTGCTTCTGGCAGTTGAGTTTGAAGGGCCGATTCCACGGCAGGTTTTCACTGATCCGTTGCGCCTCAAACAAATTCTCATGAACCTGATGGGCAATGCCATCAAGTTTACCACCAGGGGAAGCGTCCGCCTCTGCGTGGCGTGCGACCAGACTTCGGGCGTGATCAAATTTGACATCTGCGACAGTGGGATCGGGATGACGGCCGAACAGATTGCTCGGCTATTTCAACCTTTTGTGCAAGCAGACGATTCCATGACTCGCAAGTATGGCGGCACCGGACTGGGTCTGGCGATCAGCAAGAAGTTGGCGCTACTGTTGGGTGGCAACATCACGGTCTCATCCGCGCCGCGCGTAGGGAGCGCATTCACCGTGACGGTTGCCGTCGGCTCGCTTGAAGGCGCGGAAATGCTCATCGGCCTCTCGGAGTCGATCCTGGCACCGGTCGAAACGCAGACCCAATCGGTGCAGGTGAATCTACAAGGTCGAATTCTGCTTGCCGAGGATGGCCAGGACAATCAGTGCCTGATCTCCATGCATCTCACACGAGCCGGCGCGGAAGTGGTTATTGCGGACAACGGGCGGATCGCGGTCGATCGCATGCAAGCCGAGCCGTTTGATGTGATCCTGATGGATATGCAGATGCCCGTGCTTGATGGTTACGGGGCCGCCAGCGAACTGAGAGAACGTGGGTTCAAAGTCCCGATTATCGCGCTAACCGCACACGCAATGGCTGGCGATCGTGAAAGATGCCTCGCCGCGGGTTGCACCGATTATCTCACAAAGCCGATTGACAAAGAGCGGTTGTTATCCGTCGTCAACGCGCATTTGGTTGCGTCTCGAAAAGCCAATGCGGCTTCATCACGTATCTCTTCGCCTGCCTCCATTCAGTCGATTCCAGCACAAGCTGCAAGGCCTGTCGAAAACCGAACCATACAGTCGGGTACTGACGGCATGCGAGAACTTGTCGCGGGATTTGTCGGTCGCCTTCCAGCCCGAGTCAAAGTGTTGCACGAGCATCTTCAAAGCGGGAACCTGCAAGAGCTTCAGCGCACCGCCCATCAACTCAAAGGCGCGGGAACCGGATATGGCTTGCCTGCAATCACCCAACTGGCGGCAGTCGTCGAGCAACATGTTAAGCAGGGGTCTTCCTCTGATCAGATAGCCGGTGCGGTGGATGCTCTTGTTCAATTGCTTCGCAGTATCGACGGATACGAGCAACGATTGGAGATACCCAATGCCGCATAGGGTGCTGCTGCTCGATGATTCGCCGGATATTCATGATCTCGTCCGCTTCGGACTCCTGGGCGAGCCTCTTGAATTGCGCGCTTGCGAAAAAGCCAGAGTCGGATTGGCAATGGCCACCGAATGGATGCCAGACTTGTTGTTGCTCGACGTGGATATGCCAGACATCGACGGCTTTGAGGTATGCCGTCGATTGAAGGCAGATAAAACAACCGCGGGAATCCAAATTGTTTTTCTGACGGGAGCTTCTTCCGTCAGCGAAAAGCTGCGCGGGCTGGAACTTGGCGCGATCGACTACGTCACCAAACCTTTTGATCCCGTCGAACTGCGCGCACGCGTGCGATCCGCAATTCGTACGACGGAACTCATGAACCGTCTGGCCAGCGAAACCGAAAACCTTCGCGCAAGCTCCCAAGTCCTTCGGTTGATCGCGCAAGATTCACCCATCGAAGACGTTCAGAAGCGACTCATTGAGATGGCGGAGCGGGAATATCCGGGGAGTTCCGCCAGCATCGTTCTACTGCGTCATGGCCAACTCGAGCATACCGCCCCGTCCTTCAGTCCGGAATTGCGGGCTGCTTTTGAACGGCGACTGGTCCGGTTCACTTCCGGGCTATGCAGTTCGGTTGCTTCGCGCGGCGAACTGTTCTGCCAGTCAATGATCGCCACGGATCCGGCCTGGAGCTATATCCGTTCTGAGATACTTCAAGCAGGCTATGTCGCTTGCTGGCACGTCCTGATCAGCTCTGCCGGTGGAGATGTACTGGGCATGTTTGCCATGTACCATCATCAACCGCTCGTTGCCGGCGATGCGGCCAAACTATTCTTCGAGCAAATGGCGAGCCTCCTGTCGATCGCTGCCGAACACGCACAGCTAACAGAGCAACTGGAACACCGTACTCAACACGATGCGTTAACGGGATTGTCCAACCGGCTCATTTTCGACAATCGGCTCGCCATCGCCATCATGGCTGCCCGGGCAGGAGGCCATTCCGTCGGAATCGTTTTCGTCGATGTTGACCGGTTTAAAACCATCAACGACACCTTCGGTCATCTCGTCGGTGACATGTTGCTCTGCCAGCTCTCTGAACGACTTCTCGCCGCGGTCGGTGACGCAGGCATGGTCGCCCGCCTTGGCGGTGATGAGTTCGCGATGGTCCTTGATGCGGTTCACGATCGCGTCCAGGCCGTGCGAGTCGGGCAACGCATTCTGGAAGCATTTAAAGCCCCACTTCAACTGGGAGATCACGAGTTATTTGTAACCGTCAGCATCGGGTTAAGCCTCTTTCCAGAAGATGGGCAGGACATTGTCACGCTGCAAAAAAACGCCGACGTTGCCATGTACCGTGCCAAGCATGGCGGGCGAAATGCGTTCCAATGTTTTGATCGCGGAATGGACGCAACACTGTCCAAACGGCTCGAGATCGAACATGCCCTGCGCAGTGCCATCGCCAACGGACAGCTTTCGCTGGCGTATCAGCCGCAGGTCAACGGATCGGGAGATATCGTTGCAGTCGAAGCATTGCTTCGATGGTGCCATCCTACCCACGGGAATATTCCCCCCGGCGAGTTCATCCCCGTAGCCGAAGAATGTGGGTTGATTGTCCCGATCGGCGACTGGGTGATTCGCGAGGCCGCCGCGCAGTGGAAACGCTGGAATGAAATGGGACTCGGTCACATTCGCATCGCAGTCAATGTTTCGGCGTTACAATTTGCGTGTGCGGATTTCGTCGATGCGATTTACTCAACATTGAAATCGCATGGCATGCCAACCCAGTGCATGGAACTTGAACTGACCGAGAGCCTGCTCATGAAGAATCCGGCTGAAACAGCAATGAAGCTGACGGCTCTCAAATCGATGGGGCATACGCTCGCCATCGATGATTTTGGAACGGGTTACTCCTCCCTCGCCCACTTGCAACGACTGCCCTTCGATACTCTAAAGATAGATCGTTCCTTTGTGATGATGATTGATAGCGCCACATCAGAAGCATCAGACAAAAGTGATACTGCCGTCATCCGCGCCATCGTTTCGATGTCCAAATCGATGAATAAGACCGTGGTGGCCGAAGGAGTCGAAACAGAATTCCAGCGGCATTTCCTAACCGAGCTGGGTTGCGACTTGTTTCAAGGGTATCTATTTGCTAAACCGATGCGGGCGGAAGATATCCCCAAACTCCTTGGATCTGCGATGGAATTATTCTCCGGGCGAGCCGCATCGTCAGGCGCCGATGCGAAGGCTGCTTAAATGTTTCGATCCTCGGGCAGCCGCAGGAGTGTCGCCGCACGGTGAAAGTAGGCGTCGTCGAATCCAAGGCGACGCTTTGTTGCAACATCACGCCGCATCCAATTGGCATCGGCCATCAATTCAAAGCTTGTCTTTAAACCAAGACCCATTACCGGAGGAACGCTCGGGATGGGCCAGTCGCTGCCGTGAACGAGTTTATCCCGAATCCGATGATCCGAGAGCAGTTTTGAAAACGCATACGATCTCGTGGGCAGGCACAACGCTGCGGTATCACCGAAAAATCGTTCGTGTTCTCGCGCCATTCGCATAAACGTCGGGAGGAAGTCTGTTTCGGTACGATCCGAACGAGTACCGCAATGAGCGGCGATCACGGTCACACCACGATCTAATGCCGGGATCAGCAACGCAGGATCCATGACATCGACATTCAAATTTGGCAGTGATTTCTCTCCGCCCGTATGGCTCAGCAGCGGAAGGCGATGATGGGCGATCGCTTCGAAAACGGGAATGCAACGATCATCGGCCGGGTCGAAATTCTGGACGATGGGCAGCCATTTCAACAACACCGCGCCGGCCGCAACGCAACGCTCAATTTCCTTGACTGCATCTTTTCGGTAGGGATGAACCGATGCACCGAAAAGCATTTTGGGGTTGCGACGGCAAACTTCGATGGCATAGTCATTGGAAACATGCAAATGGGTATTGGCCTCATCGAGTCGGCCTTCTCTGTCGTAGACTGAGTCAAACGCAAAGATGACTGCGGCATCGATCGTCGCCGTTTCCACGATCGTCGCGGCCAGCTTTTTCTCGATGGCGCGCTCCGTGGCTTCGTTTTCGTCTTTCAGGCCCAAACGCCAGCGCATGAAGCGAAAAGGCAGACTGCGCAGAACGCGGTGCGACATGCAACCGTGTCCGGGCGTGAAGGCGGAAATGTGGACATGGCAGTCGACGATCACGGAATGCACTTGGATTAAGTTCCGAAAAGGTGCGTCATCTGGAGTTTACTTGAATCGCGCGAGGAAGAAACGTGTGCCTTCGGCTCAACCGCTAAAAGGAGCCCGGATCGAGATTCTGGATCTTAACCTGAAATTCAATTTCCACCCGCAGGCACACCCCATTGCTCATACCTTCCCACTTCCTTATAATGCTCGGTTCGCGCGAGTGAGCGGATGTTCCGCTCCCGCAAAGCAATTTAATTGTATCGTCGGCACCGCGTGGATGTCGGCGGATTCATTTTTCGGGCCACGCACCACATTGGACTGGCGGGGTTCCCCCGCCCTTACGAATCTATGGTCGATCTCAATCTGATCCACTCGCTGGGAAATATAGACGCCGACATTGACGAAGCCGTCTTTTCCGCACTCGGTGAAGCCGCCAACGATCTTTCGAAATTGGTCAGCGGCGACGAAGTGCAGGACTTTACCCCCGGCGCGATCATCAAAGGCCGCATCAGCGGTGCCGTCGGCGAAGACTTCATCGTCGAACTTGGTTTGAAGAGTGAAGGCATTCTCGAGAACGGTGAATTCGACGATCCCGCCGCTGTCAAGGTTGGCGATGTCGTTCAAGTTCTTCTGGAAGATGTCGAAGGCGACACCGGAATGGTCAAGATCAGCAAGCGGAAAGCTGATCGGATCATCAACTGGGAAGCCATCATGAAGTCGAAGAAGGAAGGCGACCCGGTCAAGGGTAAAGTCACCAAGAAGATCAAAGGTGGCTTGCTGGTTGATATCGGCGTTCCGGTCTTCCTGCCGGCTTCGCAAGTGGATATCCGCCGTCCGGGTGAAATCAGCGACTGGATTGGCCGTGACATTGACGCGGTGATTTTGAAAATCGATGAAGAGCGTCGCAACATCGTCATCAGCCGTCGTAAGATGATCGAAATTCAGCGCGAAGAACTCAAGCGTCGTACACTCGATGGCCTGGTCATCGGCTCGGTCATCAAGGGTACCGTCAAGAACATCGCCGACTTCGGCGCATTCATCGATCTTGGCGGCATCGACGGCCTGCTGCATATCACCGATATGTCGTGGGGCCGTATCAACCACCCGAGCGAAGTGCTCAAGATCGACCAGGAGATCGAAGTCAAAGTTCTCCAGATCGACAAAGACAAAGAAAAAATCGCCCTCGGCCTCAAGCAAAAAGATGCCAGCCCATGGGAAAAGATCGAAGAGAAATATCCGATCGGTTCAGTTCACGAAGCGAACGTCGTCAACATCATGTCGTACGGCGCGTTCTGCAAGCTCGAAGAAGGCGTTGAAGGCCTCGTGCATATTTCCGAGATGTCCTGGACGAAGCGGATCAACCATCCTTCGGAAGTCGTTTCGCAGGATCAAAAGGTTCAGGTCAAGGTTCTTGAGATCAACAAGGACAAGCAGGAAATCAGCCTGGGCATGAAGCAGGTTGAAGAGAATCCGTGGGAACGCGTTGCCGAAAAGTATCCGCCGGGCTCGGTGGTTACCGGCAAGGTGCGCAACATCGCCAACTACGGCGCGTTCGTGGAGATCGAAGAAGGCATCGATGGCTTGCTGCATGTCAGCGATCTGTCGTGGACCAAGAAGATCGGTCACCCGTCCGAAGTGCTCAAAAAAGGCGAAGACGTGCAGGCGGTCGTGTTGTCCGTCGATCAGGAGAAGCAGCGCATCGCGCTTGGCCTGAAGCAAATGCAGGAAGATCCATGGCAGACGGTGATCCCGACGAACTATCGTCCGGGCATGGTCGTCAGAGGTCACGTTACCAAGATCGCCAACTTCGGCGTGTTCGTGGAACTGGAACCGGGTCTGGAAGGCCTCCTGCATATCTCCGAAATCTCCGATCAAAAGGTCGAGAAGCCGGAAGATCTGCTGAAGGTCAATCAGGATGTCGAAGTGAAGATTCTCCGCGTCGACAGCGACGAGCGAAAGATTGGTCTGTCGCTCAAGCGTGCCCAGTGGGCTCAGGACGAAGAGAAGAAGGAAGAAGTCCGCTCGGCACGTTCCGAGAAGAAGGGCCTGCGCGGCGGCCTTGAAGGTGGCGAAGGCTCCGTCGGCCTCGGCGATTTGAAGTTGAAAGATTAAGTTTTAGAATAGCGCCGCGCGGCTTTACCGCCGGCTAATTAAGATTGTGAACAGGCCGTCCACTTCAATGGACGGCCTGTTTGCGTAATGCTGCAGATGCGAACATAACTTGCCTGAAAAACATCATTCCCACCGGATAAAAATAATTGTTTTTTCTTGTGTAGCGACATCCCCATCAGTAGACTCCGACTGCACTTCAACGCAGATAAAGAACAGGAGATGAAAATGTTGCAACGATTTCAGTCGTCCAGGAAAGTGGCTAGGAAGCCGAATAGCCAGTTACTTCGCAGCAGTTTATATGCGTGTGAGGCGCTGGAGAGGCGGCTGCTTCTGGCCCTGGTCGCGCCCGTATTTCATAGTCATCCCGGCGCGCCCGCGACGTTATATCTTAACTTTGTCGGCAGCCCGGCGTTCGACTGGGGTGGAACCAGGGCCCATGGCGCAGGATCAAACGACGCGCCCATCCCGGGGTTCACGACGGACAGCGACGCCAACAACTTCAGCCAGACTGAAATTAACGCGATCGCAAGCATCTTCGGGATCGTCGCAGAGAAGTTTTCACCGTTCAACCTCGACGTGACCACGCAGGACCCGGGCAATCGCACGCACGGCGTGACCATCACGGATCACATCGGCGGCAGTAACAGCGACTGGTACGGGAAGGGTGGCGGCGTGTCGCAGATCGGCTCATTCACCAATACGGACTTGGTTCCCGACATATTCGCCTGGAGCGGCGATTTGAACTGGACGCCCAACGCGGACCCGTTGAGCAATGGCAGCACATTTTCAATAGACTTTCTCGGCGGCAACACCATACCGCATGAGGCGGGGCATGCCTTTGGCTTGGAACATCAGCGTACGCCCGGCGCAGCAGGTCAGCCGCTCAACGAATACTACAACGGCGACGCCACGCGCAGCCCGATCATGGGCAACTCCGCCAACGGGGACAACGCCTCAAAACGCGGAATCTGGTGGTTGACCAACATGGAGGCGGGCCAGCAATCGCCCGATCCCATCCAAAATGACCTCGCCGTCATCTCCGGCGCAAACAACGGTTTTGGCTACCGACCCGACGACTGGAGCTATGCCAACTACTTCACCATGCCGGTGGCCCCCGACGGCTCGCTTGGCCCAGTCAACGGCCTTATCGAAAACACCTCTGATGTCGATCCCTTCAGGTTCGCGGCCATCGGCAGTACCGGCACATTTAAAATTACGTCTGTCCTCAGCGCGGCAGGCGGAGGAATGCTGGAGCCGAGCGGCCGTTTGGTGGATGCCATCACGCATCAGCCGATTCCGTTCAACATTGTAGTCAGCGGAACGACGGCCACATTATCGAGCTCGTCGATGGTTCCGGGGCATGATTATTTTGTCGAGGTCCGCAGTTTCGGAGGCTATTGCGACATTGGGCAGTACTTTGTCAGCGGCAATCTTCAGGGATTCGCATCATATAACCCCTCGACGCGCGCGGTGACCGTGGGCGGGCTCGGGGGGAACAACAATGTCACGCTAAGTACCAGCGGGAATACGCTGATCGTTCAGGATTCGCTCAACGGCGGGGCCACTGCGACGCAAAACTTTGTATTGTCCGCCGTCGACAGCGTCAGCGTCGATCTGGGTGGAGGGGATGACAAACTCAATTGCGTCGGGCTTAATAAGGCCGGCGGTTCCGCCCTGCCGGTCTTTATCTTCATGGGCGGCGGATTTGACACGTTGAACTTAGGTGGCGGGAGCACCTTCCTCACATTCACCGTCAACACGACGGTCATTGACGTGTCATTTGCGAATGGAGTTCGCTTTGCGCAATTCTGGAATTACGACGCCGAGCGCGTCGAGATTCACGGCACCACTTCAAGTAGTGACGTTTTCAATATCAATTCTCTGAACAGCTACAGCGATATCTACGCCTACGGCGATGCTGGCGATGACAAACTCGTCGTCAGCCCCGAAGTCGTCGGCGTTACCTCAAGGACCGTGATCTTCTACGGTGGAGCGGGGACCGATACGCTTGAGTTAAACGGCTCAACGCTGGGTTTCGATCAAAGCTTCAACCTGTTCGGTAACGCGATTCAGCGTTTTCTCCCCAGCAGCCCGTTCGCATCCGAGGTGCAATTCGATAACACCACGGAGATCTTCAACATTAAAGGCGGCTCGGGAAACGACACGTTTCAAATTCTCACCGTGCCCGCTGGCACGACTGTTAACGCCACAGGTAACGCAGGCGACGACACATTCCGCTTCGGGAAGAGTAATCAGCCTCATCCATTTGAACTCCCCTTTTCCGCCAACATTTTCGGCACCATTATCGTGAACGCGGGA
Organism: Tepidisphaerales bacterium; assembly: GCA_038230975.1. Taxonomy (GTDB): domain Bacteria; phylum Planctomycetota; class Phycisphaerae; order Tepidisphaerales; family Tepidisphaeraceae; genus JANXVV01. The sequence goes on from JBBRMF010000096.1 coordinate 12,881, forward strand.
ACCGGAACCGACCTTGTCTACGTGGACGACGTCGCGTGGAATGGCGGCCTCTCACCCAGCTTTTCCATTGGGAGCACGTTCCTCAGCGGAGGCGTACTTACGCAGGCCACGGTGAACTTCGATAGCTCTCTTGAGAAACTCGAATTCCATGCGAGCGACACCCGCGCCGGCCAGGTCACCCTATTCGGCATCCCCGCATCGCCGATGCTCAGTCTGTTTGGCGGCGCGGGAAACAGCGATGTGTTGATCGTTGATGATCGCAATTTACAGGTCATACCGTTACGCGTCGATCTCGACACCGACTCCTACAAAGAGTATTATGGAGCTCCTCAATCTCCGACGATCCGCCAACTGTCGCCGATATCGGGCTTCGAGCAGTTCAAGCTCTACACACATAACATCACGAACGCAATCAACGTGATCGGTGTGCCCGCTGGCCGAAGTACAACGATCTTCGGCGGCTCCAACGCGGACACTGTCACCGTGTACCCGCATGACGCGCTGGGCAACCTCACCATCAACGCCGATCTCGTCGTCTCTCCAGGCGGCGGCAGCGATACTGTCGTCATCGACGACACCGCCTCAAGCAATCCAATCAACTATACCTTCACCAACACTTTCGGCGGCCTTATCGATCAAATCGCTGGCTTGGGCACCGGTAAATTCGCGCCCTTCGCGGACGTAGAGAATGTCATTATCAAGGGCGGCGACGGTAACGACACATTTAACTTCACGTCGCATAAACTGAACACCGGCGTGGCCATCTACGGCGGTGGCGGCGATGACGTGTTGAACTTCGGTGGTGGCAACCTCGCGGTCAACATCGCCAGCCTTCCATCGTTCCTGTTCGACGGTCAAGGTGGCTTCAACACCTTTAATCTCCTTGATGTAAACGACTCCACGGGTGACTACGCACGCAACTTCGGAGCGGTCTCCTATTTCAATGGAGCGGGAACGTACAACATCACCGTCGCTGAGGCCAACACACAGTTGATGCAGATCTATCCAAGCTCAGACGGGCCCAGCGTGAACATGGTCGGCGTAGCACCCGGTACAACCACCGCGGTTCATTTCGATACGCCCGTCAATCTCGGGCTCTTGCGGTTCGGAGTCGGGAGCAAAATGCTACTCGGCATCCAGGGCGCCGTGATTTTCGACGGCGGTATCAACGGCAGCTCAATCTCCGTTCTCAACGGCCTTGATCCCACCGGTCCGACAGTCCACCTGACCCAAAACACACTGGGCGCTTTTCCGGGCGACGATCTTTTCCCGTCCGGCGGCTCGTTGACATTCACGAATATCAAAGAAGGCTCTAACGCCGGACTCAATCTCTCTTTGGGAGCCGGAGCTGACACGCTCTACGTCGAGCCAAATCTCACGGGGACCATCAACGTCACCGGCGGAAGTCCAACCTCCGCGCCCGGCGACCAACTCAATCTCGCACTGGCCAATGCGCAGAATTACGTATTGAATGGAACCGCGTTATCTGGCAGTGTCACCAGCAGCAACCTTAAAACGCTTTCCTACAGCGGCTTCGAAGGCGACGTCAGTTTTGATGATGTCGCCCCTGTCGTCGCGGCGGCAAATTTCAATATTGACGGCGCGCCACCCGCGCTGCGCGCGAACCGAACCGCACGCATAGCCGCCACGCTTGGCCTGTCTTCCGGCGGTCCTTCGCTCGATATCCAATTCAGCGAAAACGTAGCGCTGTTGAAAGGTACGGCGTCAATCCTACTGACCAATCTCACCACCGGAGCGGTCGTGCCGCAGGCGTTTCTCGCCATGACCTACGATGCCACGGCGCAGATCGCCCATTTCACGTTTCCCGGTTACCCGAATGGAACTCCGCCGGACGGGAATTATGTCGGCAGCATTCCGGCCAACTCCACTGAAGATTTATTTGGCAACCCATTGGCGACCGACGCCTCTTTCAACTTTTTCATCCTCGCCGGCGATGCCAACCACGATCGGCATGTCGATGAAGCCGATCTGGCGATTCTCAACGCCCACTTGGGTCAGGCAGGCCCGTCGACCTTCAGTCAAGGCGACTTCAACTACGACGACTCGATCGACGCTGCCGACACCGCCATCCTCAATGGCAACTTGCACGTCTGGCTGCCGCCCCAGGGCAACCTGAGCGTATCTTTCCCAGCCGGCGACGCTTCGTTCCGCCTCAAAGCCGAATCCAGTTCCTTGCTGGACCTTTTTACCACTGCGGCCCCCACGCCAACGTATCGCATACTGATCGGTGCGGTCACCGGCCTGACTTTCAGCACGATAGCGGGCGACACCGGCAACGATACCCTGACCCTCGACTTCTCCAACGGTAATCCCCTCCCCGCCAGTGGCCTTACCTTTGACGGCGGTGCAGGAATCAACACCCTTGCCATCATCGGCACCCCCGGCAATGACACTCTCACCGCCAACGGCACCGCCCTGCTCTTTACCGGGGGCACGTTCAGCAACATCCCACTCACCACCGCCAATGTAAAATCCCTCCAATTCAAAGGCGGTAGCGGTGGAGCTGATTCGATCAACCTCACCGGTGGCACCTATAAGATCGACGCCGACACACCGACGGGGACGCCGAACGTCAGTGTGACCGTCGGGCCAACCGCTGTTGCAACGTTCGACACGGATCAGCATTTGGCCAACCTCACGCTCGACGGCGGGTCCGCCAGCTTATCGAGTGTTCGTCATTCGATGACTCTGAATGGGCTGTCCATCGTGAGCGGTGGACTGCTGGATATCGCCAACAGCTTTCTCTACATCAACAACACCGCCCTCCCCTTGGCCACGGTCAAATCCTACCTGGATGCAGCATACAATCTGAACGGACCGGCGAACCCCAATACTCCCCTTGCAGGTGATTATGCGGGGTTGAGCGGCATTACCAGCAGCCTCGCGAAAACCTCATACGCGGATGATCTGGTCATCGGTATTGGCTTCTACGATGGAGCACTTCAAGACCCAATTAATCCAGACAGTGTGGGCCAGCTTCTCGGGCCGGATTCTGATTCAGGACATGGAACGGGGATACCGCTGAATCAAATTCTGATCCGGCCCACCCTCACCGGTGACTTAAACGGGGACGGAGTTGTGAACGCGTACGATGTGAGCCTCTTCAACAGCTATGGCTTGTTCAACAGCGACCCTACACCCCTCGGCTGGCAGGCTGGAGATCTGAATGGAGACGGCTTGGTGAATGCTAAAGATGTCACCATTTTCAACACCGTTGGGAATTTCAATCAGCCACCGTTGCCTGTGCCCACGCCAATAAAAGCAGCGGCGAAGACCGCGACGGTAACTTCCACAACGACGCCCATCAACGCCAGCATTTTTGCGTTGCCATCCTCAACGCCAACAGCGAGGCCACCGTCAACGCCGCCATCCGCGCGACGGGTGATTCATCATTCCGTGCGGAAAGCGATCCACGCAGCCCTCCGTAAAATTCGGCCCGCTCGCGCGGTCCGCCTCGGCGATCTGAAGTTAAAGGATTGATCACTCGATTAAGAAAGCCCTGCGACTCCGTCGCGGGATCATTTTGATTGCAGGCGGGCCGTCTTCTGATATGGGACGGCCCGTTTTCTTGCATCAAGTGGACTGCGCGAATCGACACAACCCAATCTCGAAATCTCCCCTTTATTCGAATACCGGCTGAATATGCAACTTATCTTGACAACGCTTGCGATACTTGTTTTGCTTCTTACTGTGTAAAGCAGCATCGAAGGTCAAATCAAAGGAATCGATCATGCGTATCGAACATACGTCTGGCCCGGGCAAGGTGAGTGTCGTTACGTTTGTGGATCGTTTTTTTTTCATCCGCAATCTCGTTCCGTTACTACTGCTTGCGGTAATGGGGACATCACTCACCGGGTGCTCCAGCTCCAGTGAAACAGCCACACCGGATAGGGCGCTTTCGGGCAATGTGGGCCTGTATCCCCCGGGTCCGTCCGGAGTGGCCAAACCGCGCGTGGGCATCCCTTCATTCAAAGTCACCACTGCCGGAAGTTTTTCCGGGGGTGCAGATCTGAACGATCTCGCTGCCGATCAGGCCAATACACTTCTGTGAGCCTCTTGCAAAACCCCCCGAAGATTGGCGGAACGCCCGCCCTCACGTCTTCAGAGAGCCTGCCTGAGATTGATTGAAAGTGTACCGCGCTTTGCTCAATCTGTCCAGTGATTTACCCCCCCCCCCCCCCAAGAATATC